>JBJMLD010000058.1:0-78360 GCA_045805545.1 Solirubrobacteraceae bacterium | reverse complement strand
GTCAAGTTTCAGGACCGAGTGCCCGATGCGTACTTGATGCGTCTGTTCAAGCGGGTAGCGCTGATCGCGTCGGCATGCCTTGGTGTCCTCGCCCCGTCGGCCATGGCCGACACGGTCCAGAGTTCGAACTGGGCCGGCTACGCCGTGCACCGCGCCGGCGTTCGCTTCACCAGAGTGGTGGCCGCGTGGCGCCAGCCCCGGGTCTCGTGCGTGCGCGGGCAGCGGAGCTTCTCCGCGGTCTGGGTCGGCCTCGGCGGCTACAGCGAGAGCTCCAACGCGCTCGAGCAGATCGGCTCCGAGGCCGACTGCTCGACGGCCGGGGGCGTCTCCTCGAGCGTCTGGTACGAGCTCGTGCCGGCCGCCTCACAGCCGATCCGGATGCACGTCCGGCCGGGCGACGCGCTGCTGGCCTCGGTCGTGGTCGTGGGCCATCGCGTATCGGTAGTCCTGTCGGACACCACGACGCACCACACGTTCCGCAAGACCCTTCATCCCTCCGCGGTCGACACCTCCTCCGCGGAATGGATCGTCGAGGCGCCATCGGAGTGCGCCACCACCAACAGTTGCGAGACGCTGCCGCTGGCCAACTTCGGCACGACCACGTTGTCGCTGGCCGGCGCGCAGGCCGTCGGCGGGCACACGGGCCCCATCTCCGACGGGTCCTGGGACAGCACGAAGATCCAGCTCACGCCGGGCTCACGCCGCTTCGTGAACTTCAACAGCGACACCGCCGGCGTGGCCAGCCCATCCAGCCTGTTCGCCGGCGGGAGCTCTTTCAGGGTCACGTTCGCGACCGTCCGCGTCACGAGCAATTCGCTGTTCCGTGCGCGCGAAGCCGCGGTTCGCGACGGCTACCTGGTTCACCCCGGCCGCTAGCGCCGACTCGGCCTCAGCGCCGGCCTCTCCGCCCGCGCCGGCCTCTCCGCCCGCGCCGGCCTGACCGCCCGGGCCGGCCGGATTACGAACCTCTTACCCGGGCCCTACGCCGTTCTGCCGCGCCGGCCTGATGCTGGACGTATGACCACGAACCCGACGCCCCACTTGTTCTGGATAACCAGCCGCGCCGCCGGCATCGCCGCGCTCGTTCTCGCCAGCCTCGCCGTATCGCTCGGCCTGCTGATGAGCACCAAGCTCCTGCGCGGTCGTGTCGCCGACCTGCGCGTGACCCACGAAGTCCTGTCGCTGGCGACGATCGTCGCCATCGTCGTCCACGCCGTCGCACTCCTCGGCGACAAATTCCTCCACCCGTCGCTCGCCGATATCAGCCTTCCCTTCGCCAGCGGCTACAAGACCTTCTGGATGTCGCTCGGCATCCTCGCCGGCTGGGCCACGATCCTCCTCGGTCTGTCCTTCTACGCCCGCCGCGTGATCGGCGCCAAGCGGTGGCGCTCGCTGCACCGATTCACCGCCGTGGCCTGGCTCGCCGGGCTGGTCCACGCCCTCGGCATGGGCACCGATGCCGGCCAGGTCTGGTTCCTGGCCATGCTGGCGATTGTCGCGATCCCAGCGGCCGCACTTCTCGCCGTCCGCCTCGTGCGCCCCGCTACCGGACGCCCGGCCGCCGGGGGCCGCACGCCCACCGGTCGCCCAGCCATCGCCTGCCCCACAACCGCGCCTCCCCCGGGGCCTGGCTGGCTAGCCAGCCAGTCGGAGTGGACCGGCGGCCAAGGCCAGTCGGAGGCGAACGTCGGCGAGCCGCGCCAACTGCCGGCGCGCGGCGTCGTTCCGCCGCGCCGTATCCCGGTCCGCGGTGGCGCCTAGGCTCGGCGATGTTTGGCGATTCACCGCCACCCCCGGCGGTGAATCTCCATCCTTCCTTCGCCGCCCGACCAGAGCGAACTTTCGCGATTTCCCGGCACCCCTCGCCGGTTGATTGCGAAAGTTCCTCGGGCGCGGGCCAACCGCGGCGGCCGTCGCGGATCAGAGCCCGGGCGGATGCCGCGCGACGAAGCCGGACGTGTCGCGCATCGACTGCGACCAGCGCGTGCCGCCCGATGACAGCGCGCCGGTGTCGAAGCGCCACCCGGCGACGACCATGAACGCATGGACCGAGTTGGCGTAGACCGTGATCCACCTGCCGGGTCCGGCGTCGCCCCAGCTCTCGAAGCCGGTCGAGTCGAGCGGGGAGCTCAAAAGCCCAGCCGCGGCGAGCGCGTAGCTGACCGAGCCCGAGCAGTCGTACCCGCTGGCCTGGAACGAACCGTGGCCGCCGCCCCAGACGTACGGCAGCGTCGCGATCGCGTTCCCGGCGGCCATCACCTGGCCGATCGCGGCGGGCGCGCCACCGGGCGGCTGGGCCATGCCGCCTGTGTTGACCGCGATCCCGCCGGGGACGGCAGCGTTGGCTGTCGCCGCCGCCCGTCGGGCCTCCGCGGCTGCGCGCGCCTCCAGCGAATGCAGGCGCGAGTTCAGCTGGTGCAGCTTGGACGCGTTCGCCGACCGGGCGCTCTCCTGCGCGATCTGACGGTTCAGCAGCGCCGCGCGCAGCGCCGCCACCTGGTTGCGCTGGGCCAGGATCTGGTCGGTCAGCGCTCGGTCGCGCTTCTCCAGGGCCGCGAGCGCCCGAGCCTGCCGGAACACGGCCTCGCGCGCGGTTCGGGTCGAGCCCACGACGGCGGCGTCCTGATGCCCGATCCGACGCAGGAAGCTCATCTTCTCCAGCAGGTCGGTGAATCCGTGCGACTCGAGGATCACGCTGACCACATCCGGGCGGCTGCTCTCGTAGGCGGAGACCAGGTTGGCGGACAGCGCGCGCGTGGCCTGCTGCAGCCTGTTCTCGAGCTGCACGAGATGGTCTCGCGCGGCGATCAGCGAGTTCTGGACCGCGCGCAGCTGCGACTCGCGCGCTGCCAGCTCGCCCTGCACTGCGCTGAGCCGGCGCTCGGCGTCGGCCAGGCCGCCGGCCGTCTGCTGAATCCGCGCCGTCTCGGCCGCGATCGCCGACCGCAACGACGACGCGCTCGAGCGGCCGGCGTCGATCTGGCTCTGCAGGTCGCCCGAGCTGACCGGCACGAGTCCGCTTCCAAGCAGTGCCGCGACGGAGACCACCACGCCCAGCAAGGCGCGCACGGGCCGTCGAGAGATCGATAGGCGGGACATGATTGGAAGCGCAGACGAGCGTCGCGGCGACAGCCAAACACGCGGCTGTCGCCCCGATCTACAAAGACTGAAACGGCGGGGCGGCGAGCACCCTAACACGCCCCGTCCGAATCCGGCCTCGACCTCCTGCCTCTGCAATAAATCCTGCAAACAGCCGATTTGGCGCCAACCCGTCAGCCAGGCTACACGTCGAAATACATGCCCTTCGGACCGACGTTGACCACCCGGCTCTCGCCGACCACACCCTCCTGCCGCCACGCCTGATGAATGTGGCCGCAGAGGACGAGCCGCGGTCGCTTCTCCTCGATCACAGCGCGCACGGCCCGACTGCCGAGGTGCCGGCCAAAGACCTGATCGACGCATCCACGTGGCGGCGAGTGGACGACGAGGATCGCGCCCGTAGGACAGCGAGCAAGTGCGCCGGCAGCCTCGTCCTCGCTCAAGTCAAAGCTCCACGGCAGTGGCGTCGGCGGCACCCCGCCACCGAGGCCGAAGAAGCAAACACCGTCGATCTCGGTCGCCTCGCCGTGCAGGACGGTGGCGCTGGCGAACCCGGCGCACGCCCGCCACAGGGCCGCGTCGGTCTCGTTGTTCCCCGGTATCAGGACCGTTGGTTTGGAAATCCCGCTCAGGGCGTCGATCGTCCGGACCAGTCCCAGACGATTCGACGCATAGTCGCCCCCTCCCACGACCACGTCGGCGTCACCAGCCATCTCGACCAGCCGCGCCGCCTGCCGGCGGTCGCGGTGAAGGTCGCTGAACGCGAGCAGCCTCAAGGCTTGCAATACTCGCAAGCGATGACCTTCAGACGCATCACGATCCTCGGCATGCTCGCCATGCTCACGTTGGCGCTGCTGGCGCCGGCCGCCGCGCTGGCCTCCGGACCGTCCGCAGGTGATCAGCAATACGTCGACCCGCTCGGCGGGTCAAACGGGTCAAACGGGTCAAACGGGTCAAACGGCTCGTCTGGAAGCAGCGGCTCCGGCTCCTCGGGCAGCAGCGGCAGCTCCGGCTCCTCAGCATCGTCGACCTCGAGCGGGACCAGCGGCACCCTCAGCGCGTCGAGCGGCACCAGCTCCACGACCAGCTCGACCACCGCGAGTACCGGCACCACGACAGCCGACCCGACCGGCACGACCTCGGCCGGAACGCTCCCGCGTACCGGCTATGACGTATGGCTGGGCGCCGGCCTCGGGATCGGGCTGCTCGGCGCCGGCGTGTTCGTGCGCCGCCGCGTGCTCGAGTCATAGTGGGAACCGGCCGCGGACAAGCGGCCACCAACGCAAACGCCACCGTCGCGATCAACGCGCGAGCGGCCATTCGCGCCGAGATCGGGGGCGTCGAGCGCCTGGCACGCGAGATGGCGCTGCGCCTGCCCGCGCTGAACCCTCAGCGCTACCGCGTGATGCGGCCGCCGAGGTACTTGGCGCACAGGGCTGGGCACGTGTGGGAACAGGCCGTCCTGCCCTCCGCAGCGATCAGATCAACTCTGATCTATTCGCCGGCCAACCTGGCACCGGCCGTTTCGCGGCGCAACGTGGTTGTCATCCACGACGCCGCCGCGCTCCGCCATCCGGAGGCCTACGCGCCGGCCTATGTGGCCTACCAGCGACGGATCCTGCCTGTCCTCGCCAAGCGGGCCCGCCTCGTGATCACGGTGTCGCAGTTCGCCAAGGGCGAGCTCATCGAGCTGCTCGGACTCGACGAAGATCGCGCCACGGTCATCCCGGAAGGGGTCGACGAGCGCTTCACCCCCGACGCCGATCCCGGGCCGCCCCGCGAGCGCTACGAGCTGAATCGACCGTACGCGCTCGTCGTGGGGACGCTGTCGGATCGGAAGAACCTGCAAGCACTCGAGTCCACGGCCAAGGCACTAAAGAGCCACGGCATCGACCTCATCCACGCGGGATCGGAGCGCGGCTATCTGAGTGGCAGCGAGCCGGGCAACCGCCGGCTCGGCTACGTCCCGGACGAGCTGCTCCCCGGCCTCTACGCCGGCGCCACTGTCGTCGTGATGCCATCACGCTACGAGGGCTTCGGCCTGCCGTGCCTGGAGGCCATGGCAGCAGGGACGCCGGTCGTGGCCACCGACGCCGGCGCCCTCCCGGAAACCTGCGGCGACGCAGCACTCCTCGTGAAACACGATGACCCAGACGCGCTCGCCGCCGCGACGCTCGCCGCGGCAACCGACGACGAACTCCGCACGAAACTCGTTGCCGCCGGGACAGCCCGCGCACAGCAGCTCCCGTGGAGCCGCACAGCGGCGCTGACCGACGCGGCGATCGGTGCGCTATTGCGGTGACCCGACCAAGCGCTAGAGAGGCGGACCGAAGACCGCGGTCCCCCGTGCCCGAGCCGGGTTGATCGGCGTTGGCCTGATTGCGGTCACCAGCACGAGGCGAAAGCCGTGCACGAAGATGGTGCGCATGGTCCTGAAGCCGGCAGTCACAGCATCGATCGTGCTGGGGAGCGGCGCAGGACCTAACGCGCGACGATGAGCGGCTCGGTAGGGCTCAACGACGATCCATGCGCGTCTGGCGACTGTTGTGGTGACTTTCGCAGGGCCGCCGAGATAGCTGCTGGCGACAACCAGGCTGAGTTGGGATCGGGGGACGACGACCGCCGCGGCCGATCGGTCGACTGCCTTCATCCGCTCGACTGCCGTGCGCCAGTCGGCCTGCTCGTAGCGCCAGTTTGTCGCCACCCAGACGGAAGTGACCACGGCAAGCGCCAGGTAGGCGGCGAGCGGCACACCGCGAAGGCGCATCAGGCCCGGCGCTGCCAACGCCGCCACCAACGGCAGCAGGAAGAGCACGTTGCGGTCATAGAAGCGATCCTCTATCCGGAGCACCGCCAGTGCGAAAGGCAGCGCGAACGCGATCGCCAGGAGCGCGAGCAGCCAGCGCGAGCGGCTTCCCGAGCGAATCGCGATGACAACCCCGGCAGCGAGGCCGGAGATCGCCAGCGCCAGTCCCGCGCCTTCGAGCCAAGTACGCGGAATGTTTGCGCCCATCGCGAATTGACGCACGGTGCTCGTCAGGCGGGTGCCCAACGGTATCCCTGTGATGAATTCCGCCCGCTCATCGCCGCTCTGGTGCAGAACCAGCGGTAGAAGCGGCGCGACCAGGGCGGCGATCACCAGCGACCAGGCCAGCGTGGACCTGCGGCTCCGAGGCAGTGCCGCAAACAGGACGATCGCCTCCCCCGCCACCAGGAAGAACCCGAAGTAGTGACTCCATACGCAAGCGGCTGACGCCACCGCCCAGGCGCCGTAGCGCCGCGCGGACGGCCGCTCGAGCAGGCAGCCAAATCCCCAGACGGACAACAGCCCGGTGAGGACCAGGAGGCCGTAGGCGCGCGCATCCAACGAGTACTCGACCAGGGCGGGGGTGACGGCTACGACCGCGGCTGCTGCGACTGCCGCCCACTCGCCGATCAGCCGGCGGAACGCCAGGTAGGCCACGGGCACCGCGGCGATCAGCGCCGAGGCCGGGATCAGACGCATCGCCACCGGCGAACGCGCGCCCGCGAGCCATTCCAGGACATAGAACAGGGGCGGCGTCGATTCAGTCGCGCGAACGTGGTTCCACACGCCCGTCAGGCTCGGCTCGCGGATGATGTCCCGCGTGATGATCTCGTCCAGCCACAGGCTCTGGTGCCCCAGGAACGGCAACCGGACTGCTGCGGCGAGCAGCGTCAGTCCGACCAACGCGATCCAGACGACGCGCTGGTCAACCACGGACGACTCTGGCCGGTCTTCCCGGGGATCAAGCGGCGCCCACAACGAGCGCCGGCCGCTGGTCATCGCGCCGGGCGCGTCCCGCGCAGCGCCCCGGCCAGGCGTCCAGCTGAGTGCGCCGCCATGATCGGACCCTGCGCGCAGCGGTAGCGCGCGGTGTGCCAGCCGCAGCCGGCCAGCGTCCGCAGCTCGGCGCGCGCCGCGGGAGCGAGCCCGCGACGCTCATCTGTGGCGCGTGCGGCACGGCCGCGCCCGTAGGCGGCGCGCAGTAGAGCGGGCAGGCGCACATCACGGCCGACCCGCAGGTGATCGACCCCCGCCCCCGCCAGATAAACGATTCGACCGCCACCGGCGCGCAACCCCAGCAGCCAATCCTCCTCGTCGCCATGACTGTGCAAGGCATCGTCGAACGCGCCAAAGCGTTCGAACGCACGCCGGCGAATGGCCATGTTGGTTCCCCACACCATGTCTGCGTCCGTGTCGTGGCCGCCGAGATCCAGCGTCGTGATCGGTGGCGCCTCACGACCGCACCCGCGCGGCGCCCGACCCTCGAACACGGCTCGGATCGGCCCGCCAAATGCGTCCGCGTCCTCGTAGCGCGCGGCGCCGGCGACGATCGCGGCGAGCCAGTCCGGGGGCGCATACGCATCGTCGTCGAGGAACGCGATCAGCGGCGCCGCGGACGCGCGCACGCCCGCGTTACGCGCAACATTGATGCCGCGCGGTTGTTCATGCCGGATGTATGCCGCACCCCAACCTGCCGCAATCTCGCCCGTGTTGTCATTCGAGCCGTCATCGACCACGACCACCTGGTACGCGCCAGCAACGTCCTGCGCGGCGAGCGAACGCAGCGTTGTCCGAAGATATTCCGCGCGGTTGCGCGTCGGTATGACCACGGCGACGCTTGCTTCTGGCACGACGCCGCAGCGTAACGCCGGTGGCTCCGGCCGGACCGTGCCGCGGGTAGACTCGCGCCGGATGTGGCGCCGCTTTGCCGTGTCCGTCCTCACGATCGCCGTGTTCGCGACGGTCGCCAGTGCGACCGCGCAGGCCCGCGTGCCGTTCGGCTTCGTCGGCATGCTGCCCCCGTCGACGAGTGTCTATCGCGGGCTCAATCTGAACCAGCAGATGGCCACGATGGTGGCCAGCGGCGTCGAGAGCCTTCGCTACGAGATCGTCTGGGCGAGTGCTCAGCCGTACTCCGATTTCTCACAGGTACCGGCGGCTCAGCGCGGGCAGTTCGAGTCGGTTGACGGCGTTCCCACGACGTTCCGGGCTACCGACCCGACCGTGCTCCTCGCCGCCAAGCACGGGCTGAGAATTCTGGCCGACGTGCTCGTGACGCCGGACTGGGCAGCCGCCACGCACAACCCCGGCACCTACAACCTGCCGGCGTCGAATACGACGTACGCGCGATTTCTAACCGCGCTCGTGCAGCACTACGGACCCCACGGTTCCTTCTGGCGTCAGCATCCGTCGGTCCATCCGGTCCCGATCCGCCTGTGGCAGATTTGGAACGAACCGAATATCACTCTTTATTGGCCCGATCAACCGTTCGCCCCGGGATATATCCGGATGCTCAGCGCCGCCCACGGCGCGATCAAGCGGGTCGACCCGGGCGCACGGATCGTGCTCGCGGGGATGCCGAACTTCATGTGGGACGACATCGAGTCGATCTACAAGATCCCCGGCGCTCGCAAGCTGTTCGACGCGGTCGCGGCGCATCCGTTCACCAGCGAGGCCGCTGGGGTGATCACGATCCTCCAGCGGGTTCGCGCCGTGATGAATAAGTACGGCGACAGCCATAAGCCGCTCTACGCCACCGAAGTCAGCTGGCCGTCGTCGGTCGGTAAAACGAGTCAGCTCTTCGGGTTCGAAACGACTGAGGCCGGTCAGGCGCAGCGGATCTCGCAGCTTCTGCCGCTGCTTGCCGCCAATCGAAAGCCCCTAGGGCTGGCCGGCTTCGATTGGTCGACGTGGGTCACTCGTGACGAGCGGGGCGACAAGTCCTTCGAGTTCGCGGGCTTGTTCAAGTATCCGCACCGGCACCTGATCGCCAAGCCGGGGTATCGGGCGTTCCGGAAGGCGGCGCTTGCGCTCGAAGGTTGCCGGGTCAAGGCGTCGCTGGCCGGCCGCTGCCTGCGTCACTGAGCGACGCCGCAGAAGCTGCTGGGCAGCGAAACCGCTCCGCCAGCGCCCGTATTGAGGCCGGAGGCTGTGGCTCGGTGGCGGCACGGAGTCCCGCAGCAAACGCCCGCGTGTCGTTCGTCTCGCCGCCGGCCGGAGGGTGGATTCCGAACCACTCGTCGACCAAGCCCGGGTTGCGATCGGGCGTCATCCACGAGTAGAGAACCGTG
This sequence comes from Solirubrobacteraceae bacterium, assembly GCA_045805545.1. GTDB lineage: Bacteria > Actinomycetota > Thermoleophilia > Solirubrobacterales > Solirubrobacteraceae > Palsa-465. The sequence continues at coordinate 69,165 of JBJMLD010000058.1, read as the reverse complement.
GCCGCGATACGACAGTCGGTGTGTCCGATGGCGCCGATCAGTCGCTTGATATAGCCCGGCCGCAGTCGCGCCGGCGCCCACTTCGGGACATGCGGAGGGCTCGTCGACCACCCGGTCTCGGTGACGTAGAGCGGCACGGCGGCCAGCCCGTGCGTGTCGAGGATTCCGCGATCGGTGCGAATCCGGTCGAGGATGTCGCGCGGATGCGGCAGGTAGGGATGCACCGCCACCCCGTCGATGTGGGCGCTGATTCCGGGGCGGGCAGCGACGAGGGCCGGCACGAACGTCTCGGGATGGCCGAGGCCGCCTACGATCACACGCGCGCTCGGGTCGGCGAGCTTGATCGCGTTGCGCGCCCGAAGGTAAAGATCGGCGTAGCGGGCGGGGTCGGGGGCCGGGAGCCAGAAGAACTGGACGTCCGGTTCGTTCCAGATCTCATACGTGTCGACGGGCTCAGCGGTCAGCTCCGGATGTTCGCGCCAAAAGCTCCCGCCGGGGCCGAAGCGGCCAGCGAAGGCGCCGGCGAACGCGGCGAAGGCATCCGGGACCCGCGGCGCCGTGTGCTCCTGCCCTGGGATCGACGCGGCCCACGGCGCGGTGTAGTCGATGATTGGAAGCCAGCGGAGATGCACGCGGGCCAGGGCGCCCGCGACGGCGTCGTCGAACCTCCAGTTGTAGGTGTGGCGACCGGCGGTGGGGGGCGAGGGCTCGGTCGCCTCCCACAGCGCGTCGCTGCGGGCGATCGTCACCCCGGTGCCCGCGAGCGCGGTCAGCTGCGACGCGATCACCGCCGGGCTGTAGATCTGCTCGTTGAACACGCTGTTCACGCTCGCGCCAAACTGCTGCATCGTGGGTGCGGGCGCGGCGGGCGGACCGAGCGGCGCTGGCGACGAGGTCGGTCGTGCCGAGGGCGACGGAGGGGCCCGGTGGCGGCCACCGCTGCCGCTGGCCAGGACGATCACCAGCACGACTGCGACAGCGACCGCGACGAAGCCCGCGGCGAGCGCCGCGCGGCGTCGCTCCGGGCTGGGTCGTCGTCTAGCCTCGCCGGCGATGCCCGCTCCCAAGCCACTGCGCCGCCTGGCACCCGACGCGCTGCGTAACGACCCGCGACTGCGCGCGCTGGCGCTTGCCGCCGGGGTGGTCCCGCCCAGGCCGATGCACAGCCGCGCCGAGATGGACGTCCTGGCCCGGCTGGCGGCGGGCGCCAACAGGGTGGTCGAGCTCGGCGTCTACGAAGGCTCGTCCGCGATCGTGCTGAGCCGCGCCCTGAAGCCAGGCAGTGAGCTTCATCTGATCGACCCGTTCGTGCCCGGCGGCGCCGCGCTACGCGCCGGCTGGCGCGCGCACCCGACCGCGACCCGGCTCGCCGTCCGTCGCGGCACGCCCCCCGCCGGCCCGCAGCTGCACTGGCATCGAGCCCGCAGCCAGGACGTCGGCCGCGTATGGAGCGGTGGCGAGATCGATCTGGTGTTCATCGACGGCGACCATAGTCGCGATGGCTGCCGGGAGGACTGGGAAGTGTGGCACCCGCACGTCGCGGCATACGGCGCGGTCGCCTTCCACGACGCCCGCCTCGGTCGCGAGGCCGGCGGCGGTCTCCCTGGCCCGACCGAGGTGGTCGACACGCACTTCCGCCATCCCGGTTCGGAGTGGTCGATAGCCGAGGAGGTCGACACGCTCGTGGTCGTGCGGCGTCGCACCTCAGCCGCCATCGCGTAACGTCGCGAGCAAGCGCCGCTCCCGCTCGACGGGCCGTCGGAGCAGCCGCTTGCCAACCAGCCGCGAGCCCACGAGCAGGCGCTGCCCCGCACCGTCCAAGCGCGCCCGCCATGGTCCTAACCGCCGCCCCACCACCTCCTGGCGCGCCCGAACCAGCCGCTCCAACGGCTCGCCGCCGAAAGCAGCATGCGTCGAGTGCGAGCGGCGGTGAACCACCCGCGCGGCCGGCCAGAACCAGGTCTCGACGCCGGTCTGGGCCGCGCGCAGGGCCAGGTCGAGGTCCTCGCCGTACATGAAGATGCGCTCGTCGAACGGGCCGAGGCGCTGCAGCGTGTCCGTCCTGGCCACGAGCGCCGCGCCCACGGCCCACCCGACACGCCGTGGCCGGTCGCCGCGCCACGGCACAAGCGCCGCCGGCGCCAGCTCGTGCGGCACGAGCGCCCCAAGGAGGTTCGGAAGCGAGCCCGGGATCGGGTGCACCGAGTCCTCCCGCTCCCCACCCGGCGTGAGCACGCGCGGCGCCAGCAGCCGGTCATGACTCTCAGCCTCCGCGGCAGCGGCCAGGAGCGAGTCGTCGAGCAGTTCGACGTCGGGGTTGACCAGCACGGTCACCGCGGCCGTCACGTGCGCAATGCCGGCGTTCGACGCCCCGCCGAAGCCGACGTTCTCGATCGGCAGCACGGTGGCGTCACCGGGCCAGTCACGCGCCACGGCGACGCTGTCGTCGGCGGACGCACAGTCGACGACGACGACATGCGCCTCCAGCAGATGGCGCTCCACCGACGCCAGCAGCGCTCGTAGTTCGGCCGCCGAGTTGTGCGTGACCGTGACCAGCGCGATCGTCGGGCGAACTTTCGCATTTTCCCGGCACCCCTCGCCTGTGAATTGCGATTCTTCGGCGGGCGGGGGGCGGCGGCGGACCGCACCGACAACCGACGCGTAGCGCGCCACCGCAGCGGCGCGATCGAAGTGCTCGCGGGCGCGCCGGCGGCCGGCGGCGCCCATCGACACCCCGCGTGCCGGATCCGATAGCACCCCGGCGACCGCCTCGGCCGCGGCACGGGCATCGCCCGGGGGATACAGCACGCCGCACGACGAGTCGACGATCTCGGACGGCCCATCCCCCGCGGGCGCGATCACCGGGAGGCCCGCAGCCAGCGCCTCAAGCACGACCATCCCGAACGGCTCGCGCTGCGCGCAGTGCAGCAGACAGCCCGCCCGCGCCAGCTCGTGGCGCGGATCTGCCACCGAGCCGACAAACGAGACGGCATCGGCGAGATCGGGCGCCGCCGCACGAGCGCGCAGCCGCTCCACGAAAGCCGGATCGTCCCCGGGCAGCGGTGCCCCGACCAACCGCAATCGCAGTCCCGGAACCGTCCGCCGTGCGATGGCCGCCGCTTCCAGGGCCAGGTCGGGCCGCTTCCATTCCACGAGTGCGCCCAGCACAAGGACAAGCGGTGCCCCTCGCGCAGAAACGGGAAAACTCTCGACATCGACCCCCGGATGTACAACCGCCGCCGGCTCGCCGAGATCGCGGGCGATCGCCTCCGACAGCGACACGACCAGATCGGCTTGCCGGGCGGCGCGCCGCACCGCCCAGCGCAGGGCACGTCCGGTTGGGAGGAGGTCGTTGTGCTGAAAGACGGCAGGCGCGGCCGGGCGGCGGACGGGCAGCAGGGCGAGTGCCGCCCGCATTCCCCACGCCACCACGAGGTCCGGGTCGAGGTCGCGGACCAGCCGCCGAGCCGTCAGCCCGTGGCCGACCAGCTCGGCGGCGGCGCGGCCTCGCAACCCAAAACCGCCCCGCCACCGCAGCGAACGCGGCCGAGAGGCGAACACCCGCAGCCCGGCCTCACGGCCGGCCTCGGCCAGCGGGCTCTCGGGACAGGCCAGGCAGACCTCGCCCTCGAGCGCCCCGGCGAAATCGACGAGCAGCCGCTCCGCGCCACCGATCGCGCCGGAGTAGCTGATGATCAGAACCACGGGCATGCAGGCCCCCGGAGGCTATCCGGCCAGCGCTGTCACGCCCGTCAGTCCATAGACTGAGGGCCGGTGCTGTCGCCCCACCATCAGCCCGCGCCCCAACGGGTGGCGCTCGTGCACGATTTTCTGCTCGACCTCCGAGGCGCGGAGCGGGTCTTCACGGAGCTGTGCGAGATCTGGCCGGACGCCGACATCTACACGGCGGTCTACGACGAGGACGGCACGGAGGGCCGCTTCAGCGACCGGCGCGTCTACACCTCGTTCCTCCAGCGGCTGCGGCCGACGGCGCGCACGTTCCGGGCCCTGCTGCCGCTGTATCCGGCCGCGGTCGAGTCGTTCGACCTCTCGCAGTACGACCTGGTCGTCTCCAGCTCATCGGCCTGGGCCCACGCGGTCCTGTGTGATGCCCACACCGTCCACGTGAGCTATTGCCATAACCCGTTCCGCTACGCCTGGAACGACCGCGACCGGACGCTGGCCCGCCGGCCCGACCCGCTCACGCGCGCCTTCCTGCGCCGCTTGTTCCGCCGCTGGCGCCAATGGGACTGGATCGCGGCACAGCGCACCAACCGCTACGTCGCGAATTCCCGCGCCACCCAGGCGCGAATCCGCGCCTACTTCGGGCGCGAGGCCCACGTCGTCTACCCGCCGGTGGACACGCGGCGGTTCGCGCCCGGGGCAGTGGGGGACCACTACGCGGTCGTCTCGGAGCTGATGCCGCACAAGCAGATCGACGTCGCGGTCGAGGCCTTCAATCGTTTGCGCCTGCCCCTGATCGTGGTCGGCGACGGGCCCGATATGCGCCGGCTCAGGCACGCCGCGGGTCCGACCATCCACTTCGCCGGGCGGCTCCCGGACGAGACGGTCTCGACGATCCTGCAGGGCGCTCGGGCCCTGGTCGTGACCGCGATCGAGGAGTTCGGGATCGCCGCCGTGGAGAGCCAGGCGGCCGGACGCCCGGTGATCGCGCGGCGGGGTGGTGGCGCGCTGGAGACGATCCTCGACGGCGTCACCGGCTGCTTCTGGGCCGGCGGTGCCGAGGAGCTGATCGAGGCCGTACTCGGGTTCGATGACGTTGCCGTCGATCCGGAGGACTGCACGAGCAACGCCGCCCGCTTCGATCAGGACAGCTTCCGTCGCGGCATGCAGGCCGAGGTGGCGGCGGCGATGGCCGCCGACTCGCGGCCGCCGGCGAGCGATCGCCAGCCCCTCGCCACCGCGCGCCTGCTCCGGCGCGCCGCGCGCGAAGCCCACCGCTGAGGCCGCCGTGGGTGCACTAGTGGCCGGCAACCGGACCCTGCTCACCCGCGTGGCGCTGCTCGGCGTGGCCGCGATCGGGTGCGCGTGGTTCGCGCTCGGCGCCCTCCAGGTCCACGCCCAGTCGCGTGCCGACGCGCTGCTGCCGCAGAACGCGAACGTGTCGCCGCCGCTGGCGCACGCCATCTCCGATCAGCTCGACCGCGCTGGCACACTGAACCCCGACCGCGGCGTCGACATCCTCCGCGCCGAGCTCTATATCCACGCTGGGAACCGCCCGGCCGCCGAGCGCCTGATCAAGCGGATCGTTCACGACGAGCCGGACAACATCGACGCTTGGTTCCTGCTCCAGATCGCCTCCTTCCCGCGTGATCCGGCCACCGTGCAGCTGGCTCGCATCCGCCAGCGTGAGCTGGATCCGCCGGTCCCCGCCGCTCCGTGACCCAGGTGCGCCGCCTCACGCGTGACCGCGCGATCACGCTGTCGTTCGTCGCGCTGTCGTTCGCGCTCGCGTTCTGGCAGCGACCGGGCTGGGCGACATCCGACACGAAGATCGACCTCCACGTCGACCCCGGTCGGTTCCTGCAGTCGGTGGCGTCGGTGTGGACGCCGACGACCGACCTGGGCAACGTCCACAGCTCTCAGTACAGCGGCTACCTGTGGCCGATGGGCCCGTTCTACGCGGCGCTGCATGCCCTCGGGATCAGCCCGTGGGTCGTGCAGCGGCTGTGGCTCGGGCTGATGTTCGCCCTCGCGGCGTGGGGCATGCTGCGCCTGCTCGACACGCTGGTCGGCCGGCCTCGCCGCGTGGTGCACGTCGTGGCCGGCGGCTTCTATCTGCTCAATCCATTCGTGGTGGTGTTCACGGCGCGCACGAGCCTGGCCCTGCTCGGCTACGCGGCGCTGCCGTGGCTGCTCTTGATCAGCTACCACGGCGTCCGCTCCCGGCCCGGGTGGCGTGACTGGCGCGGCTGGTGGTGGGCGGCCGTGTTCTCGCTCATCCTCACCTCGACCGGAGGCGGGGTGAACGCGGCCCTGGTCGGCTGGATGCTCGTTGGACCACTGATCTTCGTGCTCTACGAGCCGGCCGTCGGCGCCGTGCCGTGGCGCAACGCCGGGTGGTTCGTCGGTCGCGTCGCCGTCCTCGGTGTCCTCACATCGCTGTGGTGGATCCTGCCCGTGCTGGCGCACGTGCGCTACGGACTCGACTTCCTCAAGTACACCGAGCAGCCGAGCACGATCTGGGCCACCAACAGCGCCACCGAGTCGCTTCGCCTGATGGGCTTCTGGACCTCGTACGGCGGCGTCGGCTTCGGAGTCATCCGCCCGCTCTTCAGCGACGCCGGCACGCTGCTGTTCAACCCGCTCGTCGTCGGCGCCTCGCTGCTCTTGCCCGCGATCGCCGTGGCCGGCTTCGTGCGTCCGCGCCGGCCGAGCTACGCGCCGCTGTTCATGGCCTTGGTCGTCATCGGCGCCGTCGTCATGGTCGCCGGCTTCCCCAACGGCACGCCGCTGCGCCACGCCATGGACTGGATCTACCAGCACGTGTTCGTGCTGCGGTTCATGCGCACCACATACAAGGCGGGACCGCTGGTGGCGGTGGGGCTGGCCGCGCTCCTTGGGCTGGCGGCAGGACAGCTCGCGACGCGGCTGCGCGCCTGGCGCGCGGCGCGCCGAGCCGCTCCGGCCCTCGCGGCACTCCCGATCGCCGCGCTGATAGTGGTCGCATCGCTGCCGATGATCCAGGGCAAGGCGATCGATCGCCAGTTCCAGTGGAAGCGCATCCCAGCCGCGTGGAAGAACGCTGGCCGTGACCTCGATCGCACGCTACCCGGCAACACTCGCGCCCTCATCCTCCCCGGCCAGATCTTCGCCTTCTACAACTGGGGCGGGACGGGGGACGCGATCCTGCCGCGCCTGACCAACCGACCGGTTGCCGTCCGCTACGAGACGCCGTATTCCGATCTCCACGCGGCCGAGCTGCTGAACACCGTCGATGACCTCGTCCAGCAGCGGCGCGTACTGCCGAGGCAGCTGCCGCAGATGTTGCGGTGGTTGGGGGTGGGCTCCGTCATCACCGGAAGCGACGACGACATCACGCGCAGCGGCGCGATGGACCCGGCCGCTGCGGCCGGGGTGCTGCGCGGGGCGCTGCCCCAGCCGCCGAGCCGCACCTATGGCCCGACGCGAAGCCTGCCGCCGGCGCCCGGTGACGTGGGTGCGCCGGTCACCGTTCCACAGGTCCGGCGCTACGAGAACCCGGGCGCCACCGGGATCGTCCATCTCGATTCCACCCGCCAGCCGACGATCCTCGACGGCAGCGCGCCGGGCCTGGCCGAGCTGGCCGCGTTCGGGCAGCTGAAGCAGGGCTCGGCACTGTTCTACGCCGCCGACCTCCCGCCGGCCACGCTGCGACAGAACGCCGAGCGGGGCGCCAACATCGTCCTCACCGACTCCAACCGCCGCTCTATCTACATCCCCGAGTTCGCCCAGCAGAACCAGGGGACGGTGCTCAGCGCCAGCGGGTCTCTGCCCAAGGAGGCCGCGCTGCTCGATCCGTTTTCCAACCTCGGCGCCGGGGCCCAGACGGTGTCGGTGCTGCACGGCGCTGCCGGCATCGGCGCTCCCTCGATCCCCGGGCAGTATCAGTTCCCCGAGCACGCTCCGATTGCGGCCTTCGACGACGATCTCTCCACCTCGTGGGTGGCCGACCGCTTCCTGTCGCTTTCCAATGCGGCGATCGCGATCGTCTTCAACGCACCGCGCGACGTTCCCTACGTCGACGTCTATCCGTTCAGCGATCGCTTCGGAACGGTCACCGAGGTTGGCGTCAACGGCATCCATCACGTGGTCGGCGCGGGGTGGACTCGGATCCCCGTGAACCTGCATCACGTCGCCTCGATCACCGTGACGATCGATCACGTGATCAAGCGCGTTCACGGCGCGGGCAGTCACGGCGGGTTCAGGGAAATCCGCATCCCTGGCGTCCACGTAACCCAGCCGCTGCGCACGCCGATCGATACTCCGCGGCTGCTCTCCACCGTGCAGCTGAACCGCGACGCGCTCACCTTTGAGTTCACGCGCAACACCGGCGATGACCCATTCCGCCGCAATCTCTATGCCTCGACCACGCTGCTCGACAACCCGCTCGAGCGCGGCGACCCCGAGCGCTATCTGGACCGCGTGGTGGTCGCGCCGGCCACACGCGCCTACACGGCGCAGGCCTGGGTCTATCCGGCCATCGGCGCATCGGATTCGGCGCTAGATCGCCTGGCCGGCGCCACCGGCGCTACGACCTTCGACTCATCCAGCCGCTTCCAGAACCAGCCCGCGTATCGCGCTTCCAGCGCTTTCTCCGCGGCGCCGGGCTCGCCTGGCTGGATCGGCGTATGGCCGCAGCCCGCCGACCCCCGGCCGTGGGTCTCCTGGCAGGGCGCGCGGCCGGTCGCGCTCACGCGCCTCCGCCTGACGCCCTCGCCGCTCCCGGTCCGCCGCCCGACGCTCGTGCGCCTGAGCTGGCCAGGTGGGAGCACCGGAGCGCTACGAGTGGCGGCCGACGGGACGGTGACGCTGCCCAGACCGGTCCACGCCCGCGCCTTCCGCCTCACCGTGCTCGACGCGCGCTTCTCCACCACCGCCTCCTCGCGCGCCCGGCAGGCGGCGGCCGTGGGCATCGGGTCGATCAGCGTCCCCGGACTGCCCCGCCCGACGATCCCTCGGGCCGGTCCGCTGCGCACCGCCTGCGGAAGTGCGGCCATCGACGTGGCTGGCCGGCGCGTGTCGCTGCGGCCGGTCGGCACTGTCGGTCAGCTGAACGCCGGGCAGCCGGTGCCGGCCAGCTCGTGCGCGGCGCCGGTGACGATGGCGGCCGGGATCCGAGAGATCCGGGCCCTGCCGGGCGTATTCAGCGTCGATCTGCTCCAGCTGCACTCGGCGGCGCCCGCGGCCGGAGCAAGCGCCGCCCCCGCCGGCGCCGCCGCGACCCCCGCCGGGCGCGTTCTCAACCCCGGCAGCATCGGCAACAGCTCCGTTGATGGCGTCCGCGTCTCGCTCCCGCAGCCGGCCTGGCTCGTCCTCGGCGAGAGCTTCAACGCGGGCTGGCGCGCGACCTGCGACGGCCGCTCGCTCGGGGCGCCGAGGGTGATCGACGGGTACGCCAACGGCTGGCTGGCGCCGGCCGGATGCGCTCGCGTGGCGTTCACATTCGCGCCCCAGAGCTGGGCCGTGATCAGCTACGTCATCTCGGGGATCGTCTGCGCCGGGCTGATCGTGTTCCTGCTCGTCGGCTTGCTGCGCCGGCGACGCCCCGGGCAGCCGGCCCTCGCGGCGCCGGCGCCGCCGCCCGAGATCCTGAGGGCCACCTGGCCGGAGCCGGTGCGCCAACCGATCGAGCTGGCCTGGGCAGCCGGCATCGCGTTGGTCCTGGCGCTGGTCGTGGGGTTCATCTTCGCCGTGCGGGCCGGTGCCGTTGCCTTCCCGCTGCTCACGCTGATCCTGTGGCGCGGAGTGCGTGTGTCGACGTTGACGCGGATCGCCACCATGCTGCTGGCCGTGGCCGTGCCAGTGGCCTACTTGATCACCTCGCCCCGCAACCAGGGCGGTTACAACTTCTCCTACAGCTCCGACCTGCTGTGGGCGCACTGGATCGGCGTCGCCGCCATCGTGCTCCTGGGCCTGTCGACGTTCTGGGAGGTCGCGGCCGCGCGCCGGCAGCGACGCGGTGGCGGGCCCGGGTCAGCCGGAGGGGGCGTCGATGAAGGCGAACAGGACCGCCCGCGCCGCGTAGAGCAGGAAGTCGTATCGAGCTGAGGACACCGCGTCGGGGCTCACCTCGCGCCAGCGCCGGCTGCTCCCGATCCGCTCCATCGCGCTTGCCTCGCTGACCGGAAGCGTGCCGTCGCGCAGCGCGGCATCGAAGGCCGCGTTGTAGCCGATCGGGACCGTGACGAGCAGGCGTCCGCCCGGCGCCAGCCGCTCGCGCAGCGCGAGCGCCGCCCGCGCCGCCTTGTCGGGCTCGCGCGGGAGCTCGTCCTGACCGACGTGCTCGAGCGTCGAAATCGCGACGATCAGGTCGAACTTCCCCAGATCCTCGAGCTCCAGCACATCGCGGTTGACCACACCGGGCTCGTGCTCGTACTTGTCGACGACGAGGTGGCTGTGGGCTCGGTAGTGGCCGAGGACGTTGCCGACCTCGAGGATCCGCCCGGCCGCGTACTGCTCGACCACGGCTCGCGCCACCGGCACCTCGACCGCCCGCTCGGTCAGCCAGCTGTGCTTGTAGGGATGGAACAGGTAGGGGTACGTCCGACCCTGGAACGTGAAAGTAGCGCCACCGCCCACGCCCGCCACCCCCACCAATCCTGGCTGGCCAGCCAGCCAGCCGCGGGTGAAGCGAGCGATGTCGGCCGCGACAGGGCGAACGCCACGCTCCGACACGGCACGGCGCACGCGCTCCCCGGGCGGACGAATGCCGTAGCCCTCATCGACGGTCACATCGCGGCAGCCTATGGGATTGGCTATTCGCGTCCGACAGGTGTTCCGGATCAGCCAATCCTGTGGCTAACCCGAGCCAAACCGCCGACCATCTAAGGTTCCGCGCGCCGTGGAACCAAGTGCCCACCTCGAAGCCCCCGTCGCCACCGACGCTCCTCGAACCCCCTCGGCCGACGAGCGGCCTCTGAAGATCCTCGTCCTCGCCGACCGGGACTGGACCCACCCCCAGGGCGGCGGGACGGGCGAGAACGTCCGCCACAACGTCGTGCGCTGGGCGGAGTGGGGCCACGAGGTGACGGTCGTGGCCGGCGAGTACCCCGGCTGCCTGCCGATCGAGCGGCCGGCCCCCAACCTGCTCGTCTACCGCATGGGTGGCCGGGCGTCGGTGTTCGCGCGCACCGTCTGGGCCATACGAAAGCGCAACGGGATCGGCCGTGACGCCGACGTCGTCTTCGAGGTGATCAACGGGATCACGTTCCTCACCCCCCTGTGGCTGCGCAAGCCGCGGGTCGCGCTCGTCAACCACCCGCACCGCGACCTGTTCACCGGCGAGTTCGGTCCGCGCTTCGGCCGCTTCCTGGCCGCCGTGCTGGAGGAGTTGCCACTGCGGCTGCTCTACCGCCGGACCCCGTTCCTCACGATCTCAGCGTCTGCCCGCGAGGAGCTCGTGACGATCGATGGCATCCCGCGCGAGCACATCACGATCGCCTACTGCGGTGTCGGCCCCGGTCCATACGGGCCCGGAGACAAGGCATCCGAACCCACACTCCTCTACGTCGGACGGCTGAAGGCCTACAAGCGGATCGAGCTCCTGCTCGACATCCTCGCCGAGCTCCCCGGCGTCCGCCTCGACATCGCCGGCCACGGCGACCACGGCGAGACGCTCGACGACGAGATCACCCAGCGCGGCCTGCAGGACCGCGTCGTGGTCCACGGCTACGTCGACGACGAGACCAAGGCCGAGCTGTATCGCCGGGCTTGGCTGCACGTCACGGCCTCCGCATCGGAGGGCTGGTCGCTCACCGTGATGGAGGCAGCACTGTGCGCCACCCCGAGCGTGGCGATGCGGGTCGGCGGCCTGCGCGAGTCGATCGTCGAGCGGCAGACCGGCGTGCTCGCCGACTCACCGGCGCAGCTCCGAGATGCGGTGGCGGAGCTCCTGCGCGACCACGCGCTTCGTGAGCGCCTCGGTCAGGCGGCCCGCGAACGGGCTGTGACGTTCACTTGGGAGCGGACTGCTGCGACAACGCTGGGCGTCGTTCAGCAGCAGGTGGCGCAGGTCCGTCGGCGCTGAGCTCACTGCCCTCGGACACCGTCGACGCGGCGACCGGCTCGTCCTCGAGCGGCGCGCTCGGTGTCGGCCACACGCGCGCCAGCCCGGGGAAGCGCAGCACCGGCACCAGCCACAGTGCCTCGACGGCGATCCCGAGCGAGATCTTGCTCTCACCCACCGTGCGGTCGCGGAACTGAATCGGCACCTCGCGCACGCGAAAGCCCTCGCGCAGCGCCCGGAACGTCAGCTCGATGTTGAACACGTAACCCTGCGAGCGAAGCGTGGTCAGCTCGACCCGCTCGAGCACCTCCCGGCGGATGCAGCGGTAGCCGCCGGTCAGGTCGCGGATCCGCACGCCGAGGATCATGCGCGCGTAGAGCGACCCGGCGCGGCTGAGCAGCCGCCGCAGCCGGGGCCAGTCGATGATCGAGCCACCGGGGATGTAGCGTGAGCCGAGCACCAGGTCGTCCGTCTGCGCCGCTGCCAGCAGCGCGGGAAGGTGCGCCGGGTCGTGGGAGTAGTCGGCGTCCATCACCACGACGAGCTCGGCGCCCTCGGCCAGCGCGTGCTCAAACCCTGCCAGGTAGGCGTACCCGAGTCCCTGCTTTCCGCTTCTGTGCAGGACTTTCACCGCCGGCAGCTCGTCCGCCAAGCGCTCGGCGATCTCTCCCGTGCCGTCGGGCGAGGCATCGTCGACGACCAGTACGGCGTGGTCGCCCGGCGCGGCGCGCTCGAGCTCGGCCAGCACCGAGCGGACCACACGTTCGATGTTCCCCGCCTCGTTGAAGGTGGGGAGCGTGACCCAGATCCGCGGCTGCACGCCGGGAAGGCTACGCAGCCTGACGCCATCTTGCGGCGCCGTCAGCGTCCAGATTCTTGCTCGCTGCGGGTCGTTTACCGTTTGCGCCATGACGCCGACGCTGCTCGCGCCGCCCGGACATAACACCCTGCCCGGGTTCGACCGCGGCTGGACGGTGGACGGGGCCACCGAGCCATTCCTCTCCTATGTGCCGGACGAGCCCGCCGTCAACTGGTCAGACCAGCTCGAGGCGATCCACGAGGAGAGCAGCCGCAGCCACTTCATCGACCGCTGGACACGCCGCGCCATGCTCACGGCCATGGGCGATCCGGGAGGCGATGCGGTGATTCTCGACCTCGGCTGCTCGAGCGGCTACCTGCTCGAGGACCTCCACGCCGCCCACCCGCAGGCGACCCTGATCGGGATCGACCTGATCGGCGCCGGCCTGCGCCGGGCCCACGCTCAGGTCCCGGAGGCTCGCCTGCTGCAGGCCGACGCCGGCGAACTGCCGCTGGCCGACGGCAGCGTCGACGCCGCGCTGAGCGCGAACCTGCTCGAGCACGTCAGCGACGATACCCGCGTCCTGCGCGAGCTCCGCCGGGTTCTGCGCCCGAAAGCCAGCGCGGTTCTTGTCGTGCCGGCCGGGCCGCAGCTCTACGACTACTACGACCGCTTCCTTGGCCATCAGCGCCGCTACGCCCGCGGGGAGTTGGCCGCCCGCGCCAGGCAGGCCGGCCTCACGCCCGTCGCCGGCCACCACCTGGGCAGCCTTCTGTATCCCGCCTTCTGGCTCGTCAAGCAGCGCAATCGCCGCCGGTTCGACCACCTGGAGGGCGCGGCACTCCGGGCGCGGGTCGAACACGACATCGCCAACTCTCGCTCTTCGCGCGCCGGCGCGGCCGCCTGCCGGATCGAGGAGTGGCTGGTCGATCACGGTCTGCGCCTGCCGGTCGGCGTCCGCGAGCTGATCGTGCTCCGCGCGCCATGACCGCCATCACTCCGTCCGGCACACTGACCCGGCCCGACCCGTACATGCTGAGCGTCGTGGTCCCGGTCTACAACGAGGAGGAGAACATCGACCGGGCCTACGAGCGTCTGACCGAGGTTCTCGGGCAGCTCGACTGCCAGTGGGAGTTGATCTTCTGCGTCGATCCCTCGACCGACCGCAGCGAGGAGCTGATCCTTGCCCTGCGAGCCAAGGACCCCCGGGTGAAGATGCTGCGCTTCTCGCGCCGCTTCGGCCAGCCGATGGCCACGCTGGCCGGCATGGAGGCGGCGGCGGGTGACGCCGTGGTCGTGATCGACTGCGACCTCCAGGATCCGCCCGAGCTGATCGGAGAGCTCGTCCGGCCCTGGCGCGACGGCTTCGATGTCGTCCACGCCCAGCGCCGCAGCCGCGCGGGTGAGACGCTGGTCAAGCGGATCGTGGCCTCGATCGGCTATCGCGTGATCAATCGCATCGCCGAGGTCGAGATCCCGCGCAACACAGGCGATTTCCGCCTCATGAGCCGTCGCGTGGTCGATCACGTGGTGGCGCTCAAGGAGAGCCACGGCTTCCTGCGCGGTCTGGTCGGTCTGGTCGGCTTTCGCCAGACCAGCGTGCTCTACGACCGCGAGCCCCGGGCCGGCGGCAAGAGCAAGTACAACCGGTTCCTGGGCGATCTCGGCATCGGCCTGAACGGCGTGATCGGCTTCTCGCGCTACCCGCTCCAGGTCAGCTCGCTGCTCGGCGTCATCCTGGCCGGCTTCGCCTTCCTGGTCGCCGTCGTCTACCTGATCCTCAAGCTCTCCGGCGTGGCGTTCCCGATCGGCAACCCGACGATCGTGATCGTGGTCTCGTTCTTCAGCGGCATCCAGCTGCTCTCGCTGGGAATCATGGGCGAGTACGTGGGCCGCATCTACGACGAGACCCGAGCCCGGCCGCGATACATCGTCGAGTCGAGCTACGGCTGGGAGGAGCCCCCCGGCGACGCGACAGGCGCCTGACGGCGTCTATGGTGCTGTGCCCGTGAGCGGTAGCCCCGATCGTTCGTCCGCCATCGCGCTGCAAGATGCGCCGCCGGACAGCCCGCCGGACCCGGGCGACACGGCCGCCCGCGGCGGCCGCCTGGCGCGCGCGATGTCCGCCTTGCGCGGTCGCCCGATGCTGGCCGCGGCCCTGATCTACGCGGTGCTCTCGGTCGTCATGGTCGGCCAGGGACTCTTGCCGGGACGGACCCTGTCGCCATCGGACTTCCTCTACAACGACGCCCCCTGGCAGGCCGAGCGGCCGGCCAGCGTGACCGGAATCGGCGCCAACTTCGAGCTCGTCGACATCGCCGAGGTCTTCCAGCCGTTCTTGCGCTACAACCGCTCGACGCTGCCGACGATGCCGCTGTGGAACCCGTACATCTCGGGCGGGCGGCCGTATCTGGGCAACGGGCAATCGGCGGTCTTCTCGCCCTTCAACCTGCCCGCGTACATCCTGCCGTTCTGGACCTCGCTGGCGGTGATCGCGGCGCTCAAGCTGTTCATAGCCGCGCTGGGAACGTTCGCGCTGGCGCGTCGGTTGGGGATGCGGTTCGGCGGCGCGCTGCTCTCCGGGCTGATCTTCGCCTTCGGCACGTTCTTCATCGTGCTGCTCTCCTGGCCGGAGACGAGCATCTTCCCGATCCTGCCGTGGCTCCTGTTGCTCACCGACGTGCTCGTCGCGGCCCCCACGCTGGTGGCTGGGGCTGGGGCCGCGCTGCTCGTCTCGCTCACGTACTTCGGCGGCCACCCGGAGACTACGTTCCACATCCTGTTCGCGGCCGTCGTGTTCTTCATCTGGCGGCTGATCGTGCGGATGCGGGGCGAACGCGGACCACCCCGCGCGGCACTGACTCCCGTGCTGGCCTTCGCCGGCTCGCTGATCGGCGGCACGCTGATCGCCGCGGTCGTCGTCGTCCCGTTCGCCGAGCTGCTGACGCACTCCAACGAGTATTCGCGCCGCGTGTCGGCCGGCGCCGACCACTGGTCGGCGCGTTATCTCGGCGCGCTGTTCCTGCACGACTACTGGGGCCGGGCGACCCAGCAGTCGAACGTGGCCCCGTTCATGCAGGTCCGCGGCTGGTACGCCGGCGCGCTGACCCTGATCCTGGCGCCGATCGCGCTGCTCATCCGCCCCACGCTCACCCGGATCGGGATCGCGCTGTTCGCGGCCTTCTCGGTCTGCATGGTCGTCGGCATCCCGCCCGTGTTCAACGCCGTGGTCAAAGTGCCCGGGTTCAGCAGCACGCACAACGAGCCGATGATCATCTACTTCCTGCTCTGCGTCGGGCTCCTGGCCGGCTGGGGGCTGGATGAGCTGTCCGGCCGGCAGTTGCCCACCGGCCGGCTGCGAACGCTGATCATCGCCGGCACGGTCGGCGTTTTCCTCGTGCCATTCGCCTGGATGGCGGCCTCCGGCACGCTCACCGGGCACGAGCTCGGCCACGCGCTGAAGGTGGCCTGGGGCTTCGCCGACCCGCCGCACCCGGCGCCGTTTCACTCGGTCGACGGCGACATCGTGCGGATGAGCGCCCTGCTTCAGTGGATCGTCCTGGCCGGCGTCGGCGTGGTGCTCGTCCTGTGGCGCCTGCGCGGGCGGCGCACGCCGCTCGCCGCCACGGCGTTCGTGGCCGCCGCCGTGCTGCTGATGGTCCTCGACCTGTTCCGGGCCAACATGGGCTTCAACCCGGCGATTGCGACGGCCAACGCCAAAGTGCCGGCCACCGGCGCGATCCGCTACCTGCAGTCTCAGCGTCCGAACCGCTTCGTCGGCGCCAGCACGAGCACCGCGTTCGAGCCTATGCCGGCCGACCTGGCCATGGACTTCCGGCTGTTCGACGCGCGCGGCTACGACTACCCGACCGAACAGCGCTACGACACGCTATGGCGCCAGTTCGTCAACAACTCGCCGACGCTATCCCAGCCCACCGAGCTGGCCGCGATCAACCCGCAGTCGCTACGGGCGCTGAGCTTGCTGAGCGTCTCGGACATCATCGCCAGCCCGGGCGAGCCGCCGAGCACGTTCGCCGGCCTGAAGCCGGTCTATCGCGGCCGCGACGCCATCGTCTACCACAACGCCGCCGCCCTGCCGCGGGCGTTCCTCGTCGGTCACCAGCAAACGGTCGAAAGCGCCGACGCGGCGCTGAGCGCAACCACGTCGACCTCGTTCCATGGACGGCGCTTTGCCGTCACCGAGGGCCCGATCTCCGGCATCCCCGAGGGCAGCGACCGCGCTGACGGAAGCTCAGGCGCTGCCCACGTCGCGCGGTACGCCCCGGAGAAGGTGACGGTCGATGCCACCGCCACGCGTCCCGGCTTGCTCGTGCTGACCGACGTCTTCTATCCCGGCTGGAAGGTCACGGTCGACGGGCGACCGGCCAAGATCGAGCGCGTCGACTACCTGCTCCGCGGGGTCCGCGTCGGCGCCGGGCACCATGTGGTTCGCTTCAGCTACGAGCCGTCCAGCTTCACGATCGGCTGGATCATTAGTGTGATCAGCCTGCTCGCCGTGCTGGTGCTGGGCGGCGTCGGCTGGGCCCGCCTGCGCCGCCGGCGCGGATAAGGGCGCCTGCGGCCAGCGGCCAAGCAGCGCGTAGGCCGCGGCAACGCAGTAACAGGCCGCAGCGACCAGCGTCGCCACCTTGAAGCCCCATTCGGTGGCCACGGTGATCGCGAGCACGGACGCGAGCACGGAGCTGATGCCGTTGATCGCCCACGCCCACGGCACGGCCCCGGGATGTAGCGCCGATAGGCGGCGCAGGCCGATCGGCATCGCCATGCCCATCGCGATCCCGTACGGCGCCAGGATCAGCACCGTGATGCCCAGGCGTGCGGCGAACGGCAGATCGATCATCGATGAGAGCAGCGGCGGCAGCGCGAAGGCGCCGATCAGGATCAGCGCTGCCGCGATCACCATGCTCGCGCGCAGCGCGGTCTGCGGCGCCCGCCACCGCCCCGACAGCGCGGCGCCGAGGCCGGTGAACACGAGCAGGCCGGCCAGCACGACTGAGAGGGAGTACGTCGGGAAGCCGAGGAACAGCACGAAGCGCTGGATCATCGTCACCTCGAGCACGAGGAAACCGACGCCGATGGCCGCGAAAAACCCGAGCGAGCGCGCCGGCGGCCGGCTCCCGCGCGCCACCACCGCGAGCGGGAGCACGAACGCGACCGCGCACAGCACGACCAGGATCCCCAGCGCGACGAGCAGCACGGTGAACGGCTTGACCGTGAACAGGTAGCCCGGCGGCGTCGCCTGCCCGATGTCGCTCAGGCGCTCGAAGTTCAGGAAGAACGGCTTGTCGTCCGTTGGCGGACACACGTCGACGCGATAGCTCGAGCAGAACTGCTGGTAGCTCGGCGCCGCCGCAAGTCCGGCCCATTCGAGCCGGTACGGACCGCCGGGCGCAAACGCCACGCCGTCCGTGCGTGTCGCCGCCAGCGCCTTGATGTGGGCCAGCTCGGCCGGCGTGAACGGCTTCAGCCGGGCCAGGATGGTCCCGAACGGCTTCGCGGTCAGCAGGTCGCGGCCGAGCAGCACGACGACGTTGCGCTCGGGGTGCGCGATGCCCTTGCTGCGCAGCGCGGCCAGCGTGAGGATCGTCGCCCGCAGCGCCTCGTCCCCGACCAGGCGGTAGATCCGCGACACGCTGAGGACTCCGCCCGGCGCGAGATGATCGAGGTACTCGCGGAAGGCCTGGACCGTGTACAGGTTGTTCTCGGTCAGTGCGGCGCCCTGGGCGGCGTTGCCGCTCAGCGTGTTGGTGAAGCCGATGTTGATCGCCTGGTAGCGCGTGTCGCTGCGGGCCAGGGTCGAGCGGCCGTCACCGATGCGGACGTGCACGCGTGGCAGCGTGTAGGGCGAGCCGAAGGCCGGCCCGAGGTCGTGATCTGCCACTTGCACGATCGCACGGTTGAGCTCGATCACATCGACCTGCGGCTCGCCGGCGGACAGCGCGTTATAGATGTCGCGTCCCCCGCCGCCCCCGATGATCAGCACCCGGCCGTGCGGCGCGAAGGCAAAGCCGACGCTCTGCGGCCCTAGCTGGAGCGAGCGCCAGTCGGGCAGCGGCTTACCGCGCGTGTAGCGGGGGACGGGGGCGTAGTCGCGGTCGTAGGTGATGACGCCGAACGGTCCGGCCTGGCGGTAGCCGAGGACGCGACTGAGCGGCGTCCAGCGATCGGTGGCGGCGCCGGGCAGCGGCGTGCGCAGGTGGTAGAGCGAGGTCGTGGCGCCGAGCACGACGGCCAGCACGCACAGGACGCCGACGCCGGCCGCGATCGAGCGGCGCCTAGGCGTATCGGCGCAGGCCAGCGCGGCGACGACGGCCGGCAGCGACAGCGCGGCCAACAGCAACGGGGCCGGCACCTTCCACATCAGCGGCACGATCGCTACCGCGCCGATGCCGGCGCCCACCAGGTCGACCGCATAGACGCGATCGATCCACGTGGTAAACCGGGAGATGGCCAGCGTGATCACCATCCCGGCGGCGAAGAACGGGATGGCCGAGAGGATCGAAGCCGCGCTCAGCGTGAACGCGAAGCGCGTCGTGATCGAGGTCTGGAAGCTGTAGTTGAGCCGGACCAGGATGGCGGGCACCACGATCAGCGAGATCGCGAGCACCGCGCACCAACTGACGAGCGCCGAGGCTCGCGCGGGCGGCTCGAACCAGGGCCGTTTGAGGTACACCAGCATCGCCGCCGCGCCCGTTCCGACCAGCGCCAGCGAGATCGCGAGAAAGCCGAAGTGGTAGAAGAGCGCCGCCGAGAACACTCGCGTTAACGCGACCTGAAGCGCGAGCGTGCATGCCGCGACGAGCGAGACGGCAGTGAGAATTCCGGCGGCTGGGCGGCGCGACAACGCGCGGCAAGCTAGCAGGTGGCTCAGGCCGTCCGCTGCGGCCCGCGGCCCACCGCGACGACGTCCAGACATGACTCGAGCCCCTCCGAGCGAAGCTCGAAATCGTCCTCCGAGATCGCAGCCGAGCGCGGATCCACGCGCCGCCGGCCACGCGTCAGCATCAGGTCGTAGAGCCGTTGGCGCGCGCCCCGCGGGACCGCCCGGCGCAGGCGCAGCGGATCGGCGCGCAGCAGGCGATCGAGCCGCCGGCGCTCCTCCTCGTAGAGCTCCATGTACCGCGGTGAGCCGAACAAGCCGTGGACCTCGACGGCGCCGAAGGCCGGCGCGAGCAACGCTGCCAGCTGACCCGGGTCGTACTCGACCTCGTGGTAGGGATCAATGATCTCGTCGGGGCGGCCGAACGTCAGCCGATTCGGCGTGACGAACACAGCCACACCTTCCGCCACCAGCACGCGGGCCGCCTCGCGCACCACCCGGTCGCCGTCCGGCACGTGCTCGATCGACTGCACGGCCACGACCGAGCCGAAGCTCCCGTCGGCGAAGGGCAGCGCGCGCATGTCGCCGACCACAGTCTGGCGCCGCTGGCCGGCCAGCGCGGCGGCGTTGATGTCGAGGCCGACGGTCTCGCGCGGGGCCAGACGATCGTAGGAGTGGCCAACGCCGCAGCCCAGGTCGAGGACGCGACCCGACCCGAGGAACTGCGCGCTGAGCGCGTACGCGGCCACGTGGCGCTGCCAGGTCGGGTTGAAGCCGGCGGCCGGGGTGCTGACGCGCTCTCCGGTGATGGTCATGCCGGGCGTCGCGCCTCCACGTAAACGGTGCCGCCGCGACGCAGCGCCGCTTCCGCGGCTGACATCACTACTGCGAGAGGCAGCAGCGCCACGGCCGCGAGCAGCAGGGCCACCCGCCGCCGGGACGTGAGCGGCGTGCGCCTGGCCTCGGGCCGGCGGATCACGTCGTAGAGGTCCGGGCGCCCCGGCAGCCATCCGACGAATCCGTGCAGCCAGCCGAACACGCCCTGTCCGCCTCGCAGGTGGCTCACGCGCTCGATGCGCAGGCCAAGCTCGGTCAGCCGTCTTATGAGCGCGCCGGCCGGGATGTGCACGAGATGGCGTGGAATGTCGAGGGCGAACCAGCGCTCGCCGAACACCCATGCCTGGAGACTGCCGGCGTTGGGAACCGCGATCACGAGCCAGCCGTCCGGGACGAGCAGCTGAGCCGCACGCGCCAGCGCGGCGCCCGGAGTTCGCAGATGCTCGAGTGAGTGCCAGAAGACGATCGCGGCGAACGGCTCGTCGAGCTCGCTCACCTCGCCGGCGATGACGTCCGGGCGCGTCGAGGCGCGCTCGAGCCCGATCGCCTGGCGACCCTGGGCGTGTAATGCATCGAGCAGGGCGCCGTCGCCGGCGCCGACGTCGAGCACTTTGCCGGCCGGCGCGAGCTCGTCCAGCCGCCGTGCCAGCAGCCCGCGCGTCCTTCGTAGCAGGCGATCCCCCGGTCCGGCAAAACGCCCGGTATCCGGGCGGTACCAGCTGCCATATGCGCCGGCCAGCGTCTCGTCGTCCGGCCACGGGTGGGTGGTGGCCACGCCACACACCGCGCAGCGGCGCCGGCCGGGCAACGGCACTGAGGTCTCGTCGAGCGGCGCGCCGCACCAGGCGCACGCGCTCACGGCTCGAACTTCCGAGAGCGCACGATGCCGGTGCGGTGGAGCACGAGGCGTGCCGCGGCCCACAGCGTCTTTAGCGCGTACACGATCGACGGTCGCAGCGAGATCGATGAGGCATCGGCGAAGTAGCGCGACCTCGCCGGCACCTCGGCGATCGAGTAACCGAAGTGGGCTGCCTGCATCAGCATCTCGGAGTCGAACGAGAAATCGAGCGCGTTGCGCAGAAACGGCACATCGAGCAGCAGCTTGCGCGAGTACGCCCGGTAGCCGGTGTGCATCTCCGACAGCTGCGTGTGCAGGATCCGGTTCTCGATCGCCGTCAGCCCGCGATTCGCGACGTACTTGTGCAGCGGCATTCCGCCGGCGCGCGCGAGGCCGGGCTCGGCCAGCCGCGATCCGAGTACGAGGTCGGCCTCCCCGGCGAGAATCGGGGCCACGAGCTCCGGGATCAGGCTCGGTTCGTATTGGCCGTCGGGGTGCAGCATTACCACGATGTCCGCGTCGCGCTGGAGCGCCTCCAGATAGCACGTCTTCTGGTTGCCTCCGTAGCCGACGTTGTGGGGGTGCCAGATGACGCGCACGGGTAGGTCGCGCGCGAGCTGCACCGTGTTGTCGCTCGATTTGTCGTCGACCAGGATGATCTCGTCGACCCACTCGGTGGGGATGGCTGACACCGTCCGCTCGAGCGTGCGAGCGGCGTTCAGCGCTGGCATCACGACGACGATCTTGACGTCCTCACGGCGGCGCACAGGGCGACGATCGTAGTGCGAGAGCTATCTCACCCGCTCGGCAGGTAGGCCTTGAAGATCGTGTCTCGGTACGCGGGGCGCCGATTCGCAAGACAGCTGCCGGTGGAGTAGGGGCTGTCACCGATCAGCCCGCGCAGGAAGCTCGGATCCGCCACCACGACCACGCTCCGGCGGGCGATCGCAACGACCTCGCGGCAGCTCGCGTGCGCCGGGACCAGGCTGAGCGGGTGGGTGAAGTGATCGCCGGCCGCCGGGGCGGACAGCGTGCGGGCAATGAACGCCACCGGCGTTCGCTCGTCGACCGTCGGTCCCGACCGCACCGCGGGCGCCGCCTCCCGCCTCCCGCCGCCGTCCCAACCTGGCTGGCTAGCCAGCCAGGCGATCAGTGGCTGGGCAAGTGCCGTCGACCTGAACACTCGCGTATGCCGGACCACGAGACCGTTCGCGGCAAGTCCGAGCGCCGCCGCCACGGCGACGACCACGATCGGCCCGGCCGCCGCGCCGACCCGGGCGAGCCGGCCCGCCCTTCCCCCCTGGCTGGCCAGCCAGCCAGGACGGCCGGAGGGTGTTGACGTAACGAAAGCGTCGAATAGCGACGCTTTCGTTGCACTCGGCGCCACCACGCGCAGCGCCGCCACGATCACCCCGCCGACCACCAATCCCGCGACGACGCCCACGCCGAGCGTCCGCCACGCCGGGACGTACGGGTATCCGAGCCGCGCGCTCTGCACGACACTCCAGACGACAGAGCTCACGAGTACCACCCCAGCGCCGGCGCGGGTCGCTCGGTCGGCGCGCGTGGCCAGCGCCACCGCGACGGCGGCGACGGCGAGCGCCGGCAGGAGGTAGCGAATCGTCGAGAACGGCCAGCTGAGCGGGAATAGCAGGCCGGGTGCGTTCGGCAGGCCGGTCCCGGGGGCGATCGCCCAGGCCAGTCCGGACACGACCGTCACAAAACACGCGATCAGCAGCGGCCGGCGGACGTCTCGCGGAAGCGCCGGCGGCACGAGGCAGCGGACGAGCGCCAGCCCGACCCCGGCGAGCAGCGTAACCCCGCCGGCGAGGTCGCCGGCGTAGGTGCCTAGATGCCCCGTCAGCGTGGCGCCGGGCCGCTCGAGCAGGCTCGTGCGCACGAGCTTCAGGAAGGGCGGCGTTGGGTCGCCCCAGGGAGCGGCGGTGAACGGCCACAACGGCGAGCCGTGGTCGAACAGGTTGCGCAGGTACCAGACGCCGCCGACCGCGACGGCCCCCGCGAGCGCAACCAAGAGCAGACCGGCCTGCCGCCGCAGCCCGGCGCGAGCCAGCACGAAGCCGACTGCCAGCGCCGCCACCACGACGACGATCGCGGTCGTCTTCGTTCCCACGGCCAGCCCGGCGGCGAGCAGGGCCGGCGCGAGCAGGCGCGGTGCGCGCGGGACGGCGGTGACGAGCGCCATCGTGCACACGACCCAGGTCAGCGCCGGCAGATCGGTCTGCGGTTCGTTCAGCTGGTGCACGACGAGTGGGTTCAGCAGGATCGCCGCGGTCGCGAGGCCGCTTGCCCACGCCGGCACGGCGAGGTTTCGCAGCGTTGCCCAGAGGGCGGCGCCGAGCAGCACGAACACGACCGGGTTCCACAGCACGAGCGGGACGAAGCTGCGCGCGATCCCCGCCGCCCAGGTCAAAAACACCTCGTCGGTCACCGGATAGTTGCCGTACGGGATGTCGTAGCTGAGCCGGAGAACCGCGCCCGGGTGGCCGCTGTGGACCCAGCCGGCGACCTCGACGTAGTGATAGATCGAGCTGTCGTAACCGATCGAGGGGTGGCGCAGCTGCCACACGACCCAGGCGATCGCGACCCCGATCCCCGCCGCCATGGCCAGCTTGCCCCACAGCCCCAGCCCCCCGCACCACGCGGCGAGCTCAGAGCGAACGAGCACTTCGGGCCGCGGGGTCCTCAGCGTGACGAGGGCCGCACTCAGCACCGCCGCCGCCAGCAACACGGCGGTGTTGCTACCGAGCCCGACCAGGCCGAGGACGAGCGCCTCCACCACCGCAAGGCTTACGCCGATCACCGCCCCGGCCACAACCCGCGTCAGGCCGGAGGCGACGAGCATCGAGGCAAGGCGCAGCGACGCCTGGCCGAGGCATGCGACCGCGAGCCCCAGCAACGCATGGTGCAGAACGTTCACGCCGCGGCACCATAAAGAGCGGCGGTCGTGATCCGATCCCGGGTGGGCTACGCTCGCGCGCGATGAGCATCGCGCCCGCGCAACCGGCGCAGCCGTCCGAAGTCGCGGGCGCGGCATCGGAGGTGGCACGTTCGCCGGCCCTGCGGCCACCGCCCGGCAATCCGCGCTTCCCGCTGATCGACTCGATGCGCGCGATCGCCGCCCTGAGCGTGCTCGTCTACCACATCGGCTTTTGGGGCCGGCTTCAGCAGACCCATGCCTACGGGGCGGCGCTGACCAGCTTGGGCTTCGGCGTAGCCGTGTTCTTCGTTCTCTCGGGCTTTCTCCTCTACCGGCCGTTCTTCAATGCCGAGGTGACGGGCTCGCCGCGGCCGCGGATCCGCGTCTTCCTCCGCCGCCGGGTGGTGCGGGTGGTGCCGGCGTACTGGCTTGCCTTGACCGTGCTGGCCATCTTCCCGGGGCTGATCGGCGTGTTCACCGACCATTGGTGGCGCTACTACGGCTTCCTGCAGATCTACAGCTCTGTGCCGCTGATCCGCATCACCGGCATCAGCGTGGCGTGGTCGCTGTGCATCGAGGTGTCGTTCTACCTCGCGCTGCCGTTCTACGCCGCGCTTACCCGCCGACTTGTGCGCGATCTGGATCCCGACCGCAAGGCCCTCGTGCAGCTCGGTTTCCTCACCGTGCTCGGCGCCGCCTCGCTGATCCTGGGCTGGGGGATCCACGGCGCCGGCACGCCACCGCTGCTGCTCACGTTCTTCGATTGGTTCGCCCTAGGGATGGGGCTGGCCGTGATCAGCGTCTGGGCGCACGGACGCGCCGAGCAGCCATGGCCGATCAGGCTGATAGTCGAGCACCCGGCCTGGTGCTGGGGCGCGGCACTCGCCGTCTACGCGATCCTCAGCGGGCTCGTCGCCAGCGCCCCGCAGCATTACCTCCTCAGCCGCTCGCAGGCGTTCGAGGACCACGCACTGCGCGGGCTGGTCGCGCTGCTGCTCGTGCTGCCGGCAGTTTTCGGGTCCGAGGCGGGCGGCTGGCCGCGCCGGCTGCTGGCGCACGGGTGGATGCGCTGGCTCGGGCTGATCTCCTACGGCATCTTCCTCTGGCACCTGCCGCTGCTCTTGTGGATGTATCGCCACGGCCTGCACTTCACCCCGCTCCTGCTTCTCTGCACGCTGGCCGTGACGATCGCCTGTGCCGCCGCGAGCTACTACCTCGTCGAGCGGCCGCTGCTGCGCTTCAAGGACCCGCGTCCCCGGCGGGGCGCGCGGGGAGCACATCGCCCAGCGCCAGCAGCCCGCCCATCAGGAGAATCGCCAGCAGCGTGACGGCCGGCATCTCCCAATCCCAGTCGACCGCACAGTGCGCGGCCCAAACGACGACGCCCGCACACAGGCCGGCCGCCAGGTTGGGCGCGGCGCGCAAGGCTCGTCGCGCCGCCAGGACAATGCCGGCCAGGAACACGGCGAGCAGCGCAAGTCCGACGACACCGAGCTCGGCCGCGGTCTGGATGTAGAGCGAGTGGGCGTCCTGGGCCCCGGCGCGGAACGGCCGGTAGCGCAGCCAGTACACCGCCCAGCCGCCACCGCCGACGCCCCGAACCGGCTCGGCCTTGAACGCGCGCCACGCGACCCGCCAGTAGTCGTAGCGATTGCTCTGCAGGCTGGTCAGCCGCGACGCGTTGGCCGACAGCCGTCCCGCGCTCTTCTCTTTGGCGCCGACGACGAGGAACAAGGCGAACCCGACCAGCACAACGGCCAGCGCGACCCAGCCCGCGTGGCGGGGAAGCCGTACCGCGCCGGCGGTGAGGCCTCCGGTCGCCTCCCGCCGGCTGAGGCTCCATTGCGCCAGGGCGGCCGCGGCCGTCACCACTACAAGTAGGACCAGCGCCACCGTTCCCTGCACGACCCGCGTGTGGTGGCTGCCGTGCAGCGAGGCCACGCCGCCGAACGGCGCCGCGCACAGCGAGCCGAGAATCGCCGCCGCCACCACGAGCGCGATCCCGCGCCACGCCGCGCGCGCGGGCGACAGGACGAGCAGCGCGACGAGGCCGGCCGCGCAGGCGAACAGAGCGCCGCGCGAGAAGCTGCAGTAGAGGCCCATGCCCAGCGGAGCGGCGGCCGCCGCGGCGGCGAAGCGCACTGGCCCCGGCCGTCGCTCGTCGCCGGCCAGGTGCGCGCACAGGACGATGCCGATCGCCGCCACGGCGCCCATCGCGTTCCAATAGGTCAGCGGCTGCTCGAGACGGCCCTGCGCGCTGGTCGAATGGTGGAACGTCAGTAACCACGGGAGCAGCCGCTCGGAGACGCCGTAGGTGACGACGATGATCGCGCTCACTGCCACCGCAGGCGCGACCAGCCGACCGCCGCGGCCGCGGAGCAGGGCGGTCGCGGCGATCAGCGTTCCGAGGTAGAGGAACACGCGCTGGCCGTCGTGATACGCAGTGCCGGCCAGGGGCGCCCAGGTGAACGAGAGCAGTGTCCAACCCGCCAGGGCCGCCAGCCCGCCGATCGCCAGCCAGGCCGAGCGTGAGCGCGGCAGCGGGCGCGCCGTGGTCAACGCGGCCACGGCCACCAGCAGCCAGGCGATCAGCCCCGCCCACACGCGCGGTCCGTCGAAGTACCCGCCGGAGAAGAAGGCGAGGACGGCGGGGCCGGCCAGCAGCGCCGCGCGCGCGCAGGTCAGGGCAGCGTGGCGCACGGCGGGCAGAGTAGTCGCGTGCGGCTTCAGGCCGCGCCGCGCGCGCCGGTCGGTTTCAGCCGGTAGAAGAGGACGCCACCGGTCGCTACAGGGCGGACGCCGAGCGTGGCGAACAACCTGGTCCAGGGCCCGGGGACGGTGCGGTCGACAACAATCGCAGTGACGCCCTTGGCGGCTATGAACTGCTTGAGATCGGCCGCGTAGTGCGGCGTCAGTTGGCCGTTCAGGAGCATGTTCCAGGCCGGATAGCGGCTGTAGCTGGGTGGGAACGGATTGCCGAGGTAGCCGTCGGCGAGCTTGAAGCGGAACCCGGTATTGGCCTGCCAGCGCTCGTTCGGGCCCCACGCCGGAACGGTGAGGACGTGATCGGCGGGCTTGACGTAGTTGCGATACGCGCCCGAGGCGAAGAACGGTGGGTCCTGCACGTTGGTCTTCCACGACGAGCTGCCCACCTCGGGCACGATGAAGAGGACGGCCAGGGCGGCCAGGCCCCAGCGGAGCGCCGGCGCGGTGCCGTCGCGACTACACCACAGCGCGACGATCAGCGCCGCCGGCAGTACCACGAACACCGCGAAGCGCAGCGTGATCGCGTAGCGCAGCAGTGGCAGTCGCCCGATCAGGTACCAGGGCAGCGGGAACGACGTGAGATGACCACGGACCCAGAGGTAGCCACCGAGCGACAACAGGGCGGCGGCGGCCAGCGACAGTCCGATCACCCAGGCCACGCGGCTGCGGCGCGACTGCCACATGAAGCCGACGATCAGCACGATCAAAGGAAGTCCGAGGTAGGTCTCCGTGTTGGCGCCGGCGAAGGCCGGATGCTGGCGAGAGAGCGCGACGAGCGGCGGCGGCAGCGCGAAGCCCGCGACGTCGGCTGTGAAGTACGTCGCGCCCGGCGGATACTGATGGCCGAACAGGAAGAAATAGAGGAACGGACTGATCAGGACCGCGGTGGCAGCGTAGGCGAGGATCAGGAGCTTGCCCACGTCGAGCAGGGGACGGCGGCGCTCGGGGAGCAGCGCGAAGGCGAGCACGAGTGAGATGCCGCCGAACAGGGTCGCCGTCAAAAGCACCTCGCTCGAGATCAGGAATTGGCCGGTCAGGGCCGCCGCCGTGGCCACCACGAACCGCCGCGGACCGATCGATCCCTCCGTGCGTTTGAGGACGAGCAGGACGAGTACGGGCAGCAGGGGTACGAGCGCGAGGTATGGGCCGCCGGTCAGATGGACCAGCATGTACGGCGAGAAGCCGTACACGTACCCGCCTACCAGCGACGGCCAGAGTCGCCCAGTGACGTGGCGGCAGAGCAGATATGCCGTCCAGGCGCTCAGCGCCGGCGAGGCGAGCTGGATCACATTCCACGTCGCGGCCGGGCCGAACAGCTCGGTGACCGGGGTCATCAGCAGCGACGGACCCGGCATCGAGGTGCCCCAGGTCAAGTTGAAGCCATCAGGCACGAACATCACGTGAGTGACGAACGGATTGAGCCCGTGGAAGATTGCGTGCGGCCACCACGCGAAGAACCACAGGAACGCGCTCGAGTCGATCGCGTCGGCGGCGATGATCCGGCTGGAGAAGTGGCCGAGCACCGGGAGCCCGAAGAGCAGGATCGAGAGCACCGTGTAGGCGGTCAGCGTGGCCAGGCTCTCGCGCCGGCGTTGCCGCGGCGCGCCGGCCTCGCTTCGGCCTGCTACCAGTGCGGCGTCGGGCTCTGTGACGGCTCCCGTGGCGGCGGTCGTGCTCACGGCGCGAGCGGAGCGTTCTCAGGTACCGCGAGCGGCGCGTCCGGCTGCGGATCTGCCCCGGTCCGCTGCACCCAGTCGACGAGGTAGAGCGGTCGCGCCAGCACCTCGGCGTGGACCCGGGCCATGTACCGGCCGAGGATCCCCACCGTGAGCAGCTGGACGCCGGACAGGAACAGGACGGCGCTCAGCACCCAGACCCAGACACTCGGGTGCACGGCGCCGACCGCGCTCAGCACGAGGATCACGACGGCGGCGAGCGCGCTCAGCTGCGCGATCACGATCCCGAACAGCGTGGCCAGCTGCAGCGGAACGTCGGAGAACGCGGTCAGCGCCTCCAGCGCGAGGCCGATCAGCTGCCGGTAGGAGGCGCCTCGCCCGGAATGGCGGCCCGCTCGTCGGTATTCGACCGGCACCTGCTCAAAGCCGACCCAGGCCACGAGCCCGCGCAGGAACCGGCGCCGCTCCGGCATCTGCGCCAGCGCGTCGACCACCCGGCGCGACATGACGCGAAAGTCCCCAGCCTGGCCCTGGTAGGGGACGCGCGCTACGCGGCGCATCAGGCCGTAGAACATCGTGGCCAGCACGCGCTTGAGCGCGCTCTCGTCGCGCCCGATGCGCCGAGCGTAGGCGACGTCTGCGCCGGCTTGGACGGCGCGCAGCATGTCGGGCAGCAGCTCGGGAGGATCCTGGAGATCGGCATGCATCAGGGCCACATGGTCGCCCGTGGCGTGGTCGAGGCCGGCCGACATGGCGATCTCCATGCCGAAGTTGCGTGACAGCTTGACGAGGGTTACCTCGACGGGGCGGGCCGCGGCGACCCAGCCGCGGATCAGCTGAAGTGAGCCGTCGCGCGAGCCATCGTCGACGTAGACGATCTCCGCGCGCCCGCCGATGCCCTCGAGCACCTCAGTCAAACGGCGGTGAAGTTCGGCGAGTCCGGCCTCCTCGTTGAACACCGGGACGACGACCGAGAGCAACGGGTTGCCAACCGTCATGCCGAGAGGGTAAAACGTTGGGGCTAGAATCGCGGCGTCTTGGAGCCGGAGACTTACCGTGAGCAGTTCGAGCTCGAAGACGAACACTGGTGGTTCAAGGGTCGCCGGGCAGTCATCTGGTCGCTGCTGCGTCCGCTCGAGGCCACCGGACCGTTACGCGTGCTCGACGCCGGCTGCGGCACGGGCCGGAACCTGATCGAGTTCGGGAGCCTCGGGCCGGTCAGCGGGGTCGATACCTCGCCTCAGGCGCTCGACTTCTGCCGTGCGCGCGGGATCGAAGACGTGCGCTCCGGCAGCCTCGAGGCGCTCCCGTTTGGCGACGAGGCGTTCGATCTGGTCCTCGCCACCGACGTGATCGAGCATCTGCGTGACGACTATCTTGCGCTGCGCGAGCTACGCCGGGTGAGCGCTCGATCCGGGCACCTGCTGCTCACCGTGCCGGCCTACCAGTGGTTGTGGAGCGAGCACGACGCGGCCCACCACCACTTCCGCCGCTACACGCTGCGCCAGCTGCGCCGGCGGGTGCGGGGGGCGGGCTGGTCGCCCGTGAGTTGGAGCTACTTCAACACAACGCTGCTGCCGGCCGTGGCGGCCGTGCGGCTGGTCAGCCGACTGCGCACGAGTCGCAACGGCGCCCGCCCGCGCTCCAACGTGCAGCCCACGCCGGCCCCGATCAACCGGCTGCTCGAGGCGCCGATGCGCTTCGAGGCGCGCCTGATCGCGCAGGGGGCCCATCTGCCGGCCGGGGTGTCGATCGGGATGCTCTGCTCCGCCGCATCGAACGGCCCATGAGCACGCTGACTCGCACGTCCGCACCACCGGAGGCGCGCCGGCTGCGCCTGCCGGCAGCCCGCTTCGCCTTGCCCGCCGGCCTGTTTCTCGCCGGCCTGGCCATCTCGGGCTTTACGGCGCTGCGCCACCTCGACCCCTACGACGAGGGTCAGCTCCTGCTCGGCGTGCGCCACGTCATCGACGGCCAGTGGCTGTACGCGGACTACGTCTTCCCATACGGGCCCGGGCACCCGCTCGTCCTGGCCGTGATGCAGGACGTGTTCGGGCAGTCGCTGCTCTGGTGGCGGTTGATCCGCGTCGCCGCCGACGCCACGGTGGCGCTGCTCGTGTTCGTGATCGTCCGGCGCGAGGCGCCGCTCCCGGTGGCGCTGCTGGCCTGGCTGATCGCCGCGACGGGCATGGCCGAGCCCGGCGGTCCGAACCCGTTCCCGGTGGCGCTGGCCTTCGGGCTGGCGGCGTTCGCGGTGGCGACCAAGGAGCCCCGGCTGGCCGCCCGAGCCGACCCATTAAAACGAACGTTCAATTTAACCAATGGGGAACGCGCCGAGGCGTCGGGCGGCGCGGAGGGGCGGGGCGTTGCCGGCGTCGCCGGCGGGTGGCGCCGACCCGCCGCGGCCGGGCTGCTAGTCGCACTGGCTGCGTTCTGGCGCATCGACTTCGGGGTCTACGCCGGCGCCGCGATTCTCGTGGCGCTGCTGCTGGCGCCGCGCGACGGCGCCACCAACCGCATGAACGCGCCCGTCGCCTTCGCGTTGACCGCCGTTGGCGCGACGATCCTCCTGTACCTGCCGTTCGCCATCGCCGCCGGCCCGGGCGCGCTGTGGCACCAGATGGTCGGGCAGGGACTGCACGACTCCAAGTACTGGACGCTGCCGTTCCCGTGGAGCTATCCGGGGCCGTTCCGCGTCTCCTCGGTCGGCCATGTCGCCCACGACGTCAAGA
Source organism: Solirubrobacteraceae bacterium (assembly GCA_045805545.1). GTDB lineage: Bacteria > Actinomycetota > Thermoleophilia > Solirubrobacterales > Solirubrobacteraceae > Palsa-465. The sequence goes on along the minus strand of JBJMLD010000058.1, from coordinate 38,010 downwards.
AGCTGATCGACTTCTACGTCCCCGCGGCGCTGCTGGTCGGGCTGGTGCTGATGGCTGGGATGATCGTGGTGCGCTCGCGCCGCGGCCGCGATGGGCTCCCCTGGCGCTGGATCGGCCTGCTCGTCTACGGACTCGGCACGCTCGTCTACCTGCACAGCCGGGCCGACGAGTTCCACACGCAGCCGCTCCTCGTCGTCACCGCGACCGGCCTGGCCCTGGGCGCGAGCTGGCTGTGGCGGGAGCGACGAGCCCTCCCGACCGCGGCCGCCGCGCCGCTGCTCGCCGGCGCCGGCGTCGTCCTCGTCCTGCTCGCCATCCACGGCAGCTGGAACCGCGCCTCGGCTCTTCTGCGCCCACCGACGCTCGTACGCGTGGGTCTGCCCGGCACCTCCGCTGTCACCGACACGCCGGCCAACGTGGCGGCGCTGCGCCAGGTCGTGCCCTACGTGCAGGCCCGAGTCCCGCCCGGGCAGCCGATTTTCGTCGCCCCCCGGCGCTCGGACCTCGACCGGCTCGACGACCTCCTGTTCTACGTGCTCGCGGGCCGCGACTCGGTCCTGAACCGGGGCGCCACGCTCGAGGCGCTGCCCGCCCAGCAACGCACCACCGTGGCCGCGCTGGAGCGCGAGAAGCCGCGCATCGTCGTCCGCTGGATCGACCCCATCTCAAGCCAGCCCGAACCCAACTTGCGCGGACGGGCCAGCGGCTCGCGGGTGCTCGACGACTACCTGGCGCGTGCCTACCGGCGTACGGCGCAGTTCGGGGTCTACGTCGTACTGGAGCGACGGTGAGCACTTCGGCCGAATCCGACGCCACCCCCGCGTCCTCCACCGAGCGCCTGGCCTTCGCCCGCGGCGAGCTGCGCGGTCGCACGGCGCGCGGCGGCCTGCTGAACGCTCTGTTCATGGGCGGCGCGGAGTCGCTCGTGCTGATCCAGGGACTGGTCGTCACGGCCCTGCTGGGACCGAAGTCGATCGGCCTCTATGGCGTGGTCAGCACGACCGCCGTGACGATCCTCGCGCTGCAACGGGTCGGCATCGACGAGGCCTTCGTGCAGCAGGACGCGCCCGATCAGGAGGCTGAGTTCCAACGGGCGTTCACGGTGGCGCTGGTCATCGCCACCCTGGCCTCGCTGCTGATCGCCGCCGCGGCGCCGATTCTCGTCGCCATCTACGGCGACCAGCAACTGCTCTGGCTGACCCTCGCCGTCTGCTACCTGCCGGTCGGCTTTGCGCTCCAGGCGCCGCAGTGGATCTTCTTCCGGCGCATGGATTTCCTGCGCCTGCGCGTGCTCCAGACCTCGGTGCCGGTGATCACGTTCTGCGTGACCGTGCCGCTGGCCGCCACCGGGTTCGGCGTGTGGAGCCTGATCGTCGGGCCGATCGTCGGCAATACGGTGGCCATCCTGGCCGGCCTCGCCGTCTCGCCCTACCGGCTGCGCATCCGATTCGATGGTGTCGCCGCCCGGCATTACCTGCGCTTCTCGTGGCCGGTGTTCGCCACCGCGCTGACCATGCTCGCGCTCCAGCAGGGTCAGATCACCGCGTTCGGGATCAAGGGCGGGCTGGTGGCGGCCGGGTTCATCACCCTGGCCGCGACGTTGACCCGGTACGTCGATCGGGCCGACCAGATCCTCACCACGACGATCTACCCCGCGATCTGCGCCGTGCGCGACCAGCTCGACACGCTGAGCGAGCTGTTCGTCAAGTCCAACCGCCTGACCCTGATGTGGGCGTTCCCGTTCGGCGTAACGTTCATGCTGTTCTCGGCGGACCTGGTCACGCGCATCCTGGGCCGCAAGTGGGATCCGGCGATCCCGCTCCTGGCCGGGATGGCGGGCGCGCTGGCGCTTCAGCAAATCGGCTACAACTGGTTCTCGTTCTATCGCGCCCGCGGTAACTCCTCGCCCCAGGCGATTGAGTCGGCGGTCCTGCTCGTGGCGTTCTTCGCCTTCGCCATCCCTGGGCTGGCCATCTGGGGGACGTGGGGGTTCATCGCCGGGCGCGGGCTGACCAGCCTGGCCGCCCTGGTCGTGCGACGGCACTATGTGCGTGCTCTGCTTCCGAAGGTCAGCCTCGTGCGCCTGGCCACGCCGGCCGCGCTGGCCACAGCCGCGGCGGCGGCACCCGTCCTGGTGCTGCGCTTCACCCTCTGGGGCGGGCATCGGCCCGCGGGGCAGATCGTCGCCGAGCTGGCGCTCTGGGGGGCTGGGCTGGCGCTCTGGACCTGGCTGCTCGAGCGGAGCCTGCTGCGTGAACTGCGGTCCTACCTGGGTGTCAGAACACCGCCGGCGGCGGGGTTCGCCGCCGGAGCGAGGGGGTAGCCGTGGCGCATGGCTGTTGTAAATCGTACAAATGAGCCGGCTGCGGCCGGCGATCAGACTGCCGTCGACGAGCCGGCCGCGGCTCCGCGGCGCGGCCTTTGGCGCCGTCGGCGGGCCGGTGCTGGTGTCGGTGGCGCAGCTGCTGCCGCCGGGGCCGGGACGTCGCTGCTGCTGGCGCGCATCATCCGCGTGATCACAGGCATCGTCGGGCTGATCATCGCCCTGGGCATCATGTTCGTGCTGCTCAAGGCATCGCCCGGCAACACGATCGTCTCGCATGTCAACGACTGGGCCAAGTGGCTGACGACGCCGTTCCACGGCATCTTCCACCTCCACAGCGCCCGCGGCACGACCGCCCTGAATTGGGGCATCGCGCTGATCGTCTACATGTTCGTCGGATCGCTGCTGGCCCGGCTGGTGGCAACGCCGGCGCGTGCGCTGGCGGCACGGCGCGCCGCCGTCGTCTGACGAACTAAGCGACCGCTTCTTGGCGCGCGCGTCCAGCGCGCGCCATTTTGCGGCGCTGGGCGGCGTCGAGCACGACCTTGCGCAGGCGGATCGCCCGCGGCGTCACCTCGACGCATTCATCGGCGCGCAGGAACTCGAGCGCTTGGTCGAGCGACAGCTCGCGCTTGGGGACCAGACGCACGAGTTCGTCAGCGGTGGAGGAGCGCATGTTCGTCAGGTGCTTCTCCTTGACGGCGTTGACGTCGAGGTCCTCGGGTCGCGAGTTCTCGCCCACGATCATCCCCTCGTAGACCTCGTCGCCCGGCTCGACGAACAAACTGCCCCGCTCCTGCAGGTTGAACAGCGCGAACGCCGCCACGGTGCCGCGGCGGTCGGCCACCAATGACCCGGTCGGCCGCGTGCGCAGCTCGCCGTGCCATGGCTCCCAGGCGTCGAACACGTGGTGCAGCAGGCCCGTGCCGCGTGTCTCGGTGAGGAACTCGGTCCGAAAGCCGATCAATCCGCGAGCCGGCACCAGGTACTCCATGCGCACCCAGCCCGTTCCATGGTTGACCATCTGCTCCAGGCGGCCTTTGCGCAGTGCCACGAGCTGAGTGACCACGCCAACGTATTCCTCGGGCACGTCGACGCTCATCCGCTCGACCGGCTCGTGCAGCTTTCCGCCGATCTCCCGCGTGACGACCTGCGGCTTACCCACCGTCAGCTCGAAGCCCTCTCGGCGCATCAACTCCACGAGAATGGCCAGGGCCAGCTCGCCGCGCCCCTGAACCTCCCAGGTTTCAGGACTGTCGGTCGGGTTGACGCGCAGCGAGACGTTGCCGACGAGCTCGCGCTCGAGCCGGGCTTTGACCTGGCTCGCGGTCAGCCTGTCGCCGTCGTTGCCGGACAGGGGAGAGTCGTTGATCCCGATCGTCACGCTGATCGACGGCTCGTCGACGGTGATGACAGGCAGCGGGCGCGGGTCGTCGAGAGCGGCCAGCGTCTCGCCGATCGTGATCTCGGGGATGCCGGCCACGGAGATGATCTCGCCGGGTCCGGCCTCATCCGCGTCCACCCGGTCGAGCGCCTCGGTGACGTAGAGCTCGCTCACCCTGACCGACTCGATCTCCCCGTCAGCCCGGCACCAGGCGACCGTCTCGCCGCGGCGGATCGTCCCATGGCGCAGGCGGCAGATCGCGATCCGCCCCACGTAGGGCGAGGCGTCGAGATTGGTGACGTGCGCCTGGAGCGGGTGGTGCGGGTCGTAGTCGGGGGCCGGCACGTGCTCGAGCAGCGTGTCGAGCAGCGGCTGCAGGTCGCGACCCGGAACGTTCGGGTCGAGCGATGCCTGACCCGCCTTGGCGTTGGTGTAGACGATCGGGAACTCGATCTGCGACTCGTCGGCGTCGAGGTCGAGGAACAGCTCGTACACCTCGTCGACGACCTCATCGATGCGCGCGTCCGGCCGGTCGATCTTGTTGATCACGAGGATCACGGGCAGCCGGCTCTCGAGCGCCTTGCGCAGCACGAACCGGGTCTGAGGGAGCGGCCCCTCGCTGGCGTCGACCAGCAGCAGCACGCCGTCGACCATCGTCAGGCCGCGCTCCACTTCCCCTCCGAAGTCCGCGTGACCCGGCGTGTCGACGATGTTCAGCTTCACGCCGTCGTAGTGGACGGCGGTGTTCTTGGCCAGGATCGTGATTCCCTTCTCGCGCTCGAGGTCCATCGAGTCGAGCACCCGCTCGTTGACGTCCTGGTTGGCCCGGAAGGCTCCGGACTGCCACAGCAGGGCGTCGACCAGCGTCGTCTTGCCGTGGTCGACGTGGGCGACTATCGCCAGGTTGCGGATGTCATCGCGGGTGGCCATGCTCACCGAGGGTAGAGCGCAGAGAAACCTCCGCTATGCGACAAGAAGTCTGCGTCGGCTCAGTCGGCCGGCTTGACCTGCTGGGCTTCGGGCTGCTGCGCCGCCGGCAACTCGGCGCCGCCACCGCGTTCCAACTGTCCGCGCGGCGCGCCGTTGTCCTCCGAAGACGCCGCTGCCTGCGCCGTCTGCGCGGCGATCGCGTCCACCACCGGCTTGACGAGATCGAGCGGGAACACGACGGTCGAGTTCTGCGTCGCCCCAATCTCGCGCAGCGTCTGCAGGTAACGAAGCTGAAGCGTGACCGGATTGCGGCCGATCACGTCCGCCGCCTCGGCCAGCTTGGTCGCCGCCTGGGCCTCGCCCTCGGCGTTGATGATCTTGGCTCGCCGCTCGCGCTCGGCCTCGGCTTGGCGGGCGATCGCCGACTGCATCCGCTCGGGGATCTCGACGTCCTTGATCTCGACCGTGGTCACCTTGATTCCCCACGGCTCGGTCTGGGCGTCGATCACGTTCTGGAGATCCTCGTTGAGGCGCTCGCGCTCACCGAGCAGCGTGTCAAGGTCGGCGCCGCCGAGGACCGAGCGCAGCGTCGTCTGCGCGATCTGCAGCGTCGCGGTGTGGAAGCTCTCGACCTGGGTCACGGCCTGGTTGGGATCGATCACCCGGTAGTAGCACACGGCCGTGACGCGCACAGGGATGTTGTCGCGGGTGATCGTCTCCTGGGGCGGGATCGACAGCGTGATCGTCCGCAGGCTCACGCGGACCATCCGGTCGATCGTCGGCGTGAGCAGGATCAAGCCAGGCCCGCGCTGCTGCATCAACCGGCCCAACCGGAACACGACGCCGCGCTCGTACTCGCGGAGCACTCGGACCGACGCGCCGGCGGCGGCCACGCCGAGCACCAGGATCACGCCGAGCACGACAAGCAGTGCAGTGATCACTGCACGAGCTCCCAGTCCTCGGCCGGACGGACGCCGAGCGTCAGCCCGCTCAGTCGTTCGACCACGACGGGGTCGCCCTCGTGCAGCTCGGCGGTCGCCTCGGAGTCGTCCTCGAACACGCCGTGCGTACGCCGCGCGGTCCACAGCGCGCCGTCGACGAGCACCCTCCCGGACGGCTCGTGCCACGAGCGCACGACGCCGATGTGTCCGATCAGACCTTCCGCTCCGGCCGTGATCCGCCGCCGTCGCGTCGCCATGCCCTTCCGCACAGAGACGGTCAGGACGCCAACCGAGATCGCCGTCAGGGCCACCGCCGCGACCACACCGGCGATGATCCCGCCGCCCAACCCCGCCACGGCCAGAATCGAACCGGCCGCCAGCGCCACAACGCCCGGGGCGCCGAGGGCGCCGAGTGTCGGTACGTGCGCTTCCACCACGATCAGGATTGCCCCGGTCACCAGCAGCGCAACGCCCAGTGCCGTCATGAAGACAATGGTACGCCCGTCGCGGCTCCGGTTCGAACGCTTAACGCGGGAGCGTCGACTAGGCTCCAAACTCGAGATGCGAGTCGCCATCGCCGGAGGCCACGGGAACATCGCGCTGCGGCTCACACGCCTGCTCAGTGAGCGCGGCGACGAGGTCGTCGCGTTGATCCGCAATCCCGATCACGCCGAGGATGTGCGAGCCGCCGGCGCCGAGCCGGTCGTGCACGACCTCGAGCAGGGCAGCGCCGAAGAGCTGGCCGGCGCGCTGAACGGGGCTGACGCGGCGGTGTTCGCCGCCGGCGCCGGTCCCGGCAGCGGCGCCGAGCGGAAATGGACGATGGATCGCGACGGCGCGATCAAGCTGCTAGAAGCGGCCCGGTCGGCCGGCGTCCCTCGCTACCTGATCATCAGCTCGGTCGGGGCCGAGAGCCCGCCCTCAGGCGACGAGGTGTTCAGCATCTACCTGCGCGCCAAGGCCGAGGCGGACCAGGCCGTCGCGGCGAGTGATCGCGCGTGGACGATCGTCAGACCGGGCGGATTGACGGACGATCCCGGTACGGGACGGGCCCGGCTGAGCGTCGAGCCGTTCCGCGGTCGCGTCGCCCGCGATGACGTCGCCGCCGTCCTTGCCGCGCTGCTGACCCGCGATGACGCGGCTGGGAAGACGCTCTACGTGAACGGCGGCGAGGAGCCGATCGAGGCGGCGCTCGATCGCGTCCTCGGCCAGGGCGAGTAAGGCCGCGCCCGCGCCGAACGCCGAACGCCGACGGCTTAGGCCCGCCGGGCCCGCCGGATCGCAGCAGGTGCGTCGCGATCAAAGCCGCGCTTGGCCTCGAACATCGCCTCGTCGGCCGCCCGCAGCAGACACTCGGCCGCGTCGGCGTCCTCCGGGAACGTCGCCCGGCCGATGCTGGCTCCGAGGCGGAGGCCCTCGCCGGCAACCGGGAACGGCTCGCCAAATGCCGCAGCGATCCGGTCGATCAGCGCCTCCACGTCGTCCTCGCCGAGCGGCGATTGGAGCAGGAGCGCAAACTCATCGCCACCCAGGCGGGAAACGGTATCCGCCGCGCGGGTGCAGCCGAGCAGCCGATGCCCGACGAGCACGAGCAGCTCGTCGCCGACCTCGTGCCCGAAGGCGTCGTTGACCGGCTTGAACCCGTCGAGGTCGAGGTAGAGCAGCGTCACGCGATCGCCGGCGGCGCGGGCGCGGATGATCGCGCCGCGGAGGTTCTCCATCAGCGCGGCCCGGTTTACGAGTCCGGTCAGCGGGTCGTGCAGCGCCTGATAGGTGATCTCGTCCACGAGGCGGCCGTTCTGCAGCGCGGTGACGGCCAGCGCCGCGGCGCCCGACAGCCGGTCAAGCAGCTTGGGGCTGGGTTCCAGGCGCTCGGGTCGCGCCTTGACCGACACGATCACGAATCCCAGCAGCTGGTCGGGGCTGACCAGCGGGACGACGATCGATGCCACCGAGCCGGTCGTGGTGAGGATCGTCTGATAAACGGGATCTCCGGACACCGCGTCGACGAACACCGGCTCGGGCTTGGGGTCGCTCAGCAGCGTCTCGAGCGGGCCGCCCGGCACCGGCGTGTGGCGCCAGTCGAGCTCTGCTCGCGCCGGCTCGACCCCGTCACGCACGGCACGACGGATCAACTCACCGCTCGCGGCATCCCAGAGGTACACGCCGACGCGGTCGCAGTCGACCACGACCGGCACGGCATCGGCCACTCGCAACGCCACCTCGCCGCTCGTGCCGGCGCGCGACAGCGCCCGAGCCAGCTCGAGCAGCGCGGTCGACTGCTCATCACGGTGTCGTGCCTCTGACAGTGCGTTGGCGCCGTCGAGCGTGCTCGCGGCGTAGCGGGCGTATACGTCGAACAGCTCACGTTCCTGCGGGAAGAAGCCGCGCGCCTCGTCGTACATGGCCACCAGGCGGCCATAGTCGCGTCGCGTGGAGCGCACCGGCGCCACGAGCCAGGTCGGGGCCGGCTCGAACCCGGGGCTCAGGATCTGCTCGCCCAGCACGCGCGCTTCGTCCTCGGACATGCCCTTGAAGCTGCAGTGGATGGCATCGGTTGCATTCATTCGCACGGCGAGCACGTAGCGCGGAGCGCGCACCTCGCCGGCGGCGCGCTCGGTGATGCGCGCCAGCACGTCCTCGACGTCGTCGCTGCCGATCAGGTCGGCCGCGGTGGCAAACATGCTGCGCAGGCGTTCCTGCATGGACTCGAGCTGGGCCGCGACCTGCTCTTCGCGTTCGCCGTCATCGCCGGCCGGCTCGGCCTCCCACGTGACGCGGTAGACGCAGGCCTCGGCCCCGAACGCGGTGCACTGCTCGTGCTCGACCTCGCCCGCCGGCAGCCCGAACAGCATCGGCGGCTGGGTCATCAGGCCGCAGCGCCAAGCGCAAATATCTGGGTCGGGTGGGAACCCGTCGACCGCGCGCGCCACAACCTCGGCGAAACCCGGGCCCGAGTTGATGGTCTCGAGCGTGGTCACCACGCTGTACTTCGTCGAAGTCGTCGTGATCTGCTCGTACACGCGCTCCACGGACCCGAGGGAGCGCAGCAACGCCGCCACTTGTGAGCTACGCAGCCGCTCTGCTGCGTCCGCCCCGACCGCACGAGCGAATTGCGGGTGGTGCGTGACACGGGCGCCGGCGCGCCAGAGCGCGAGCATCTCGTCGTAGGAGATCCAGTTCGCGATGTCGCACAGGTATTCGGCGCTGCGCGGACTGTCAGCCTCCCGGAGCAGTCGTGCCACGGCCGGTTCCCCGCCGAAGGCCGCCACGCGCGCCACCAGAACCGCGGTCATCGAACACGAAAAATGGTTGCCGACGGCCGTAGTTCCCGGGCGTGATGCGGGCTCCATGCCCTCATCATCGGTAGCGGCGCGCGGCCACGGTCAGTAGAAACGCGCGGTTGCGGACGGGAGAACTACGCCCCTGCGGCCACTTGCTGCGTCAGGCTCAGCGCGCGTCGGTGCGCGGGGCGCACCGATCGCAAATGCAATGCCTGCCGTGCACCGGAGAGACGTCGATCCCGGTCATCGCCGGATGGCGGCGGGGAGCGTGCGAGGAGATGCCGCTGCTCGACGCAGTCGGCACCTCAGCATCCCGCGAGCGCCGACCGGCGCCCATCACACGACGAAGGTTATGCCAGGGAAGTGTCGACATCTGACTCAGCATACGATTTACGTCGGCAGAAACCTCCAGTACTAAACCCGGATTGTGGTTGGTTCCCAACCGCAGTCCTCGTCTCTTTTGTCACACGGGCCCGGGAGGGCGTAACCCGCGGCGCCCGTCACCGAGCCGCTGAGCGCGTCAGCCGGCTGCCGGCAGGCTGAAGCGCACGCGTGTGCCGACCGCGGCGTCGACGAGCCAGATCCGCCCGCCGTGGGCCTCGACAATGGCGCGTGACACTGCCAACCCGAGCCCTGCGCCGCTGCTCGTGCGGGCCGCCTCGGCGCCGGCGCGATAGAAGGCGGCGAACACGCGCTCGCGCTCCTCGGGCGCGATCCCGTCGCCGGTATCCGCGACTTCGACCTCGATCCGGTCGGCCACCGGCTCGGCCCGGATCACCACGCTCCCGTCGGCCGGCGTGTGCCGGATCGCGTTCTGGATCAGGTTGAACAGCACCCGCTGAATCTTCTCCGGGTTCGCGCGGGCCGGATCGAGCGCGGAGGGAACCTCTGAGCGAACCGCCACGTGCTTCGCCTCGGCGGCCACCTGCATGGCCTCGACCGTCTCGCCGACGAGCTCGTCGAGACGGACGTGCTCGAGTGACCAGTGGATGTCGCCCGCCTCGAGCCGTGAGAGCTCGAACAGATCGTCGATCAGCGCGCCCAGCGCCTCGATGTGCGTGCGCATGCGCTCCAGGTAGCGAACCCGCGTCGGCTCGTCGACTATCTCATCCTCAACCGCTTCGGCCAGGAGCCGGAGCGAGGTCAGCGGTGTGCGCAGGTCATGCGAGACGGCGGCGACGAGGTTGCGCCGGGCGGCGTCGGCCTGATCGCGCGCGGCCTCCTCGCTGCGCAGCTGCGCGATCATCGCGTTGGCGGCGCTGGCCAGCTCGGCCAGCTCGTCGCCGGCTGTCGTCTCGATGTGCACGTCGCGCCGGCCCTGCCGCACCGCGCTCAGCCCGTCGCGGATCGAGTGGACGTCGCGCAGGATCCCGCGGGCCAGTCGCCGCGCCGCCACGACGGCCACGATTCCGGCCGCCAGCACGATCGCCGCCAGAAGCAGGGCGTCGGGCTCGGACACGACCATCAGCAGGCCGACGACGGCCAGCGCGACGAGCACCGGTGCCACGACTATGGCCACGGTCAGCGCGAACTGGCGCGACAGCGACCCGGCGCGAGTCCGGACGCGAGCCGCAAGCGGCGCCGGGGAGGGCTCCGGAGTCACGGCGCGAAGCGGTAGCCCACGCCCCACACGGTCTGGATGTGACGTGGCTGCGCCGGATCAGCCTCTATCTTCGCCCGCAGGCGCCTGATGTGCACCGTCACCGTCGACGTGTCGCTGTAGAACGAGTATTGCCACACGGCATCCATCAGCTGATTGCGCGAGAAGACCTGGCCAGGATGCCGGGCCAGAAACAACAACACGTCGAACTCCCGTTGCGTCAGCGGGACCTCGACGTCGCGCACCGTGACCTGCCGGGCGGCCGGGTCGATCGTCATGTCCTGGAGCTCGATCGTCGCCTCGTGCGCCGGCGAGGTGTCGACGCGGCGCAGCACGGAGTCCACGCGGGCGACCAGCTCGGCCGGAGAGAACGGCTTGACCACGTAGTCATCCGCGCCGAGGCGCAGACCGATCACGCGGTCGGATTCCTCGCCCTTGGCGGTGAGAAGGATCACCGGCGTTGCGCGGTCGCGCTCTCTGAGGCGGCGCATCACCTCGAGCCCGTCGATCCCGGGCAACATCAGATCGAGCACGACGAGGTCGGGTCGCTGCTCCGCCGCAGCATCGATCGCGCCTATGCCGTCGGCGGCGATGCGGGTCCGGTAGCCGGCGCGCTCGAGGTAGCGCGCGACCACCTCGGCGATCGTCGGCTCGTCGTCCACGACGAGCACGGAGCCCCTCGAGTGCTCGGCCATGCTGCCGATTCTCGCACTGTGGGGCTAATCACTCGTGCGCCTGGCGCCGTAATTCATGGCCTGTTCACGAGCGTTTGCTTTTACCCGGGCAACCGCTCTCCGCGGCCGCAACGCTTCGCATGAGCCTCCGCCCACGCATTCCCCGGTTGATCGCGATCGTGCTCGGCGGACTTCTCGCGCTCGCCGTCGTCGCTCTCTGGGTGATCGATCCGACCGGTCGCGCCGACGCGCCGCGCTCGGCACCGGCACATCGGCACGCTTCGGCCGGCAGTCGGCCGCTCGTCCGGGCGCCGCGCTCGACCACACTGCCGTTCGCCGTGGTGACCGTACCCGGCCAGGGCCGCGCGCAGGCGGTGCCGCGCTCATTTCTCGGCCTGTCCACCGAGTACTGGACGCTTCCGTTCTACCAAGGCCATCTGCCACTGCTCGAGCGCGTGCTCTCGTTGCTCCACGTCAGCGATGGCGGCCCGATGATCGTGCGCATCGGCGGCGACTCCGCGGATCACACGTTCTGGGTGACCAAGATGCAGCCGATGCCGCGGTGGGCGTTTCGCATCGGCCCGTCCTGGCTGCGTCTGCCCGGGCTCCTCGCCGCGCGTGACCACGTGCGCCTGCTCCTCGATCTCAACCTGGTCACCGGCTCCTCGCCGGGCGCCGCACGCTGGGCCCGGGCGGCCAACCGCTATCTCCCCCGCGGGAGCATCATGGGGTTCGAGATCGGCAACGAGCCAGACATCTACGACCGCTGGCAGTGGCTGGCCCAGCTCGGCCGCGGTCGCGAGGCGGCGGCGCTTCCGCGCCGGCTGTCGGCCGGAACGTACCTGAACGACTTCCGCGCCTATGCGCACGTACTAGCCCACGTCGCCCCCCACGTGCCGCTGGTGGCGCCGGCGCTGGCCAACCCGGCTGTCGACGTCGGCTGGCTCGGGGGACTGATCGCTGGCGCCCATCCCGGGCTCGGCTTGGTCAGCGTGCACCGCTATCCGTATTCCGCCTGCGTGCGCCGGCGCTCGGCGAGCTATCCGTCGATCCCGCGCGTCCTGAGCGACAACGCGACGGTTGGCCTGGCCCGGTCGATCGCACCGGCCGTTCGCCTGGCCCAGCACGCCCACCTGCCGATTCGTCTCACCGAGCTCAACTCGGTCACCTGCGGCGGCCTGCGTGGCGTCAGCGACACGTTCGCGACCGCCCTGTGGGCCCCCGATGCCCTGTTCCAGCTGGTCAAGGCCGGGGTCGACGGCGCCAACATCCACGTACGCGCGTTCACCGCCAATGCCGCGTTCGTGATCACGCGGCGCGGCCTGATCGCGCGGCCGCTGCTCTACGGCATGATCCTGTTCGCGCGGGCGCTCGGACCCGATGCGCGGCTGGTGCCGGTGCGGCTGTCGTCCTCGCACCGCTCGCTGCAACTGAAGGTATGGGCAATCCGGGTGGGGCCGGGCGTCTGGCATGTGCTGTTGATCTCCAAGGGCGCTCAAGGGGCGCGAGTCGACTTGCGCCTGCCTGCCTCAGGTCCGGCGACCGTGCAGCGGTTGCAAGCGCCGACGGTCAGCGCCCGCGGCGGGATGACGCTGGCCGGCCAGCAGCTGGATCGGGCCGGCCGCTGGCGCGGGTCGTTCGTGAGTCAGGCGCTGGCGCCGGGGCGGGGCGGCTACTCGGTAACGGTGCCACGGTTCAGCGCGGCCCTGGTCACCGTGCGCTCCTCACAGCTCCGATAGGAGCTTTGCCTTCTCGCGGTTGAACTCCTCGTTGGTGAGCGCGCCCTGCTCGCGCAGCTTGGCCAGCTTGGCGATCTTGTCGAGCGCGTCCCCACTGGCCTTGGCCGCCGAGACGGCTGGCGAGGACGGCTGGAACGTGGCCACCGATCCTGGCGTGAACGTCGTCGTGGCCGGCGCCGGTGTGCGCGGCACCTCCGCGTAGGCGCTCATGATGGCGTCGGATCCCGCTGGCGTCCCGAACGCCGACTGCCTGTTGCGCCCAGACGACCCGCCGGATCGGAGCAGGCTCGAGCCGCCGATGATCAGCGCCGGCACGATGCCGAAGAACGCGAACGCGCCACCGAAGACGGCGGCGAAGGTCTTCGTGCTCGAGTGCACGTTCTGGTCGAAAGCGACCGACAGCGCGCCGACCCCGATGCCGGTGAAGATCGCCGGCACGATCAGCGCAGCGCTCGATCCACCGGACAGGATGCCCCCGAACACGCCGAGCAGGATCCCGACGACGATGAACATGATCCACCAGCCGGTGCCCGCCGGGCAGTGCGGGACGGGACCGAGGTTGCTGCTGTAGCCGGTGGAGGAGCACGTGCCCGTGGCGACCACGTGATGCATGCCGACGCCGAGCAGCACGCTGCCGAACAACACCAGCGCCACGCCGATGATCGTGCTGTTACTCGGTTCTATGCGCCCCAATGCCACCGCTCCTCGGTCCGTGAAGGGTGAATCGTACTTCGTTGTGGGACGTTCACGGGAAACCGTGGACAAAGTTGTCCCGACGATGAGCGCGGAGTGGGACACTGTTCCCGAGTCGCAATGAGCGATGACCCGACGATCGACTGGAGTGAGGTCCAGCGCCAGGTCCGCCACGCGGCCGCCGAAGCGGGCGAGGGCGCGGCGCACGCCCGGCTGCGTCGGGATGCGGTCGCCGAGCGGCTGGCCGAGCTACGCGCCGCGCGCGGCGGCGAGCCGGGAGCGGTCGGCGAGGAGGCGATGAGCGTCGAGAGCGCCGGGCAGGCGGCGGAAATCGCGCGCAAGCGCGCGTTGGCTGGGCTGGAGCGCTCCGCCCTGGCCCACGATCACTCCGCCCAGGCGCACGACCGCGCGGCCAGTCTCGCTGCGCGCTTCGGCGACTCAGACCGCGGCGGGTGGCACCAGCGCGCCGCCGTGCAGGAGCGGCGGGGGGCCGACGAGGACCGCCTTCGCGCCGACCGGGCGCGACACGCAGCCGATTAGGCGGGCCGCCATCCGGCCGCGATCTGCGCCAGCATTCCGGCCGTGGCGAGCGTCCCGCAGATCAGCCGCCGGATCGACGAGCTCGTGGCCGAGGTGCGCCGGCTCAACGACCTCTACTACGGCACCGGCGATTCACCCCTCCCCGACGCCGACTACGACGCGCTGAAGGACGAGCTGGCCGCGCTCGTCGCCGAGCACCCTGAGCTCGAGCCGGCGGATTCGCCGCTCGGCCAGGTCAACGCGCCGGCCGAGCTCCGCGGGCCGACCGTGCGCCACGCCCGCCCGATGCTCTCGCTCGCCAAGGCCACCACGCCGGAGGAGGTGGTCGCTTTCTGCGCGCGCTTTCCGGGCCAGGTGTTCCGCGTCTCGGAGAAGCTCGACGGCCTCTCGCTAAGCATCGTCTATTCGGGTGGGCAGCTCGACTATGTCGCCACCCGCGGGACGGGCGAGCTCGGCGAGCTCGTCACCGACAAGGCAATCCACGTCATCCCGGAGATGCCGCGGTCGATCCCCGTCGGCGGTCGCGTCGAGGTCCGCGGCGAGGCGGTCATGCTGCGCTCGACCTGGTCGGCCTACAACGAGCACCATCCCGACAAGCCGCTGACCAACCCGCGCAGCGGCGCCGCCGGCACGCTCATGCAGAAGGACGCCGAGGCCGCCGCCGCGGCCCGCCGCGTGCTGCGCTTCTTTGCCTTCGGCGCCGAGGACGAGAGCTCGACGCTCGACGCCGACGCCATCGATGGATTCGAATCGGTGGCCACCGTCGTGTGCGAGACGACCGATGACGTGCTCGCCGCGATCGAGCAGATCGGGGCCCGCCGGGACGGCCTCGACTACGACACCGATGGCGCCGTCGTCCGCTTGCATCGCCCCGAGGCGTTCGAGGCGGCCGGCTTCAACGCCGCCGAGCCACGCGGCGCGATCGCCTTCAAGTTCCCGCCCGAAGAGCGCTTGACCAAGCTCCTGGCCGTCGAATGGCAGGTGGGCAAGATCGGCCGCATCGCGCCACGCGCGCGCGTCGAGCCGGTGTTCGTCGGGGGCGTCACGGTCGAGCACATCACTCTGCACAACCCGCGCCTGATCCGCGAGCGCGACCTGCGGATCGGGGACACCGTGGCTGTGGTCCGCCGCGGTGACGTCATCCCGTTCGCCGGCCGCGCGATCGTCGAGAATCGCGACGGGTCTGAGGAGGAGATCACCCCGCCCGCGCATTGCCCCTCGTGCGGCTTGGAGCTCGAAGTGCGGGGGACGGGCGAAGAGCGCTGGTGCGTGAACCTCCAATGCCCGGCTCAGCTGACCCGCCGGCTGATGCACTGGGCCTCGCGCCCCGCGGCGGACATGGAGGGCGTCGGCGATGTCTGGATCGAGAAGCTCGCCGATGACGGCGTCCTGCGCAGTCGCGCCGACTTCTACACGCTGACGGCCGAGCAGCTGCTCGCCTACGAGCGGATGGGGGAGGTCTCGGCGGGCAATCTCGTCGCCGCCGTCGAGCGCTCGAAGCGCCTCGGGCTGCGGCGGGCGCTAATCGGGCTCGCCATCCCGATGGCTTCGGATGGGACGGCCAAGCGGCTGTGCCTGGCCGGCTACGAGCGGATCGAAGACGTGATGGACGCGACCCAGGAGGAGCTCGAGGCGATCCGCGACATCGGCCCGCGCGTGGCCGAGTCGATCGTCGAGTTCTTCGGGCGCGAGGACGTGCGCCACGACGTCCGGCGGCTGCGCGAGCTCGGAGTCGATCTCGACGTCCGCGACGAGGACCGGCCCGTCGATGCCGCGGCGGCCGGCGACTCGCCGCTCAAGGGCGCCACCGTGGTCGTGACGGGAGCGTTCACGCACGGGGAGACCGGCGCCAAGATCAGCCGCCCCGATCTCACGCGGCTGGTCGAGCGCGCCGGCGCCACCGCGTCCTCCTCGGTCAGCGCCAGCACCGACTACCTGCTCGCCGGCGCCAATGTCGGAGCCGCGAAGACGGACAAGGCGACGAAGCTCGGCGTCGAGGTCGTCGAGCAGGACACGCTGTGGGGCTGGCTGGCCCAGGCCGGCGTCAGCTGACATGATTGCCCTCATGGGGAAACCGCTGCGCGTAGCGCTCGGGGCCGTGGTCGCGCTTGGTGTGATGTGGCTGACGCTGTCCTCCGCCGGTGCGCTGCGCCCCCGCGCACGGGCGGCCGCGACCTGCAACCAGACCTTCGTCAGGGCCAAGATCAGCAACGAGACCAGCCAGCGCATGGAGGTCTGGGCCTTTCGCTTCGGAGCTACCAACGCCGTCTGCAATGGCCAGGATCCGACGGGCGTCCCGGCGGGGAGCGAGCACACCTGGATGGTCGGCGACAACCTGTTCAGCACGGACGTCACGATCCGGTATCGGCTCGATAACGGCGACCAGGTAGAGCTGCACGCACTGGCCGAGAAAGGGAACCGATCAGCGCCGCTCAGTTGCGGCTGGACCACGGTCATCAGCTCCCCGCGCGCCTTCGATTGCGCCGCGAACTGGGAATCGGGTGGAGTCACCGGGGAGGGTGTCATTCGGCTGCGGGTCTTCCCGGCCGCCCGGCGCGTCAGCGCCGATGTAGCCCAGGCGAACATCCCGGTGAGCACCGCTGCCGCGCGGTCGTGTCCCACCCGCTCGGCCTTGATCGGGACGACGACCAACCACACGGGCGTGCCGCTCCAGCTCCTGAGCGCGAGCCGCGGTTCGGCCGACACCTGGTGTCGGGCGCCCGGCGGCTCGCAGCCCGCCCACTCGGTGCGCCACTGGAAGCTAGGCGGTCCCCGATCCGGCGCGTCGACTGTGTTCGTCTACCGCCTTCCCGACGGCGACGACGTCGAATTCGCGGCACGCGTCAATTCGCGCGGCGGCGCGATCGGGTGCGCACCGTTCGACCGGGCGAAGAAAGCCCTGTTCGGCTGCCGCGCCGTGCGCAAGGTCGCCCCCGGCAGCGAAGCACCGAGCATCGACTTCCAGGTCTTCCCGATCCGCCGCGGCTGAGACACGAGCCCCGCCCGGGGAGCCCCTGCTGTTGCGCTGTCAGGTTCGTCGGTTGACGCGTGTCTTACGTGTATGCATGTGACCTACGTCGTGATCACGATCCTGGCGGCGCTGGCAAACGGGTACGCCGCGGCGTTGAACTTCGTCGGCGCCGAGTCGGTCAAGCTGGTTGCCGACCGGGTGCGGGTATCGCAGAAATGGATGATTCCGTTGGGAGTCTTGTTGGCCGCCGGTGCGGTCGGGCTGCTGACGGGTCTGGCCATGCCACCGCTTGGCATAGCGGCGGCGGTCGGCCTCGTCATTTACTTCCTGTGTGCCGTGAGGGCGCACTTGCGAGTGCATGACCGACAAGTCGCCGGTGCGGTCTTCTTCCTCGTCCTGGCGCTGGCCGCCCTCACGGCGGACTGCGCCTACCGCAACCGTTGGTGAGCCGATGGATGAGCGCGATTGGCTGACCAGACGATTCGACGAGCACTGGGCCCACCTGCGCGGGGTCGCGTACCGCATGCTCGGGTCGATGAGCGAGGCCGACGATGCGCTGCAGGAGGCTTGGCTTCGGATTCGCGAAACCGCGCCCGGGCAGGTCGACAACATGCAGGCCTGGCTGACCACCGTGGTCGGGCGGATATGCCTGAACATGCTGCGGTCGCGACGGGCACGGCGGGAGGAGCCTTACGAGTTCCACGTGCCCGACCCGGTCGTGTCCTTCTCCTCGAGCGTCGACCCCGAACAGGAAGCGCTGCTCGCCGACTCGGTCGGGCTCGCACTGCTCGTCGTGCTCGACACGCTCACACCCGCCGAGCGGCTCGCCTTCGTTCTGCACGATGTGTTCGGCCTGCCGTTCACGGACATCGCGACCGCGCTGGACCGCTCCGAGGCCGCCGCGCAGCAGCTGGCCAGCCGCGCCCGCCGGCGGGTCCGAAACTCACCCGAGCCGGACACTGACCGCGCGCGCCAGCGGCGGGTGGTCGACGCGTTCTTTGCCGCCTCGCGCGATGGCGACTTCGATGCGCTGCTCGCGGTGCTCGATCCGAGCGTCGAACTGCGGATAGACGGCGGCAAGCTGCGGCCGCAAGCATCGATCGTCCTCCGGGGCGCCCAAGCCGTGGCGCGGCACGCCGCCACCTACGCAGCGCTTTATCCGTCGGTGATGCCAGCGCTCGTCAACGGTGCCGCGGGTGCGGTGGTCGCGCCGGGCGGCCGCGTGTTCTCAGTGATGGCATTCACCGTGACGAACGGAAAGATCACGGCGATCGACGCGCTGGCCGACCCAGAGCGCCTGGGCAAGCTGGGCCTCCCGCAGGTGGTCAGCTGATGCGGCATCCTTTCTCACGTGGTGAGGACCGATGCTCACTTCTCCGTCGCGAACTGAATCGGGCCGTGCGCCGCCGCCGCTCTTGCGTCTGCCGGTTTGTCCGACCGCGAGATCCTCGGCCGAGTCGCGCTCGCAGGCGTGGCGCTGGCGATCGTGCTCCTCGCCGGCGAGATCAGCGCGCTTGCAGTCGTGGGCAGTCTCGCGGCGGTCGTGGGCGCCGCCCTCGCGCTCGACCTCGTCGGCGAGTCAGCGTGACGGCAACGGCAGCGGTCCCTGCTCCTTCACGGTGCGGATCGTGAAGTTGGTGCGCACGTTCGAGACGCCGGGTAGCTCAAGCAACTCGTGCAGCAGCAGGCGCTCGTACGCGGCGAGATCGGAGACGACGACCTCGAACATGAAGTCGGCGTCGCCGGCGACGATGTAGGCGGCAATTATCTCGTCGACATCTGCCACGGCCTTCTCGAGCTCGTCGGCTCGTCGCCGCGATTGGCCGTCGACTTTGACCTCGACGAACGCGGTCAGGCCGAGCCCGATCTTGCGACGATCGAGGATTGCCCGGTAGCCCTGGATGGTGCCGTCCCCCTCGAGGCGCCTGAGACGCCGAAGGCACGGCGACGGCGAGAGGTGAACGCGCTCGGCCAGCGCGGCGTTCGGAAGACGGCCGTCTGTTTGCAGTTGGCGCAGGATTGCGCGGTCCATGGAGTCCATTGGCAGATCATTGCGCACCGAGGCGATTTCCCGCGTTCGTTTGTCATGAAATGCCTCCGTCTCGGGTGCATACTGCCCGTATGGATGACTATGCAGATGCGGCCCAGCTGGCGGTAGATCTCGTCGCCGACTACGTCGCTCGCTCGCGCGCCGGCATCGGCCCGGTCACCGCCGAACCGGACCCGGAGGAGCTGGCCTCAGCACTCGAGCTCGATCGCTGGATCCGTCGCGGTGGGATGGACGCCGAAGCGCTCGCCGACTGGCTCCCGCGGTACTTCGCCGCCACGGTCCGGCTTCACCACCCCGGCTCGATGGCCCACCAGGTCGCCGCCCCGTCCACCGGCGCGGCACTCGCCGACCTGATCCACGGCGCCACCAACAACCCGATGGCCAAGTACGAGATGGGGGCGGCCGGCGCCGTCATCGAGCGCGAGGTCGTGCGCTGGATGCTCGACATGGTCGGATTCGACCCCGAGACGGGCGGCGGGGTGCTGACGCACGGCGGGTCGATCGCGAACCTCACGGCGCTGCTCGCCGCCCGTGCGCGCGTCGCACCGGATGCGTGGCGTGCCGGGGTGCGCGGTGACCTTGCGATCCTGGCGCCACGTTCCGTCCACTACTCGATCACCCGTGCCGCCGCGATCCTCGGACTGGGCGAGGAGGCGGTGATCGAGCTCGAGGTAGACGAGCTCGAACGAGTTCGTCCTGACCGGCTCTCCGTTGCACTTGACCGATGCGCAGCCGCGGGCAAGCGTCCGCTCGCGCTCGTCGCGACGGCGCCGGCGACCAGCACCGGCCTTCACGACGACCTCCGCCAGATCTCCAGGTTCTGCGAAGCGGAAGGGATCTGGCTGCACGTCGATGCGGCGCACGGAGGGTCGGCGCTCCTCTCGCAGCGCCACCGCACTCTCCTCGATGGGATCGAAACCGCCGACTCGGTCGTGTGGGACGCGCACAAGATGCTGCGCACGTCAGCTCTCTGCGCGGCGGTCCTGGTCAAGCGCGGCCACGAACTGCCGGCTGCGTTCAGCCAGCACGCCGACTACATCTTCGACGGGCGCGACGGGATTGGTTTCGACCTCGTCGATCGCGCGCTCGAGACGACCAAGGCGACGCTTGGACTCAAGCTGTTCCTGTCGCTGGCGTGGACCGGCCAGCGCGGGATGGGTGAGTACGTCGCGTCCCGCTACGACCAGACGCGCCGCTTCCACGACGCGCTCTCCAGTGAACCCGGAATCACGTGCCCCTACGTTCCCGAGAGCAACATCCTCTGCTTCCGGGTGGATGGACAAGATCAACTCGACCTCCGCGACGAGATCATTGCCGGCGGCCGCCTGCACATCAGCTCGACCACGCTGGCCGGCGAGCGTCACCTCCGACTCGTGGTCACCGCCCCGGACACCGACGATGACACCGTCGCAGAGCTGCTGCAGGCTCTCCGAACGGCCTCGGCAGTAGAAGCAGGGGTCGAGGGACGCTGACGCGACGCCCAGGGGTTCCTAGGCGGGGCTCGGCCCCGACGCTATGCTCCTTCTCCCGGTGCGACGAGCAACGCAACTAGGCTAGAGGCGACGCTGTGGAAGGGGGCACGGCCGCAGCGCCAGCGACGAACTCCGCCCCGCGCCTGGTCGAGGTTGTCGCGGCGTTCTCGATCGCAACTGATCTCGGCCTGGGGCAGCCGATGGAACATGGCCTGCGCTCGTGTCTGATCGCGACGCGGCTCGCTGAACGGCTTGACTTGAGCGACGAGGAGCGTTCGTCCGTCTATTGGGTGGCTCTCATGGCGATGGTTGGCTGTACCGCGGATTCGGCTGAGATGGCGGCGATATTCGGTGACGACATCGAGTGGCGGCACGGGCTCTATGACGTTGGCTCCTCACAGGTCGCTCTGCCTAAGTACTTCCTTTCGCGGGCCGGAGCCGGAGGCGGGCCCGTGCGGCGTGCCCGAGCGCGAGGATCGCTGCTGCGCACCGGAATGCGAAGCGTGATGGAGGGATACGTGGCGGATTGCCGGATCACCGGCCGATTCGCCGAGCGGCTGGGACTCGGCGAGACCGTCAGCGTGCCGCTGTATCAGAAGTTCGCGCGCTGGGACGGCAAGGGCATTCCGCGCGGCGTCGGCGGCGAGGACATCCCGCTCGCCGCGCGCATGCTGGCCATGTCCATTCGAATCGAGCATGAGCACCGGCTCCGTGGCACCGACGGAGCGCGCGCGATGCTGCACCGCCATGCCGGCGCGCTGATGGATCCGAACTTGGTGGCCACATTCGACCCGGAATTGCCAGAGATCCTCGAGGGGCTCGAGGAGGAGTGCTGGGCAGCGGTGCTCGCGGCCGAGCCGCCCAATCCGCGGCTGACGCGCGACGCCCTGGACTCGGCGCTGGAGGCGTTCGGCGACTTCGCCGACCTCAAGTCACCGTGGTTCACGGGTCACTCGCGAGCCGTCGCCGAGTTGGCCGAGGCCGCCGCCTGGCGGCTCGGCCTCCAGGAGCCTGAGGTGAGCCTCGTGCGACATGCCGCGCTCGTGCACTCGGTCGGGCGCGCGGGGGTGGCGAACACGATCTGGGACAAGCCTGGGACGCTGTCGGTCTCCGAACGCGAGCGAATGCAGCTCTACCCCTACCTGACCGGCCGGATCCTTCAGCGCGGAAGCCTGGCGGAACTTGCCGACGTGGCATCGTCGAGTCAGGAACGTCTCGACGGAAGCGGCTACCCGCGCGGCCTGTCCGGCGCCGGACTTCCGCTGCCCGCGCGTCTGCTGGCGGCAGCCGACGTGTACCAAGCGTTGTGCGAGGCTCGACCTCATCGCCCGGCGATCTCGCCGGTGGACGCATCCAAGTTGCTGCGCGACGAGGTACGCGACGGCCGAATCGACGGGGATGCCGCCGAGGCCGTGTTGGCCGCCGCCGGCCACCGACCGCAACGACAACGCAGCGCCCCGGCTGAGCTCACCGAGCGCGAAGTGCAAGTTCTGCGGCTGATCGCGCGCGGGCTGACTTCCGCCGAGGCCGCGCGCGAGCTGGGGATCCAGCCGAAGACGGTCGGCAGCCACATCGAGCACATCTACGCCAAGATCGGCGCCTCGAACCGCTCGGTGGCAACGCTGTTCGCGATGCAGCACGGCCTCGTCTAGGCGGCTCGCCGCAGCGCGTGCGTCCTTCGCTACTTTGTCGTGCGTCGGAAGTTCAGCGCTTGGTCGTCGAGCGTCAGAGTCAGCTGGTCGCCATCGATCGATGCGTCGGCGACCATCGGCGAGCCCATCATGTCGGCGTTCAGCCGGCCATCGGCGTCGACCGTCCAGTGTCCCTGATGTTCGGAGCCATCGGCCAGATGGGCCGTGAACGTCCCGTCCTGCCCGAGGCTGAGCGTGAGCAGCGGGCTCTCCCAGGTGCCGACGAGCGCCTCCGTAAATGCCCCAGGATCTGACGGCGCCCCAGAAGTCTGCTCCGTCGGGACGGCGCGATCCAGCTCTCGCTGCGCGTCTCCAATCTGCGCGAGGGCTTCGGCCGTTCCGAGCTTGTCGTGTGCCGAGCGGGAGGCCCTGTAGTCGGCTAGCACCTGCGCCGTGTCCTGCGGATTCTCGATCTGACTCGGCAACAGCTCGAGGTTGATGACAAGGCGGCTGGCCGGAAGATAGAAGAGCCGCATCATCCCCGTATCGGGCGCGAATTCGAAGATGTCCTTCGGACAGCCAAATTGCTGGTCGCCGGCTTCCCGATTGGCTATGCGTAAGTAGCGGTGGGTGTCGTAGCCGCCGGATGCCGCAGACCCGGCCGTAGACGTCTGTCGCTTCCGCCCGGCGCCCTCGACCCTCTCGACGCGACCCGCCTTCGCGTCCTTGACCAACGGGTCGAATGCGCGACCGACCAAGCCGGTCAGGCCTGAATGCTTGCTCTTGATGCCGGTCTCCAGCGCGCGCAGCTGGTCGGCGCTTAAACGTCCGTTTTGGTTCGCGTCGAGCGCGTCCGCCGAGAAGACCTCGCTACGCGAGCTCATCGCTTGGCACCAGCGACCGCCATCTGGCAATCCTAATTGCCTGAAGCCGCCCCGAATCGGACGAGATATCGTCGGCGCGCGGGCGGGAAAGCGGCTGCTACCGTCGCTCCTCGACGCCGATGTCCATCGCCTCATCACCAACCCGGCGTGACGAGCTAAGCGCATTTCTGCGGTCGCGTCGTGCCCGCCTTTCCCCGGCGGATGTGGGCTTGCCTGATGATGGCGCCCGGCGCCGGACGCCAGGCCTGCGCCGCGAGGAGCTGGCCGCCCTCGCCGGCGTCGGCGTGTCCTGGTACACGTGGCTTGAGCAAGGCCGCGACATCCACCCCTCGCCCGACGTGCTCGACGCGCTGGCGCGAGCATTGCGACTCGACGCCGCCGAGCGCACAACGCTGTTTGCGCTCGCACGCACAGAGCTGCCGCTGCCTGACGGCTCGAAGACCTCCGCCGGGGAGGCCGACGACGACGCTCGCGCATTACTCGTGGCCTTGGTGGAGGGGCTGCACCCCACGCCGGCCTACCTGCTCGGGCCGATGACGCGCATCCTGGCCTGGAACCCGGCGGCCTCGGCATTGTTCGGCTCCCCGGACCACATCGCACCCGAGCGCCGGTCACTACTGTGGCTGCTGCTCGTCGACCCCGGCGAGGCGCGGAACAACCCGGGTCGCGAGACGACTGCGCGCAACGTGGTCGCCCGGTTCCGTGGCGAGTACGCGCTGCACGCCGGCGAGCCTGCCTACGAGGAGTTCATCGCCGAGCTGCGTGAGAACAGCGCGCGCTTCGCGCAGTGGTGGGACGAGCACCGGATCGCCGACACCCAGCGCGGCACGAAGACGATCGAGCATCCGACGCTGGGCACGCTGCGCCTGCACCACGCGCAGACGGTGCCGACCGGGGCGCCTGAGCTCCGGCTGACCATCTACGCGCCCGCAGACGCAGCTACCCGCGCCGCGCTCGCGACTCTCTGACCTAGTGCTCCGCGGCGGCCACCGGGCTGCCGATCTCGATTGTGTCTTCGAGCCGTTGCATGTCCTGCTCATCGAGCTCGATGTCGCCGGCGGCGATGTTCTCCTCCAGATGCCTGATCGAGCCGGTGCCCGGAATCAGCAGGATCCGCTCCGAGTGGTGCAGCAGCCAGGCCAGCGCGATCTGTGACGGGGTGGCTGCGTGCCGGGCGGCCACCTCAGCGATGGCCGGGTCGTCCGCCAGTGCCTTCGGACCGCCCGAGAACGCCGAACCCAGCGGGAAATACGGGACGAATGCGAGCCCGCGCTCTTCACACAGCGCCACAGCCTCTTCTCCGGCGCGGTTGACGAGGCTGTACTCGTTTTGCACGCACGCGATATCGACGAGCTCGAGCGCCCGGCCAATCGTGTTGGCCGAGGCGGTGGAGATCCCGATCAGGTCGAGCTTGCCCTCTTGGCGGAGATCCTCGAGCGCGCCCAGCTGCTCGGGCAGGCGACCCTCGGAGTCGTGCTCGTCCATCAGGCGCAGGTTGACGAGATCCATCCGCTCGACCTGCAACGTGCGCAGGTTGTCCTCGACGCCTGAGCGCAGTTCGGCCGGCGACTGCGCCGGCAGCCAGCCGCCCGCATCGTCACGACGCGCGCCGACCTTGGTCACAAGCTTCAGGTTCTCGGGGTACGGATGCAACGCTTCGCGGATCAGCTCATTGACCACGTCCGGACCGTAGTACTGCGAGGTGTCGATGTGGTCGACACCAAGCTCTACCGCGCGACGCAGGACAGCGCGCGCAGCTTCTGGGTCGCTCGGGGCTCCGAACACGCGGGGTCCAGCGAGCTGCATCGCGCCGAAGCCGATGCGATTGATGGGCTTGTCGCCCAGAAACGATGTCTTAGTCATGGGACACAGGGTGCGCCTTTCGCTCCTCGCAGACAAGAAGCCTGCTGATCATGTGAGTGCCACCACCAGTCGGGGAGCTGATGACAAATGTCATCAGTTGCTCGCGCGCCGAATGCTGTTGTGGCAACGTGCGCGGGCGATGAATTTGTTGCGCCGTCTTGATCACGATCCGCACGAGTGGGCGGCCGATGCGGGGCAGCCGCGCGCCGGCCATCTCGTGCATCTCGCGGAGGTTTCGGTGCTGGCCTTCACGGTCGTGCTCGCGCTTGTCGAGGTGGGCCGGATCGCAGTGCTGTTTAGCGCGCGCTACGTGATCATCGCCGGGCTGGCGACGGCTGTGTGGCTGCCGTTGCATCTGTGGCATCTGCGATATGGCCTGCGGGGTGAGCGCCCGCCGAGATCCGGCGCGACGCTTGCAGTGATCGCCGTCGTCCAGTTTGCGGCGCTTGCCCTGATCGGGCCCGCATGGTCGTTTGTGCTGGCGACGCTCGCGACGTCGTCGCTGATCGTGCTGCGGTGGCCCTGGTCGCTTCTGATGCTGGGGTTGTGCGTGGTGGCGCCGGTGCCGGCAGCGCTCCTGCATCCCGGTTCCATCTTTGGGTCCAACGACGCCTACTTGATGGTGTCCGTCGCGTTTCGCTCCTGCCTGCAATTCACGCTCGTGTGGCTAGTCGCGTCCGCGCGCGAGCTCGTCGCCTCGCGTGGCGTGCTGGCCCGCGAGGCCGCGCAGCAGGAGCACGCGCGACTGGAGATGTCGATGCGAGCGACGCTCGAGCAGAACCTTGCGCGGCTCGCCGCAGAGGCCCGTCGCGCGCGGGCTGAGATGCTGGAGCCCGGTGTCTCGGCCGCGCTCGTCGCCCTCGACCGCGTGCTCGAGATGGCCACGGCGACGGCCCACGAATTGCGCCGGATCATCGTCGAGGCCCGCACGGATCCAGGCGTCGATCCCGCGGTCGAACTGGCTCGCGCGGAAGCCCGGGCACGAACGCCTGTCGGTCGTGGGCTGACCGTACGTGGCGCGTGGCGGTACTTCGTTGCCGCCAACGCGGTGGTACTCGGCTTCATCTTGTTCGCGGGGCTTGGCGCATTTGGCAGCGCCCACGCCGGCCCGGTGATGATTCCGGCGTGGACCGTCTTGACACTGGTCCATGTGAGCAGCTTGCTGGCTGTCGCCCATGGAATCCGCCCGCGTTGGGCATACGCCCGATTCGCCCTCGTCGTGGCCTTCGACGTCGCGATGATGCTGATCCTCGACTCGGGCTGGCGGGAGCCAGGCTGGTACATCGGCGTTGCCGCCGCGGTTGCGTTCCGCGGTCGTACCCGGATTGGCGTGGTCGCCGCCGTGTTCGTGCTCGCGGGCGGATACGACGTGTGGCGTACGGTGCAGGCGCTACCTAATGCTGGGCTTGGGCTCCTCGTCTGGGACTTCGTGTATACGGCGGCATTGACCGCGCTCGGCGTCATCGGGCTATACGGTTCGGCGCGTCTGATCACGTTGCTCGGTCAGCTTGACGGTGCGCGAGAGGCGCAGGTGCGCTTCGCCGTCGACGCGGAGCGACGTCGCATCTGGGGCGATGTTCACGACGTGCTCGGCCAGACGCTTACCGCCATCACGTTGAAGGCGGATCTGGCTCGGCGGATGGTGTCGGGCGCGCCCGAACGCTCACTCGCGGAGCTGGACGAGGTGATCGGCCTTGCGAGCCATCAGGCCCATGAGCTGAGCTCGATCGCGCGCGGGGAGCGCGCGGTCGTATTCGACACAGAGATCGAGAACGCGGTCGCGTTGCTCTCGGCGGCAGGCATCGAGGTCGTGACCCAGTTGGACATCGGCGAGCTGGACGAGACCACCAGCGAGTTGCTCGGATGGTCGATCAGGGAAGGCACGACGAACATCCTGCGGCACTCTCGCGCTGGGCGGGTGTGGATACGTGCCGAGCGCGATTCTGGACGAGTCACTCTTGAGCTTCGCAACGATGGCGTGAGTGGCAAGCCCGTCGGTGGCACGGGCCTGCGTGGACTAGCTGACCGCGCTGCGGTTGAGCACGGCGCCGCAGTGGCCCGGGTCCTGCCAGGCGGTCAATTCACCTTGACCGTGCACGTGCCGGAGCGGGTGGCAGTGTGATCCGGATTCTCCTCGCCGAGGACCAGCATCTGATCCGCGGAGCGCTCATGGCGCTGATCGGCTTGGAGGAGGACATGCAAGTCGTCGCCGAGCTTGATCGCGGCGACGCCATCGTCACGGCGGCGACACGTGTCCGTCCCGACGTTGCCGTGCTCGATATCGACCTTCCCGGCCTCGACGGGTTGAGCGCGGCTCGCGTGTTACGAGACGAGTTGCCCGAAACGCGGGTGCTGATTCTCACCGCGCTAGGCCCGCCGGGTTACTTGAACCGGGCGCTGGAGGCGCATGTGGCCGGGTACATGCGCAAGAACGCGCCGTCCGAGGAGCTGGCGGACGCGATCCGCCGCGTGGCCAAAGGCCAGCGCTTCCTGGACCCTGATCTGGTCGCGCACGCCCTTCAGCTCGGAGAGAACCCGTTGACACCGCGCGAGAGCGAAGTACTCAGGGCCGCGGCGGATGGCGGCTCCACCGAGGAGATAGGCGCCGCCTTGTTCCTCACTCCGGCAACTGTACGCAACTACCTGTCAAACGCAATCGCGAAGCTCGGCGCTCGCAACCGTATCGACGCGATCCGCCTGGCCCGAGACGCCGGCTGGTTCTAACCCGGCACCGGGCCCGTTCCGGTCACTGCCGTCCATGACAGTGACCAGTGACATTCGTCAGTGGCAGTCAGTGACAACGGCCTCTGGCGCGAATCAACGCATCCGCGCATCATCGTGGGATGCCGATCAAAGAGTTAGAACCGTGCGCAATCGACATCGATGCCGCGATCGAGTCTCACCGCTCCGAGTTGACTCGATACTGCCGGCGCAAGCTCGGCTCGCATTTCGACGCCGAGGATGCGGTCCAAGAGACACTCGTGCGGGCGTGGCGATCAGCCGACCGCCTGCAGCAGCCGACGGCCCTCCGACCCTGGCTGTACCGAATCGCCGGCAACGTCTGCATCGATTCGGCCAATCGCCGAACGCGCGAGCCGGAGCCAACCGAGGATTGCGGGCAGCCGCTGGATCATCCGGCGGATCTCGGCTCGGCGGACCTCGATCCGGCCGTGCTCGTCCTCACGCGTGAGGATCTCCGGCTGGCGCTTACCGCCGCGGTGCATCACCTGCCACCGCGACAGTGGGCGGTCCTGGTCCTGCGGGAGATTCTGTGCTGGCGGGCGGTCGAGGTGGCGGAGCTCCTCGCCACGACCGTGGCGGCCGTCAACAGCGCTCTCCAGCGCGCGCACGCGACGCTCGAGGCGAACGCGCCCGACCGCTTGGCGGTGACCCCTGATGAATCCCGCCGTCGACTCATCGGGCGCTACCTGCGGGCGGTCGAAGCGGACGACGTCGATGCCCTCGTCGCGCTCAGCTGGAGTGGCTCTCTCAGCTCACGGCTTGCTTGACCAGCGCGCCGATCCTCGCCTCGACGTCGGAGGTCATCTTCGGTAGCGCGAACGCCACCGGCCACATGTCCCCCTCGTCGAGGTTGGCTTTGTCGCTGAAGCCGAGCGTGGCGTATCTCGTTTTGAACTTCTTCGCGTTTTGGAAGTGACAGATGACTTTGCCGTCCTTGGCGTAGGCCGGCATCCCGTACCACGTTTTGGGTGCTAGTTCGGGCGCGCTGGCCTTCACGATGGCATGGACCCGCTCGGCGATGGCGCGATCCGCCTCGGGCATCTCGGCGATCTTGGCGAGCACCTCGCTCTCGCCGTCGGTGGCGCCCGCCTTCGCCTCGCGGGCGCGCTCGCGCATCGCGGCGCGTTCCTCGGCGGTGAAGCCCTTGGCGGCCTTGCCGGTCTTTCGGGCGGTCTGGCGTTTATCGGTCTGTGGGGTCATTAACGCTCCTCGTCGTGGCTTGCTGGGTCATGACGCCGCACCCGGTGGGTTAGGCATTGCTGGACGCGAACCATGATGGTATCAGACTATCATGGTGGACGACAATGATTGTATCTGTCCAGCGTCTATGCAAAGCTTGAGCAGATGGCTGCATCTATCTCAACCGACGTCGAGGTGGCCGAGTTCGCAGGCCAGCTGTTCTTCCGGCTCTGGCGAGCGACGCACACCCGCACGGCGGAGGCGCTCGGCACGATTGGTCTCACGCCGGCGCTGTTCGCGCTGCTCAACGTGCTCGGCGCCCGCAACGGGACGATTCAGCAGCAGCTGAGCTCCGACATGGCAATCGATCCGAGCGCCATGGTCAAGCTGATCAACGAACTCGAGACCACGGGTCTGGCCGAGCGCCGACG
Source organism: Solirubrobacteraceae bacterium (assembly GCA_045805545.1). Taxonomy (GTDB): domain Bacteria; phylum Actinomycetota; class Thermoleophilia; order Solirubrobacterales; family Solirubrobacteraceae; genus Palsa-465. The sequence continues at coordinate 8,679 of JBJMLD010000058.1, read as the reverse complement.
CCGACCGGGCGACCGCCGCGCCTGGGAGGTCGCGATCACACCAAAGGGTCGGCGCGCCCTCGAGCGAGCCAGGCGACTCGTCGCGCAGATAGAGGACGAGATCCTCGGCGGGCTAAGCGAGGCTGACCGCCGTCAACTGCTCACCCTCTTGCGCCGGGCGCTCAGCGCAGCGCCTCCCCAGCCTCCATGGCGCTCCGACGAGGGGGAGTGAGCGATCCGGCGGCCGTGACGAGGGCGATCATCAGCTCGACCGCTTCGGCGGTTTCGAGCCCTTGTTCGCGGGTCAACGACCTCCAGGTAACGAACTCGAGTGCATGTCCGATGGCAGCGGCGGTTCGGACGCGTGCTCGGCCTCTCGCCCGGCGGCCGCGCATGAGCGCGGCGTGGAGCGTGTCGAAGTAGCCCACGAAGTTCTCACGGGCCTGGGCGCTCGCCGGTATCAATGGCGCGTCCCGGTAGACGTTGGTGAGCATGGGTTCGGCCCATCCGTACCACGTGTAGAGCTGCGTCAAGGCTTGCCCCAGCCGCTTGCCGGGGTCCGGTATGCCGCTCCACTCGGTGGCATCTGGTGGCGGGTTGAGGCTCGCCCAGTGCTCTGAGCAGGACAAGAACAGCGACTCGAGGTCGGGGAAGTGCCTGTAGACGGTCGCGCGCTGTACGCCGGCCTCGGCCGCGATGCCCTGGATCGTTGTTCGCGCCGGGCCGAGGGTCCTATGCAGCTTGACGGTCGCCTCGGTGATCGCCAGGCGCGTGGCGGCCTCCTGCTCGGCGCGTCGGCGCTTGCGGTACACCCGTCGCGTCTGAGCGCTTTCACTGCTCATAGCTGTCTGATGAATATCTTGACAGACCGGTCGGCCGGCGTTAGATTCATCGCACACGACTGTTCAGGCAATTTTGAGGGAGGGCCCTGATGGAGGCACGTATGACCGAGGCGCTGAGGCGATTCGACGCGTCACAAGGACCACGCAAACTCGGCTCCGGCGACGGCAAGTCCGTAGATCTCGGGTCGGTCGGCGTCAGGTTCATGGCCTGGACCGAGGAGACCGGCGGCGGGTTCTCGCTCGTCGAGCACCCGATTCCGCCTCGTACCCTCGTCGCGCCCGTCCATCGCCACTCCCGCGAGGACGAGTACAGCTACGTGCTCGAAGGGCGAATGGGCGCACTCCTCGGCGACGACGTGATCTACGCCGACGCCGGCGAGTTCGCGTTCAAGCCGCGCGATCAGTGGCACACCTTCTGGAATCCCGACGACACCCCCTGTCGCATCCTGGAGATCATCTCCCCGGGTGGCTTCGAGCACTTCTTCGACGAACTCGACGCAGCGATGCGAAGCCCCCACTTCAATCCCGCTCAGATGGGCGAGATCGGAGCGCGCTACGGCCTCGAGGTCAAGCCGGAGACCGTTCCGGCGCTGTGCGCCGAGCACGGGCTGGACCACCCGCTTCTCCACATGGGCTGATCCCAAGCTACGGGCCGACCGTGGCTCGCTGCGCCGCAGTAGACGGCCCGCGCGGATGCTTGTCAGTCCGCAGCTGGCGGCGCCGCGAACCGTGGCACCAGCGATGGCTTGATGAATGCGTCGATGCCGATGATCGTCGCGTCAGAGATTTCGAGGACGAGGATTCCGTGTGGCCTCAGCGCGTCTTCCGTGCGGCGTTGCACGATGACGGCGGGTCGGCCGTTGGCGCGAGTTGGGGTGAGCTGCATGCGGGATAGGTCTCCGTGGGCTGCGCTCTCGCGGAAGAATTTGGCGATGTGTGCGGCGCCGATGACCGATGGTTGCGGGGGCATGCGTAGTACGGAGTCTTCGCGCAGCAGGGCGACTAGGCCGTCGACGTCATCGTGTTCGAACGCGTCGATGTAGCGGCCGAGTAGTTCGCGTTCGTCGGGTGCGAGCGCCGAGGGCTGCGGGGTGGGCAGATGCTCGTCGACTGTCGCGCGGGCGCGCTGTAGCGCGCTGTTGACCGTCGCGACGGTGGTCTCGAGTAGTTCGGCGACCTCGGGGGCGCTCCAGCCGAGCACGTCGCGGAAGATCAGCACTGGGCGCTGGCGGCCGGGGAGCTGTTGAATCGCGCGTACGAGCGCGAGCTCGATCCCCTCGCGAAGCACGTAGCGGGCCTCTGGGTCATATAGAGGCGCCTGCGCCTCGTCCACCGGCCGATCCGGGAATGGGTCGATCAGCTCCGGCCGCCGTGGGCGGCGCGCCAGCTCGTCCAAGCACGCGTTGGTCGCGATCCGGTAGAGCCAGGTCTGAAACTGCACGCGCGGCTCAAACCGCTCAAGCGCCCGCCAGGCTCGCAGCAGGGTCTCTTGCGACAGGTCCTCAGCGTCCTGGATCGAGCCGAGCATTCGGTAGCAGTGCACTTCCAGCGCGTGGCGATAAGGCTCGACGAGCCGACGGAACGCCTGCTCGTCCCCGGCCTGGGCGGCGGCCAGCAAAACACGTTGATCGTTAGTCCGAGTCGGTTCGCTCATCGCTAATCAGCCTTTCAAACGGTTCCCGCACCCGAAACTCATCGCATGACCCTGGATGCGCCTCACAGCAGACCCGGACGGCTAGCCGGTAGAGCCACATCCGCGCCGACGTGGCCGGCTCTCCGTTGTCCCGCTCCTCCCAGGCCGCCAATGCCGTGTCGGCGAGAGCGGTCCGCGCCTTGGCTCGGTCACCGAGCGACAAGTAGCAGTACAGCTCCAGGCCGGTGCGGTGACGATCGAGCAGCAGGCCCAGCGCGCACTCGTCGCCGGCACGTGCGGCGTCGAGCAACGCCTGCTCGTCGGGTTCGTTTCCGCTGGTGGAGCCTGATCTGGTCATTTGCTCAGTCCGCGCACGCCAAAGCGGGCTGTGGCTCGAGCGCCGCGGCCTGGCCGGCGGCTGTGGAGCGGCGGTCGCGGCGGACGAGCGCGAAGATGACCGGCACCGCGATCAGAGCGATTGCACCGAGAACCCAAAACGCCTGGTGGAACCCGCCGGTCAGCGCCGCGTGGACGGTGCTGCCGCCGTGCAGGAGCGTCTTGTATTGCGTCGCGGCGACGCTCGAGGCAATCGCGATCCCGATCGCGCCGCCCAGCTCCTGCGAGGTGTAAATGAGCCCCGAGGCGAGGCCGGCCTCGTGCTCGGCTACCCCGCTCAGTGCACCGATGGAGATCGGGATGAAGGCAAACGCCGTTCCGATCCCAACCACGACCAGTGGTCCGAACAGGTCCCCCCAGAACTGTCCGTGAACCGGCAGCTGGGTGGCCCAGAAGATGCCGACCCCGATCAGCGTCATCCCTAGCGCCATCACGACCCTGACCGGGCCGCGCGTCACCAGCAGTTGCGAGACGCCGGCAAAGGCCATAGACGCCAACGTCGAAACGAGCCAGGTGAGCCCACCCTTCAGAGGTGAGTAGCCGAGGACCTGCTGCATGTACAGCGTGCCGACGAAAATGAAGGCGTAGAAGCTGGCGCCGAGCAGCAGCCCGGCGGCGTTCGCGCCCGCGAGCGTCCGCAGCCGGAAGATCCGCAGCGGCAGTAGAGGCGACTCGACGCGGCTCTCGATCGCGAGGAACGCCCCCAGCAAGACGACCGCACCGGCCAGCACGGCGATCGTCCTCGTCGCGCCCCAGCCATAAAGCGGGGCCTGGGAGATCCCGTACACAAGCATCACGAGGCCGGCCGTGACGGTAATAGCCCCGAAGGGGTCGTACCGTCGGACACCGTCGAGCCGGCTTTCCGGAATCAGACGCGGCGCGAGGAGCAGCGCCGTCGCACCGACGGGCACATTGATGAAGAAGATGTACTGCCAGCCGACGTACCGCGTGAGGAGACCGCCGAGGATGATCCCGACGCTCGCGCCACCAGCTCCCAGCGCGCCCCAGATTCCGAGTGCCTTGTTGCGCTCGGCGCCCTCCGCAAACATGTTGCGGACGCTCGACAGCGCCGCGGGGATGAGCATCGCGGCGCCGAGACCCTGCACGGCGCGCATCGCGATTAGGAACCCTTCACTTCCGGCGAGCGAGGCCCCGAGCGAGGCGGCCGTGAACACACCCAGTCCGGCCATCAGGATCCGTCGGCGGCCCAGCAGATCCGCGGCTCGCCCGCCGAGCAGGAGAAAGCCTCCGTACGCGAGTCCGTACGCGGTCACTAGCCAGAGCAGGCTCGTCTCGGCGAAATGCAGTTTGCGCCCGATCGTCGGCAGCGAGGTGTTGACGATCGTCAGGTCGATGGTTGTCATGAAGAACGCGACGGCCAGCAACGCGAACGCGCGCCAGCGATTGGTTTGGGACGACGACGTCATTGGACCTCCAGAGGTCTGGTAGAGATGGCTTCGAACGAGTGCTGCCGGGAGCGCTCAGGCGATTAGGGCGAGCGCTTGCTCCCGTGAGTCACGTGAAGGCCGGTCCTGCACTTCTGCCTCCGCATGACTCTTCACCCGTCAAACGATCCCCGGCACGCGATCTCATCGCAGGATCGCGATTTGTCGCGACGGCCGTGTTAGCTCGTCCAGAAGTCCGGAACCTGCTCGACGTCACCCTCAACGTGCGCCCCCACGATTAGGACCTCGAGGCCGTCAGGGCCGGCCTCGAGCTGCCGCGTGGTGCCGGGGCTGACCCGCACAGCGTCGAGCGCATTCAGATCGATGATCTCGTCATCGAGTTTCACGCGGCCCGCCCCGGCCAACACGATGTAGACCTCCTCGGCGTCGCGATGTCTGTGAGCGAACGCCTCGCGTCGCCCGGGCTTGATCACGAGGTACGTCAGGCCGGTCTGCTCGGCGGCTAAGTCCCGGCGGGCGAAACGAGCCTCCTGCGCCTCGGAAAAGCCGAACTTGACCGCCGAATCCTCGATCTCCTGCAGATTTTTCTTGGTGTAGCTCACGTTCCGTAGCTCAGCTGGCAGAGCGGTCGCGATCGTCGAAGGTGCGGTAGTCGCCGATCAATTCGGGCTGTGTGGAGACGGCCGGCTGTTCGTGGCGATCCTGCGCGCCGTTGACGAAGTCTTTGAACGACGCCAGGCCTGGCACGCCTGACGTGCTGCCCTCATCCGTGTAAAGGTGAACGAATTGGCGCGAGTCAGGGACGTATAAGACCGCGTAGCGTAGATCGGTCGGTTGTGTCTCTGCGAGCTCTTCGAACATCGCCCGCACCAGCGCTGCGTTCTCCTCTTCGCGTCCGGGCTTGACCGTGTAGGTGACCATCGTGTGGCGCATCGTTGTCTCCTGTTGGTTGGCACGAGATTGTCGTCCAGCTCGGCTAAGCGTCTCCGCGCGCCCCGACCGAGACGCCGAATCGCGGTAAGAGCGCTCGAGTCGGTTCGCTCATCGCTGCTCAGCCTTTCAAACGATTCCCGCACCCGAAACTCATCGCACGACCGTGTCGACCTGCCAACTAACCTGTACGCGCGTGCCCGACCCCTCCTCAGTGATCCCGGCTGCAGACGCTGACCCTGACAGCCGCTTCTCGCGCAAACGCGACGCGATCCTCGAGGCGGCTACGACAGCATTCCTGCGCAACGGCTACGTCGGTACGAGCATGGACGAGGTGGCCGCGCTCGCCGGCGCGTCGAAGCAGACTGTCTACAAGCATTTCGCCGACAAAGAGCGGCTGTTCGCGGAGATCGTCACGACCACGGTGGCGGAGGCCAGCGACACCGTGCACGACACGTTGCGCACACTCGACGGCACCGGCGACATCGAGGCCGACCTCCGCGACCTCGCGCGCCGACAGCTCAGGCTGGTCATGCAGCCGCGCATCCTCCAGCTGCGCCGCCTCGTGATCGGCGAGGCGGCCCGCTTCCCGGCGCTCGGTCGGCTGTTCTACGAGCAGGGTCCCGGCCGCACGATCTCCGGCCTGACGCGCGCCTTCGAACACCTGGCCGCCGGAGGCGTTCTGCAGATCGACGACCCTGGCCTCGCCGCGGCGGATTTCAACTGGCTGATCGTGTCCGCGCCGCTCAACCAGGCGATGCTGCTCGGCGACGACGCGATCCCCAGCCGGCCTCAGCTCGACCGCATTGCGGACGCCGGCGTGCGGACCTTTCTCGCCGCCTACCGTCGCCCCTGAGCCCGCTTCGCTTAGGTGCTCAGCCGCGCTTCGGGGCGGATCGCCTCGAACAGTTCGACAGTGTTGCCAGCCGGGTCCTGCACCAGGATCTGTTTGCTGCCGATTCCGGTGACGATCTCGTTTCTGAATCTGACGCCGTTTGGACGCAAGGAGTCGACCGTGCGCTGCAGGTCTGACACCTCGAGCATGATGCGGTTCCATCCTCCTGGTTGCTGCTTGGTTCCGTCCGGCATCGGCCGCGAACCGCCCCCCGGATGGTCGGGGCCGACCGGCGAGACCAGCAGCAGCCGCAGATCGCCGCGCGTGAGCATCGCGAAGGCGGGATCGGGATGCATCTGCTGCTCGAAGCCGAGCTGGCCGCAGTAGAAGTCGATTGCGGCATCGACGTCGTCGACGATGTAGCGGACGCTGACTGTGCTCATCTGCTCACTCCTTCGTGGTTGTTCGTTCGCGGTAGCCGGCGCGGGGCTCGAATAGCTCGACCGGGTTGCCCGACGGGTCCGCGAGCAGCGCGGTGTCGACCGCGATACCGGCAGCGATCCCCCGGCGGAACGTGACGCCGTTGGCGCGCAGCGCGGCGACTGTCGCCTGAAGGTTCGAAACTCCCAGCGAGATCCGATTCCATCCGCCGGGCTCAGGTAGCGTGCCGTCCGGCAGCGCGTGCGGCTCACCAGGAACGCTCAGTAGGAGGCGCAGAGCGCCCCGGTAGAGCATCGCGAACGCCGGCGAGGCACGCAGCTCCTCCTCAAAGCCAAGCTGGTCGCAGTAGAACGCGATAGCCCGATCGAGGTCGTCGACGAAGTAGCGGACGCTGGCAGAACCCGCCGCCGGCCCCCCGCCGCCGGAGATCCGATGCCACAGCGAGTCCGCGAACTCCGGACGCGGCTCGATGGGGAGGCTCGGCAGCCGCAGCTCGTCCAGCGGATCATGGGTCATGCCGCGTCCTCCCGGTAGATCTTGCGCAACGCGGCCCGCGCGCGGACAAGCAGCGTCTCGGTGCCCCGCACCGTCCTGTCCAGGTGCGCGGCTACTTCGGTCACGGTAAGGCCGTCGAGATAGCGCAGCACCAGTGCCGCACGCTGTGGCGCCGGCAGCCGCGCAAGCGCCGAGTACGCCGCGCCTGCATCGAACAGCTCCTCCCACGGGTCGTCGTCCGATTGCTCGGGTCCGACCGACTCAAGCCCACGGCGCTCGCGCTCGGCGCGGCGCCAGTGATCCACGAGCTTGTGTCGTGCGACGGCGATCAGCCAGGCCACGCTCATCGAGGGCGGGTCGGGCCGTTTCAGAGCCGCGACCGCGGCCACGAATGTCTCCGCGGTCAAGTCCTCAGCATCGGTAACACTGCCGCAGCGCGGCAGCAGATACCCATACACCTGCGGCAAGGCTGCGCGATAGGTCGTTTCGTCGATACCTGATCATCGCTCCAGGCGGGCCAAATCCGAACATCGCCAAGAAGAAAGAGCGGCCCGCTGGTAGCTCTATCCCGTCTCAGGTATCGCGATGGGCTCCAGGGACGTACCCAGGACCGGCTCGCCTCGAGTGTTCGTCGCGCGTGCCGCGATCAGCGCGGCGGCAAGAAGGACGACGCTGCCGGCGAGTAGCGCGCGGTGGAAACCTGCGACCAGGGCCTCGTGTTGTGGGGCGTTGGCCGCGAGCAGATGATGTGCCCGGGAGGTCGAGAGCGCAGAGAACACGGCGATGCCGAGCGCACCGCCTATCCACGTCGATGCGTTGACCAAGGCGGCGGCGAGGCCGGCCTTGTCCGCTGGGACGCCCGCGTTGGCGGCCGTGTTGACACCGACGAACACCGCTCCGAGGCCGAACGACATGATCATCAGCCCGGGCAGCAGGTCGGTCAGGTAGGAGCCGTGGACCGGGATACGGGAGAGCCAGAAGAGGCCGCCCGCGCCCAGCAGCGCGCCGGCGACGATGATCGGACGCGTGCCTGTGCGGGCGAACAGCTGCGAGGAGATTCCGGACGAGATCGCGACACCGAACGTGACCGGGATATAGGCCGAGCCCGCCTGGATCTGCGAGTAGCCGAGCACGTTCTGCATGTACAGGGTGATGAAGAAGAACATCGAGTAGAAGCCGGCCATCGCGGCCACCTGCGTCGCGTCGGCAGCCGCCAGACCGTTGATCCGGAAGATCGAGAACGGGAATAGCGGGTTTCGGTGCCGCCGCTCGTTGGCCACAAAGGCGCCCAGCAGGGCCGCCGCACCGGCGAGCTCTCCGACCGTTACGGCCTTGCCCCAGCCGACGTCGGGTGCCCGAACGAGCGCGTAGACCAGGAGCAGCATTCCAGCGGTGAGCAGGATCGCTCCGACGGTGTCGAAGTCGGCGAGTCCGGAGCGGCGTCGCTCGGCAGGGATGAGCCGACATGAGCCATGCCGGCGAGCCTAGTAGCGCGCTCACATCCGGTGGTCGAGGGGTGCGTAGGCGCAGGGGTCCCCTGGACCGCCCGTACTGGCGCAGTCGGTCGCAGCGGTCCGCGGTGGCGACGATCCCGCGACTGCGGTCGCATTGGCGCTCGTCCGGTCACGACCGCGGCGTGTCGGCTCTTGTGGCGTCGGTGGCTGCCGGTCAGCCGGGCAAGGGGCGGTCGAGTATCACGGCGCAGTTGGCGTCGACCGCGAG
>JBJMLD010000057.1:0-16183 GCA_045805545.1 Solirubrobacteraceae bacterium | reverse complement strand
TGCTGCCGGCTGGGCCGGCTGGGGCTGAGCGGCCGGCGCCGGCGCAGCCTGCTCGGCGGTGGCCGCCTCAGCCGCCGCCGCCTCCTCGGCCTGCCGCCGCGCCTGCTCCTCGGCCTCGCGCCGCGCCTGCTCCTCGGCCTCGCGCCGCGCCTGCTCGGCAGCCTCCTGCCGGGCGCGCTCCTCGGCCTCCTGGCGCTCACGCTCGATCCGTGCGCGCTCCTCCTCTTCACGGAAGACGTTGTGGCCCTGCGCCACCACGTCGCCGATCGCTCGCGTGATTGCCGCACACGAGCGGATCGCGTCGTCGTTGCCCGGGATCACGTAATCGATCCCGTCGGGATCGCAGTTGGTGTCGACGAGCCCGATGATCGGGATGCGCAGCCGCTGCGCCTCGCGCACGGCAATCGCCTCGGTCTTCAGGTCGATGACGAACACGGCATCCGGGACGCGCTGCATGTTCTTGACCCCGCCGAGGTTGGCGCGCAGCTTCGCCAGGTCGGCCTGGGCGGCCATCCGCTCACGCGTGGGCAGCAGCTGCAGCTGGCCCTCGGTCTCGTATCGCTCCAGGTCGTGCAGCCGCTTGATGCGCAGCGAGATCGTCTGGAAGTTCGTCAACAGGCCGCCGAGCCAGCGGTGGTTGACGTAGGGCATGTCGGACGCCTCGGCGGTGTCCTTGACCGCGTCGCGGGCCTGCTTCTTTGTCCCGACGAACAGCACGGTCCCGCCCCGATGCGCGAGGTCGGAAGCAAACCGCTGCGCGTTGTCGAGCAGCGCCTGCGTCAGCAGGAGGTCGATGATGTAGATGCCGTCCCGCTCACCGAAGATGAAGCGGCGCATCTTGGGATTCCAGCGGCGCGTCTGGTGGCCGAAATGAACCCCGGCCTCCAGCAGCTCCTTGATTCCGATTTGAGCCACGGAGTGCTACTCCCTTGAGATGTTGGTTTACAACGCGGCCCGTCAGCCGGTGTTCGCGAACCTCGTTCATACGAGGCAGGGCCGCGAGTCGTGCGGACGGGGTAGTGGACAGAAGTTCGAGTAAAAAAAGTTTACGCAAGTTTGCTTCACACGGTACGTTTTCAGGTGTAGCGGGGCATCACCCTTCCCCTACCTTCGGTGATGTCTTGCTCCGCGGGCCGAACCTCCCTTCCCCTACCTCCGGTGGCTCGGTTCGCAACTGATCGGCGGGGCGGCTTTGGACGGGCCGCCCCGCCGGCTCTTTAAAGGGCCGGTCAGGGGCCGAGAATTTCGCGCCCAAGCGCCCGCACCGCCTGGATCGGGACGCGTTATTCCCCGTAGGCGAGAATTCCGCGTCCAGATCCCCGCCGTGTCCCGGATTGGACGCAAAATGCTCGGCCCGGGCCGGCGCTAACCTCGACCACAGTGATGCGTAGGGGCAAACGCCATCCGGCGGACGACGACCAGGACAACACGCTCGTCCTTCATCGCGACGAGCTCGACTACCCCATTCCGGCGCCACCGGCCGAACACCCGACCCGAGTCCACCCGGTGGCCGCCCCGCCCATCGACGCGCCCACAGAGGCGCTGCCACGTACGGACGCGGCACCGCGGCCAGCAGCGCCGACCAGACCCGCTCGCACGCGCCCCGCTCGCACGCGCCGCCTCCGCGCTGCGCCGGCGCTCGCCCTCGGTGGCGCGGCCGCCGTGGCGATTGCGATCGCCATCGGCCTCGCCGTGGGCAGCGGCAAAGGCGGGAACACGCAGGCCACCGTCCGGACCGACGCCAACATCCGCACCGCCCCCTCCACAGGATCGAACGTCATCGGAACCCTGGCCGCCGGCCAGCACATCACGATCGCCTGCGCCACCAAGCCAGCCGGCGCCGGCGCCGGCGCCGGCACCTGGGATCGCCTCGCGTCGCCGCAACCAGGCCGCTATGTCGCGTCCTGGCTCGTCTCGCCCGCCGGCAAACCCGCCGCCTGCTGAGCGGCCTCGAGCGCTGCCGAAAGATCCGCCGGCAACTCCGAGCGAACATCCACCGACTCGCCCGTCACCGGATGCACGAAGGCGAGCCGCGCCGCGTGCAGGAACTGCCGCTCCAGACCGAACCACATCGGCCCGCCGTAGGTCCGATCGCCTACGACCGGATGTCCGATCGAGGCCACGTGCACGCGAATCTGATGGGTGCGGCCGGTGTCGAGCACGACCCGCAGCAGCGCGGTCTGACCCAGCACCCGCTCGAGTGTGAAGTGGGTGCGCGCCTCGCGCGGGTCCGCTGAGTCGATCGACATCAGCACGCGGTCGTGCCGGTCGCGACCGATTGGCGCGTCAATAGTTCCGCTCCGCGCCGGCGGCACCCCGGCCACGAGCGTCAGATACTCGCGCCGCATCGCGCGTGAGGCGATCAGCTCCTTGAGCGCGCGGTGCACGGCGTCGTTCTTGGCCACCACGAGCAGACCTGAGGTGTCGCGGTCGAGCCGGTGAACGATGCCGGCGCGCCACGGCTCCTCCCCGCCCGCCGAGCGCCCGCTCAGCGCCTGCGCCAGCGTGCCCGTGCGGTTGCCCCGCGCCGGATGCACCACGAGTCCTGCGGGCTTGTCGACGACGAGCAGGTGCTCGTCCTCAAACACCACGCCGAATTCGACGCTCTGCCCAACCCCGTCCTCAGTGCTGGCCTCCGCCGCCGGCCGGCGCAGCACCACCCGCTCGCCGCCGCGCAGCACATGGCGCTTAGCCCGCGCCCTGCCATCCACCAAAACCAGTCCCGCCTCGATCAACCCCTGCGCCTGAGCCCGGGAACCCACCGGCACCGCCAAGAACTGATCCAGTCGTGTCCCCGCGGCATCCGCCGGGACCTCAAGCTCGGACGGGAGCTCGGCGTCGGATCCGTCAGCGCTCGGCACGGCGTGGGCCCTCCAGCACCCAGAGCAGCGCCAGCACGCCGAACGTGATCGACATGTCGGCCACGTTGAACGCCGGCCACAGCGGCAGCTTGATGAAGTCGGTCACCGCCCCGTTGGCGATGCGGTCGATCAGGTTCCCGATCGCCCCGCCCACGAGCAGACCGGTCGGCACCCACAGCCAGGGCCGATCCGGCCGCAAGCCCAAAAACGTGACCAGCGCCGCAAGCGCCACGAGCGTGAACACGAGGACGATCGTGCCGCCGCCGGAGAACGCCCCGAAGGCAACGCCCGTGTTCCGGACATGGACGAGCTTGATGCCGAAGAACACGCTGCGGTGCTCGCCCGGGGCGATGCCCGAGGCGACCGTGTGCTTGGTCAGCTGATCGACGCCGATCACGACGGCCATGAGCGCGGCGGCGCGCGCGAACGCGGCGGCCCGGACCTTCGGCGATGTCCTCGCCACCAGCGCCACCAGCTCCCCCGCGCTCAGCCCGCGATCGCGTTGACGATGATCGTCCGCACGAAGTACAAGACGATGATCGCGACCATCGGCGAGAGGTCGAACATCCCGATCGGCGGAATGAAGCGGCGGAACAGCCGCAGGTACGGCTCGGTCACGTCGCGCAGGAAACCGAGTATCGCGTCCGTCCAGCGCGAATACGGCGTCCGCAGCCCAAACGAGAACAGCAGGTTGATCAGGATGTAGACGAAGATGATCAGGATGTAGACGGTGAACAGCGCGTCCACGTAGTTCGCCACGTCGACCCGAGTCAGCGCGCCCAGGACCATCAGCTCGGGCTCCAGCCCAGCACGGCGTCGATCGCGTCGTGGAACGCCGCGCGCACGCCCGCCCGGTCGAGCGCGGCCAACCCTCGCGCCGTGCTCCCGCCCGGCGAGGCGACCTCGCGCCGGACGGTAAGCGTGTCGTAGCCGCGGGCTTCGAGCAGCGCTGCGGTGCCGGCCATCGTTTCGGCCACGAGCCCCGCGGCAATCGCCGGCGTGAGGCCATGACGCACGCCCGCGTCGATTTGGGCCTCGGCGAGCACCGCCTGGTAGGCCGGGCCCACTCCCATGACCGCGCTGGCCGGCTCGATCAACCGCTCCTCGAGCTCCACCGCTGTCCCCAGGCGCTCCAGCAGGGCAACGACTTCCCCCCGAAAGCCCTCGGCAACGTCGGCGGCAAACGCGTAACACACGATCCCCCGCTGCACCTCGACCGGCGTGTTCGGCATCAGCCGCACGACAGGGATCCCCGGGTAGGCCTCCTGGAGCTCGGCGATCGTCACGCCGCCGAGAACCGACGCCACCGCCTTGGCCGCGCCAGCGATCTCGTTCGCCACCTCCTGCAGCTGTCGGGGCTTGTGGCACAGCACGACCACATCAGCCCGCTCGGCCACCGCCAGGTTCGAGTGCAGCGCCTCACCGCCCAGCTCGGTAGCCAGCGCCCGGGCTCGTCCGGAGCCGTGGTCGGAGCAGATCACAGGGTCGCCCCAGCCGCGCGCCATGGCACGCGCCATGTTGCCGGCTCCGATAAGCCCCAATTGCATGTGCGGAACGTTACCGGCGGGCGTCATCCGCGCCGGGGCGCCGTGTCACGACTGATTGAAGAAGCCCTTGTCGAGGATCCGCGCGCGCTCCTCGGCGGAAACCTCGACGTTGCGCGGCGTTAGCAGGAACACCTTGTCGGCGATCCGTTGCATGCCGCCGTCGAGCGCGTACGTCAGTCCGCTCGAGAAGTCGATCAGGCGCTTGGACAGATCCGTGTCCGTTCCCTGCAGATTGATGATCACCGGGATCGCTTCCTTGAACTTGTCGGCCACGTCCTGAACGTCGTTGAAGCTCTTGGGCGCGACGAAGTGCACCCGCACGTCGCCAGTGCTGCGGCCGTTGCCGCGGGCCGCGCCGACCGGTCGTAGTGGGCTCGTCCGTCGTTCCGTTCCGACATCGTCGGCGAAGATGTCGTCGATCTCGTCGCGTCGCCGGCGCGCGCTCAGCCGGCGCACGTTGGGACGCTCGCGGTATGTGTCCTGCGGCTCCACCTCAGGCTCCCGGTAAGGCTCTACCTCTTCCTCGTAGGCGTCGTCCTCGGCCAAGCCGAAGTAGACGAGCGTGCGGTGCCAGGTATCGCGAAAGGCCATGATCGTGGGAGAGTTTCGGTGGGACGAACGGTTTCCCTGCCGTGATTATGACGCTCAGGGGCGGCGGCTCAAGGCATCAGCTGTACAAGCTAGTGCCAAGCCGCACGATCGTGGCGCCCTCCTGGACAGCTACCACGTAGTCCTGGCTCGTCCCCATCGACAGCTGCGGCAGGCCGCGGCGCTCCGCCAGCTCGCGCAGCGCCGCAAAATACGGTCGGCTCTGCTCGGGATCCGCGGCCAGCGGCGGCATCGTCATCAACCCGACCACGGTCACCGGACAGCGGGCCAGGAATGCGTCGAGATCGTCGGGCGCGATCCCGCTCTTGCCGGGCTCGTCTGACACGTTCACCTCCACCAGCACCTCGGTGTCAGCCCGCGCATGCCGCTCGAGCTGCGCCAACACGGAGTCGCTCGCCACCGAGTGGATGTAGCGCACGTACGGAACGACCTGGCGAACCTTCCGGCTCTGCAGGTGCCCGATGAAGTCCCATGTGAACCGGTCCGGATAGGCGTCGGCCTTGGCCACGAGATCCTGCGCGCGGTTCTCGCCCAGCACTCGCAGCCCCGCCTCGGCCAGCTCGCCGAGCTCCTCCACCGGCACGTACTTGACGGCGGCCAGGATCTCGACCGACGCGGGATCGCGTCCCGCGGCCGCGATCTCGGTCCGCGCGTGCTCCAGGTTGGTGCGGACGCGGCTCGCCTGCAGCCCGTGGACTAACTCAACCACGCGACGCCCGCCTGGCGCCCGGTTCCTCCGTGGTCGCGCCTGTGCGAGAAGAATTCGGTCGAGCAGATCGTGCACAGGCCCACGTCGTGCACGTCGCTCACTCCGGCGTCGTTCAGGGCCCGCCGCGCCACGGCCTTCAGATCGAGGTTGCGCCCCCGCCGCACGTCCGGGCCAAACCCGGCGAACACCTCGTGCACATCCTCGCTCACCTCGTAGCAGCAGGGACCGGCGCCCGGCCCGATCGCCGCGGCCAAGGGCGCACCTGCCGCTCCGAGCTCGCGGACCGCGTCGACCCCTTCGGCCACGATCCCGGCCGCCAGCCCGCGCCAGCCGGCGTGGAGCATCGCCACCGCGCCACCCCCCGCCACCGCGATCGGCAGGCAGTCCGCCGTCAGCACCATCGGGGCCAGGCCAACCACGTTCGTCGCCTGGCCGTCGGCTTCGACCGGCGTCGCCTCAGGATCGGGCGCGGCCTGCGCACGGATCACCCGCTTGCCGTGCACCTGCCGGCCAAACGCAAAGCGCACGCCGAGCTGCGCCTGCACCGTCTCTCGGTTGCGCGCGACCGCGTGCGGATCGTCGTCGGTGAAGCGCCCCAGGTTGAGGCTCTCGTAGGGGCCGGCGGAAAACCCGCCGTGGCGCGTGGTGAACAGCGCCGTGGCGCCCGGCAGCTCGACCGCGATGTGCTCGCGCAGTGAGTCGACTGTGCTCACGCCGTCAACAGCTCCATGTCCGGAACCGGCGTCCGCTGCGCGTACTCGAAGTGCGTCCGCCCGTTGGCGATGAGCGTCTTCCGATGTCTCCAGCCACCGACGCGCGGGGCGCGGTCGAACACATGCAGCCGCATCGACGCCGTCTCGCTGTTGTAGCAGTAGGCGAGCTGGCCATCGGGATCGTGATACGTCACGCCGGCGAGCTGTGAGCGGTCGGCGTCGACGTCGCCGATCAGCTTGCGCGAGCCGGCGATGGCTTCGAAGCGCCAGCCCGTCAGCGCGAACGTGCTGTCGTTGCGCAGCACACGCAACGGCGAGGTGGAATGGAAATCCTGGCCGTCGACTCGGCCGACCACCGGAGTATTGGGTCCGACCTCGCGGCCGAAGCGCGGCACGATCACCGATACCGCGTCGACGAATGCCCCGGTCTCCGGCGTCCCGCCGGGCGTGGCGAAGTCGTTGCAGTGCACCCAGGCCCAGCAGCTGGCGTGCTTCGAGCCCCACAGGTGAGCCTGGCCGCCCCGGGCACCGCGTACATCCAACTCAAGGTCCGGCAGCGAAATCGTGCCATCGATGACCAGATCGGCGTGCGGAAGGACGAGCACCGTCTGTGCCACGCGTGCCCGTCTCAGCACCGGATGCACGTGCTCATACGCCCGCGCCGTCGGCGTCCAGCGGAGCTCCCAGGCCACGTCTTCGAAGCCGCCCGCCATGCCGCTGTCGCTGAGCCAAGCCGAATCGATCCGCAGCTCGAACGGATCCGGGGTGCTCTGCAGGCGCTCGATCGGGAACGTGGCCTTGCGTCCGATCGTCGGCGTGCGCCCAGGACGTGGATCCATGGCCAGTAGCCACAACGCGGCCGTGGCCGGCTCGCCCGTGGCGGCCAGCGGCGCCACCATCGTGTAGCGGATCCATACGCCGACGCCCGTGGCCGGATCGGTCAGCGTCAGGTAGTAGACCTCGTAGTGGCCCTCCTGCCCGTCCCATTGCAGCGCGTTTGACTGGGGAAGCATCGGGCCGCAGGCTACTCGTTGCCCGGGTGTCCGGCCGCGCGCAGCGCGCTGGCCAGTTCCTGCTCCAGCGTCGAAGCTCGGCCGTCGAGCTTGTCCTCGAGCGCCGCCTGCAATCCGCGCCCGACGGCCGGGCCGGCCGGCACGCCGGCCGCGAGCAGATCCTCGCCGTCGATCTCCAGCCGAACCTGACGCAGGCGCGCGAGCCATTCCCGCGCCTGCTCCTCGGCCCCGAGCGCGCCGGCGAGCGCCACCAGCTCCACCGGCGCTCCCTTCACCGCCGCCGCGATCTCCGACGGGCGGGCGGCGGCCCGCAGCTGAGCCGCCACCGCGTCCGCGCGGAACGCGGCTGCCGTGATCGCCTCCCGATCCGGCGCCGTGAAGCCCCAGCCATCGAGGCGCGCTCGTAGCTCACCATCCGCCGGCCCGCCGCGCGCCGCCGCGGCCAGGACAAGGCGATCACGCCGCTCCTCTGCGGGCAGGAGCGCGAGCGCCTGCTCGGCCAGACCCATCGCGCCCTCGCTGCCGTCGAGCACGAGCGGCCGATCGAGGCCGAGCGCGTGGAGCATCCGCACACTCCCGACGGGATCCGGCTCACGGGAGAGCAGCCGCAGCTCGGCGCCGATCCGCGACGCGCTGACCGTGCCGAGCGCGCCGCCCCGCACCGCCTGGTCGAGCAGCGCGCGAGTGTGCGGCTCGGCGCTGAACCCCAGGCGCGCCCCGTAGCGCGCCAGCCGGAGCATCCGGGTCGGGTCGTCGATGAAGCTGCCGTCGTGCAGCACGCGGAGGACTCCTGAGTCCAGGTCCCGCACCATCGCCGGGACAGCTCGCAGCTCACCGGCGCGCTCACCGCCCAAGGCGACCGCGCCGGCGTTGACGCTGAAGTCGCGCCGCCACAGATCGTCATCCAGATTCGCGGGCACCACGTCGGGAAGCGCCCCGGGGCGGGCGTACGTCTCCTTCCGGGCGCGCGCGATGTCGTATGTGTGGCCGTCGAGCGTCACTGCCACGGTGCCGAACCGGTCGTGGACACGCCGCGAGCCACCCAGCCGCGAAGCGACGGCCGCCGCGTCGTCCTCGACGACGAGGTCGAGCTCGTGCGGCTGGCGTCCGAGCAGGAGGTCGCGCACGGCGCCTCCGACCACGTACAGGCCCGGCACATCGGCCAGATGCTCGAGCAACGGCCGCGCCGCGGGCAGAGCCCGTATGCGCTCGATCAACTCGGCGCGCGGAGGAACGTCCACGCCGGGATCTTCGCGCGCGCGGCGGCGTGCCGGTCCGCGCGGCTGTCTAGCATGGCCGCATGCCGAGTCCCGGATCGCGGCACTGGCTGCGCTGGGCTCTGGCCGCAGGTCTCGTCTTGCTGCTCCTGGCCGGAGGAGCAGTCGCATTCGTCCTGCTGCACAAGCCCGGCAACGTGTCGCACCCCAACCTGTCGTTCACGCGCTCCACGAGCACGCAGGCGCCGCCGGCGCCTGCGCCCAAGAAGAAGCGCAAGCCGGTGAACACGTTCATCTGGCCGCGCTACGGCTTCGATGCCTCGCGGACGCGCATCTTCGATGGAAAGCACGTCCCGAAGCCACCGCTCCGCGTGGGGTGGCATTACCAGGATTACGCCCTGCTCGAGTTCCCGCCGGTCATCTACCACGACACGATGTTCTTCGTCGATGACAACGGCTCGGCCAAGGCGCTCGACAAGTTGACCGGCCACAAGCTGTGGGAGCACAAGATCGGCACCCTGGCCGCCGCCTCGCCGGCTATCGCCGCCCGCGAGAAGCTGGTCCTCTTCCCGCTGCTCTCGAAGGCCGCCAATGCCGGACAGCACCCGGGCGACGGGCTGTTCGTCGCGCTGACCATGCGTGGCGGCCATACGGCGTGGAAGATCCCGATCCCGCCGGGAACCGAATCCTCGCCGATCGTCTATGACCGCACGGTGTATTTCGGCGATCAGAGCGGCACGATTCGCGCCCTGCGTGCCCGCGACGGCCATCAGCTCTGGACCTACCACGCCGCCGGCGCCGTGAAGGGCGGGCTCGCCCTCTCGAACGGGACGCTCTACTTCGGCGACTACGCCGGACGCGCCTACGCCCTGGATGCCGACAACGGTCACAAGGTGTGGGCGGTGAGCACGAACGGCGCACAGTTCGGCTTCGGCTCAGGCCAGTTCTACTCGACGCCGGCCGTCGCCTTCGGCCGCGTGTACATGGGCAACACAGATGGCCGTGTCTACTCGTTCGCCGCCCGCTCCGGCCAGCTCGCCTGGGCCACCGGGACGGGCGCCTACGTCTACGCCTCGCCCGCCGTACAAGACACGCCGGGCCTCGGCCCGACCGTGTACATCGGCTCCTACGACAGCAACATGTACGCCTTCAACGCGCAATCGGGCGCCGTGCGCTGGACTCACGGCTCCGGCGGCAAGATCTCCGGCTCGCCGACGATCGTCGGCAACGTCATCTACTTCTCGAGCCTCGGGACCAAAACAACCGCGGGGCTCGACGTGCGCACCGGACATCAGGTGTTCTCGTTCCCAGACGGAGCGTTCAACCCGGTCATCAGCGACTTTGGCGCGATCTATCTGGCCGGCTACACGCAGCTCTACCGGATGCTCCCGCGGGGGCACACAGCCCGCTCGAGCCGTCGGCACAGCTCGACGAGGGCTTCTCATCGCGCACGCAAAAATGCTCGCAAATAGCCCGATCGGAACGTGCGTTCGGGCGGATTTGCTACGATATAGGGTCTATGCGTTGTCGTAGTGGAAGTCACTGTCAGCAGCCGGCTCTCAAGGGCCGTCGGTTCTGCGCGGAGCATGCGGCCGAGCTCGATCGCATGCGCGAAGAGCTTAAGGATGCCGCCGCCGCCCGCATCGGTCGGGGCCGGCCCAAGCGGTCATCCACCTGCTGTCGTCCCGGCTGCTACGAGCCCCGCGTCCCGCCCGCCGCGTACTGCGATACGTGCTCGGCTGCGGGATACGTGGAAGAGGCCGCCTAACCGCGGCGCTCCAGCAGCCGGACACATAAACAGAACTGCATCTGCGCCGAAGCGGCCGGGATTTCGCGGCCTGCGGCGGCCTGCCTGGATTCTTCAGCGCCCGGCCTCTGGGCGCTGCTAGTGTCGGCTGGCCGCCGGGGCGCCGCCCCACGGACGAAAGGGGCGCAATGATCTGTCCACACTGCAATAAAACGATTCGCGAGGAGCAGCGCTACCTCATGAGTAGCGACCCCGAGAAGCCTGGGCTGCTTGGATCGCTGCGCGGCGAGGGAGGAGAACCCTGGCGCGTGTTCATCACGGTCGCAGTGTGCGTCCTCGGGGTGCTGCTGATCACGGGCCTCTCCGTCGCATTTCGGGGTTTCGGCGGCTGACGGCGCCGACGCGTCGGCCACACCTCCGCCCGGCCGGCGCTCAGCCTCAGCCGAGGCGGCCGCGCGCCGTCTCGAGCGCCTGGCGTGCCTCGCTGCTCCAGCGCTCCACCAGTTCGCCGGCCGGCGTCTCTTCGGCCAGGGCGTAGGCCTCCCCGGCCCATAGGTTGATCACCTCGGCGTCGCCGGCCTTGCGTGCTGCGGCGCGGAGAGGCGCGGTCATGTGGTTCACGTGCGGGTAGGCCGCCGGCGCCGCCTGGTCGTGCTCATCCATGAACCGGTTGACGATCCCGCGCGCGCGACGGCCGGTGAACGCTCGCGTGACTCGCGTCCGACCCGATCCGCGGGCCAGCGCTTCGCGGTGCGGTGCGCTTGTCGCCGCCTCCGGCGTACGCATCAGCGCGCTGCCGATCTGGGCCGCCACCGCGCCGGCCGCCAGCACGGCGGCCACGCCATGGCCGTCGGCTATCCCGCCGGCGCCGACCAGCGGCAGATCCGTCTCGCGCGCGACCAGCCGCAGCAACGGCAGTAACCCCAGCTCGCCCACCCCGTCCCGATCGACGAACGTGGCGCGATGTCCGCCCGCCTCGACGCCCTGCACGACCAGCGCGTCGGCTCCCACGGATGCGGCTTGCTCGGCCTCGGCGACGTCGGTCACAGTCACCCATACACCGACCGAGACGTCCCGCAGCCGCGCCACCACGTCCGGTGACGGGCAGCCGAACGTGAAGGACACGACGGTCGGTCGCTCGGCCACGAGCAGCTCGAGCTTGTCCTGGAAGTGATCGTCCTCAAACCGCGGGCTGCCCAGCTCGACCCCGTGCTCGGCCGCGGTGGGCTCGATCCGCCGCGCATACTCGGCCACCGCCTCGGCATCCACCGCCGCATCGGTCAGGTAGAACACGTTGACGCCCAGCGCCGCCGATGTCAGCTCGCGCGCCTGCTGAAGATCAGCCGCCACCCGCTCGGCCGGCAGATAACCCGCGGCCAGCATGCCGAGCCCGCCGGCCTCGGACACCGCGGCGGCGAGCTCTGGCGTCGATGGCCCGCCCGCCAGCGGTGCCTGGACGATCGGATGCCTGAGCGCCGGGAAGTTCATTCGATCGGCCGGATAGCTACCCCGGCACGGCTCAGATAGTCCTTGACCTCGGCGACGGTGTGGTGCCCGTAGTGAAAGATCGACGCGCAGAGCACCGCGTCGGCGCCCGCCTCGACGGCTTCGCCGAGATGCGACGGCTCCCCCGCTCCGCCCGACGCGATCACCGGCACGCCGACGGTGTCGGCGACCGCCGTCGTCAGCGGCAGGTCGTAGCCGTCGTTGGTCCCATCCCGGTCCATGCTGGTAAGCAGGATCTCGCCTGCGCCGCGCTCGACCCCCTCGCGCGCCCAGGAAACTGCATCGCGACCGGTCGGGCTCCGGCCGCCGGCCACGAACGCCTCCCACGTGCCGTCGCCCCGCGCCTTGGCGTCGATCGCCAGCACGACGCACTGGGCGCCGAATGTCTGGCCCAGCTCATCGATCAGCTCGGGACGGGCCAGCGCGGCCGAGTTGATCGAGATCTTGTCAGCGCCGGCGTCGAGCACCGCCTGCGCATCGGCCACCGAACGGATGCCGCCACCGATCGTGAACGGGATGAACACGTCATCAGCCGTGCGGCGGGCGAGGGACACCACGGTGTCGCGCTTGTCCGAGGTGGCGGTGATGTCGAGGAACACGAGCTCGTCGGCGCCGGCGGCGTCGTAGCGGCAGGCCAGCTCGACCGGATCGCCGGCGTCGCGCAGATCGAGGAAGCCGACGCCCTTCACGACGCGCCCGCCGTCGACGTCGAGGCACGGGATGACACGCTTGTAATGCACGGGCTAGGCGGCTCCGTCGAGGATCTGCTGGGCGTCGCGGACCGTGAAGCGCTGCTCGTAGAGCGCCTTGCCCACGATCACGCCCGCCATGTTGACCTGGCGGAGCGCCACCAGCGAACGCAGGTCGTCGAGCGTTGAGACCCCGCCCGAGTAGATGAAGCTCCCGCGAATCGCTTGGGCGACGTGCCGCGCGCCGTCCAGATCGGGGCCGCTCAGTGTGCCGTCGTGGTCGATGCTCGAGAACACGAACCGCCGTACACCGCGGTCGTGCATTCGCTGTACCACCGATTCGACGGGAATCTCGGTCTGCTCGGTCCAGCCTGACGTCGCAAGCCGTCCGCCGCGCGCGTCGATCGAGACGAGCGCGCACGTCCCGTAGCGCTCGATGGCCGTGTCGAGGAAGTCGAGGTCGCGAAACGCGGCGGTGCCCAGAACGACCCTCCCGGCCCCCGCGGCGAACGCGTTCTCCACCGCCTCAATCGTCCGCAGTCCGCCGCCCACCTGCACCGGCACGCCGGCCTGCGCTGCTATCCGCTTTACGTGGTCCAGGTTGGCCGGGCTGCCCGTGCGGGCTCCGTCGAGGTCGACGATGTGCAGCGCGCGCGCACCATCCGCGACCCAGCGCAGCGCGGCGTCGAGGGGATCGGGGTCGTAGTCAGTCCGCGCGTCGAATTCGCCGCGCGACAGCCGCACCGCCTTGCCCTCGACGATGTCGATCGCGGGCAGGAGGATCATCCGGCGCCGACCGGGCTGCGGGCGCAGATGGCGGCGAAGTTGCCGAGCATCTGGAGGCCGTGGCGCGAGGACTTCTCCGGGTGGAACTGCACGCCATAGATCGACCCGCGCGCGACGATCGTCGCGAAGCGCTCGCCGTACTCGGTGCTGCCGACGACCTCCGCCGGATCGCGCGGATGCGGCGCGAGCGAGTGCACGTGGTAGAACGGCGCTCCGCCCGGCCGCAGCCCATCGGTCAGCGGCGAGCTGCGTTCGAAGCGGACCTCGTTCCAGCCGATGTGCGGGATCCGCCGGCCGCCGCTGTCAAGCCATGTGACCTCACCCCCGATCAGCCCGAGGCCGGCTGTGCTCCCGAGCTCCTCCGAGCGGTCGAAGAGCAGCTGCATGCCGAGGCAGATGCCGAGGATCGGCGTGTCCTGTCCGGCCAGCTCGACGATCAGCTCGGCCAGCCCGGACTCGTTCAGACGCTGCATGGCCAGCGGGAACGCTCCCACCCCCGGGACGACGACCCCGTCGGCGCGGCGGATGAGTTCGTGCTGCGCCGTGATCTCGGCGCGGGCGCCGACATGCTCAAGCGCCTTTTGCACGGAGCGGCGGTTGCCCATCCCATAATCGACCACGGCGATGTTGGGGCCCGCGGTCATACCAGCGTCCCCTTGGTACTCGGAATCCCCTGCTCGGCCGGGTCAAGCGCCACTGCCATGCGGAGCGCCCGGGCCAGCGCCTTGAAGCAGGCCTCGATCACGTGATGCGCGTTGCTTCCGGCTTGCACCGTCAGATGCAGCGTCAGCTTCGCGTTCGTGGCCAGCGCGCGGAAGAACTCCTCGGTCAGCTCGTGATCGAAGTTGCCGATCGCGCCGGGCGGCAGGCTGGCCTCGAAGGCGAGCAGCCCCCGACCGGAGATGTCGATCGCGCACGAGGCCCGGGACTCGTCCATGGGAACGGTGGCCTGTCCGTAGCGCGCGATCCCGGCCCGGTCACCTAGTGCCTGATCGAGGGCCTGCCCGATGCAGATCCCGACGTCCTCGACGGTGTGATGGGCGCCGGTCTGCAGATCCCCGGTGGCGGTGACGGTGAGATCGAGACGGCCGTGGCGCGCCAGCAGATCGAGCATGTGGTCGAGGAAGCCGACGCCGGTTTCCCGCTCGCCGGAACCGTCGCCGTCCAGCCCGAGGCTGACGTGGACGTCCGTCTCGCCGGTCTGGCGATCGATTTGGGCGATCCTGGCCATCACCGTCCATTGTCGCGGATGCGTGCTTCCATCGAGCGGGCGTGGAGCTCGAAGCCCTCTGCGCGGGCAACGGGTGCCGCGGTCCGCGCCAGCGAGCTGCCGTCGGCGATCCGCACCTCGGTGAAGCTGCGGCGAAAGTGCCGTGGCGCCAGGGCGCTGGCGAATCGGGCGGCGCCGTTCGTGGGCAGGATGTGGTTAGAGCCCGCGATGTAGTCGCCGAACGCGGTGCCGGAGCTCGGGCCCACGAAGAGGCACCCGGCACTCGTCAACTGCGACGCCAGCGCCTCCGCGGGCGCACCGGCCAGTTGGAGGTGCTCGGGCGCGAAGGCCTGGGCCAGGGCGGCGGCGTCGTCTGTTGCGTCGGCGTGGACGAGTGCGGCCACGGCCCCGGTGTCCGGGCCGGCTGCGATCTGCTCCGCCAGCGAATCGAGCAGGTCGACTGACGTCGATACGCCGACGACGAGCGTGCCCGGTCCATGCTCGGCCTGGGCCAGGAGGTCGAGCGCCAGCGTGTTTGCGTCCGCACCGACGGCGGCGATCACCAGCAGGTCGCTGGGACCGGCGAAACCGTCGATCCCGACCTGGGCGGAGACCTGGCGCTTGGCCTCCTGGACATACAGGTTGCCCGGGCCGACGATGACGTCGACCGGTGCGACAGTCGCACTGCCGTAGGCCAGCGCGGCGACGGCCTGCGCACCGCCCATCCGGTAGACGTCCGTGGCCCGCGTCAAGTGGCAGGCGGCGAGGATGGCCAGATGCAGGTCTCCGTCCTCGCCGGGCGGCGCGCACACGACGACCTCGGGCACACCGGCCGTGCGGGCGGTGACCACGCCCATCACGACGGTGCTCGGGTACGGCGCCCGGCCTCCCGGTACGTATACGGCCGCGCGCGGCACCGGCGCGGTGCGCAGCACTACCTGGTGGCGATCGAACTCGATCGCGCGGTCCGGTTCGCGCCCCCACCCCCCAGCGACGGCGGCGACGTTGTCGATCGCACCCTCGAGGCCTGTGCGCACGGCGTCGTCGAGCCGCTCGGCCGCGTCGCTCGTCTCGGCAGGGTCGACGAGCAGCGGCTTGGGTTCGGCGCCGCCGGTGTCGAACCGGCGGGTGTACTCGCGGATCGCCTCGTCGCCGCTGCTGCGGACCTGAGCGATGATCTCCGCCACGGCGTCCTGCACCGAGGCGGGCGCCGGGACGAGCTCGCGCAGCTCGCGCGCCAGCGCTGCCGGATCCTCGCCGGCCCTCAGCTCGAAGCGCTCACAGCGCACCGAGTCGCTCCAGCAGCGCGTCGATCGCGTTCGCCTTCAGCTTGTGCGCGACCGGGTTGGCGATCAGCCGCGCCGTCGACTCAGCGATCTCCTCGCGCACGACGAGGCCGTTCTCTCTTAGCGTCGTGCCGGTGGCCGTGAGGTCGACGATCGCCTCGACCAGCCCGGTCAAGGGCGCCAGCTCGACCGATCCCTTGACCTCGACAATCTCTGCTTGACGCCCGGTCTCGAGGAAATGGCGGGCCGCGATGCGCGGGTATTTCGTCGCTATCCGGACGACGCCTAGG
>JBJMLD010000056.1:0-16139 GCA_045805545.1 Solirubrobacteraceae bacterium | reverse complement strand
GCCGAAGCGGCTGCGGCGCCATCCGCCGCCCCCTCGGTGCCGTCGCCGGCGCCCTCCAGCTTGCGCCCGGTCTTGGCCAGAAAGACATCGTCGAGTGAGGGTTGGTGCAGTTGCAGGCTCTCGATCCGCAGATCGGCGTTGTCGAGGAGGCGCACGATCTCGGCCAGCTGCGCCTCGCCGCCGGGCAGCTGCACGGTGATGCGACCGCGACCGTTGCGATGCGACTCGCCGTAATCCACCAACAGCTCGGCGAGACGATCGCCGTCCTGCGGGTCGGCCGGTGTCAGCTCAACGCTGGGGCTGCCGATCTCCGCCTTGAGCCGGCCGGGCGTGCCCTCGGCCACGATCTGGCCGCGGTCGATGATCCCGATCCGGTCCGCCAGCACGTCGGCTTCCTCCAGGTACTGGGTGGTCAGGAACACCGTCATGCCCTCGTGGTGCGCGAGTCGCTCGACCTCCTCCCACAGAGCGGCCCGGCTCTGGGGATCAAGGCCGGTGGTTGGCTCGTCCAAGAACAGGATCCGCGGCGAGTGCACGAGCGCCAGTGCCAGGTCCAGTCGCCGCTTCATCCCGCCCGAGTAACCGCCCACTCGGCGGTCGGCCGCTTCGATCAGGCCGACGCGCTCGAGCAGCTCCGCGGTGCGCTGACGGCGCACGGCCGACGGCAGACCTTGGAGCGTGGCCTGGAGCATGAGGTGCTCGCGGCCGGTGAGGATCGGGTCGAGCGCCGCCTCCTGGAGCGCGGCTCCGATGATCGCTCGCACCTGAGCACCCTGGCGGGAGATGTCATAGCCGCCGACGGTGGCGTGCCCGCTGGTGGGCGGGAGCAGCGTCGTCAGCATCAGGACGGTGGTGGACTTGCCGGCGCCGTTCGGGCCCAGAAAGCCGTAGATCTCTCCCGGTGAGACGGCGAGATCGATCCCGTCGACCGCGCGCGGGCCCTTGCGGAACTCCCGCACGAGCCCGTTCACCTCGATTGCTGGTGCCTCGCTCACGATGCCGTACTGTATCAGACCATTGGCCAAGCAAACTATTTCACTCGCCAATGGAGTTTTGGTAGAATGTGCCCTCAGGCTACCTGTGCCGCTTGCCGCGCGGATGCCGCCACAATGGTCAAGGTGAGGAGCGCGATTTCGCCCAGGGCGACCGGGTAGCCGAGGAGCTGTGTCCCGGTCGGTCTTGATCGTCGGCTTCGGCGCGATCGCGCTGTTGATCGTCGGCATCATCGTCTCGCTGGTGGGAAACGCGACGACGGCTCTGTTCGTGATCGGGTTGGCCGCCGTCGGGCTGGGCGCCGTCGTGCTGGTCTCCCTGTTCTTCTACGAGGTCGGGCGCAGCGAGGATCGCGACCGGGAACGTCACCCGACCGGCTGACCGCCTCCGAGAGTGACACATAGCCCGCGGGCGCCAGATCGGCCACTGGTTACCCTTCGGGCATGGAGGTGGCGCCCCACCTGTTCGCTCGATTCGCCCGGCCTGCAGAGCTGCCGCGATGAGTACCAAGACTGCCGATCCCGAGCCCGCTTCGGGGAGATCCATGCCGGAGGAATTCAGCCCGCGCCACCTGCGCGCCCGCGTCCTCCAGCTCGGGCTCCTGGTCGTGGTCGTCGTGGCGATCATCTGGGCCACCCCCGGGCTGAGCTCTCTGCGCGACGAGCTCAAGGATGCGTCGGGCGGATGGTTCGTCCTTGCGGTCGTGTTGGAGATCGGCTCGACACTCTCCTACGTCGTCATCTTCCGGGCCGTGTTCTGTCCGCGCATGTCGTGGCGAATGAGCTACCAGATCGGCATGGCCGAGCAGGCGGCCAACTCGCTCCTTCCCGCCGGTGGCGCGGGTGGTCTGGCCCTCGGGGCCTGGGCGCTCAGCCGCAGCGGCACGCCCGCCGACCACATCGCCCGGCGCACGGTCGCCTTCTTCCTGCTGACAAGCCTGGCCAACCTGGGCGCGCTGATCGTGTGCGCGCTTCTGTTCGCGCTCGGCCTGCTCAAACATGACGCGGCGCCGGGTCTCACCTACGCATTCTTGGGCATCTGCATCGCCGCGATCCTCGTAGCCCTCAGCCTCCCGCTGGTGACCAGGCGCTCCCGCGCCCGGCGCGCCACTCTGCCGGCCCCGACCGGGAAGCTTCGCAAGGTCGCGATCGGCACGATCGACGCCCTGGGGGACGGCGTGCGCGACGCGGTGTCGCTGCTGCGCCAGCGGCAGGTCGGCGTGTTGGTCGGCGCGTTCGGCTACATGGCCTTCGACATCGCCGTGCTCGGCGCGTGCTTCCGGGCCTTCGGCCATGTGCCCCCGTTCGGTGTGCTCGTGGTCGCCTACATCATCGGGCAGCTCGGCGGTCTGATCCCGATCCCCGGCGGCATCGGCGGGACCGAGGGCGGCCTGATCGGCGTATTCGCGATCTACAACACGCCGCTCGCCCTGACGACGGCCGCCGTGCTCATCTACCGCGCGATCCAGCTGTGGCTGCCGGCGATGCTCGGAAGCGTCGCGTTCGTGCAGCTGCGCAACGCGCTGCGGCGGGAGACGGCGCCGGCCGCATTGTGCGCACCGCTGGCCGACCAGATCGAGACAGTCCAGCTGCCGGCGCCGGCGAGCTGAGCGCGGCTCCCGGACCTCGGAAGGCTGACTATGTGTTCGGAGCCGGCGCCACCGGCGCGGGCGGTGCCGCGGCGTCCGGATCGGACCCCTGGTGCGAGGCGGCCGCGGTAGCCACGTCAGTTGGGTAGGTGCTCCGCGCACGCAACAGGAACACCCCGGCCGCGGCGAGCGTCCCGAGCAGGAGCAGGAAGCTGATCTCCAGGCCACGCGCGGCGCCCGGCGAGATCACACCGGGGTGGGTGCCGATCGGCGACTGTTCGGGCGCGATGCCGGCGATCAGGTCGGCGAGCCCGCCGAACACGAGCGGCGCCAGCGCCTGGGCCAGCGATCTCACCACGGTGCGCGTGCTCTCGGCACGGCCCCACAAGCCGGCCGGCATGATGTCGAGCCGCGCGGCATCGAGCGGCGGGTTGGCCGCGGATATCAGGGCCGCCCCGGCCACGTCGAACCACACGGCCGGCGTGAGCTTGGTGGCGACGAGGCCGGGAATCAGGAGCGCGGCGGCGGCGAGGTAACAGACCGACGGGACCCACACCCGCACCTCGAGGAAACCGCGGCGCAGCAGGTGGTCGGTGACGCGGCCGCTGACGAGTGTTCCCACCATCGCCCCCGCGACGAGCAGCCCGAGTACGAGTGTCGCCGTGCCCTGGCCGGTGTGATAGTGGCCGCGGACGAACAGCAGCGCGAACGTCGAGAGCCCGGAGAAGAAGAAGTAGCCGAGCGAAGAGCTGATGATCATAAGAATGTTCGTGGGAATCGAGAGGATGTAACGGACTGCGGCCACGAGGCCCATGGTCCGGGGATCCTCGTTCAGCACAAGCTTTGGGTTGGGTTCGACACCGAGGCGGCGAACCGCTTCGTGAGCCAGGTCCTCCCCCTCGCCCGGCGCTGCCTCGGACCCATCCTCGGCCGGCGCGCGCGCAGCCGGGCGCGATGCGGACTCGGCGACGGCCTGGTGCAGGTCGAGGACCCCGGGCTCGAGCCTGCTCTGTCCCCCGCGCATTGGCTCAGGCACCGTGCGGTAGAGCTCGCGGGCGAGGAAGAAACCGGGGATTGCCAGCAGCAGAAACGCCGCTCGCCAGTCGATCAGGCTGGCCACGCTACCGCTGATGATGAAGCCGACCGCCGTGCCCGCGATCTCGCCGCCGAGGATGTAGGCGTACACCCGCCCGCGCTCGCGCGCCGGGAAGTAGTCACCGGTCAATGACGCGATCGCCGGCCCCGCCGTTGCCGTGACGGCCCCGAGGGCGAGCCGGGTCAGGAGCAGGTGCGTGTAGCTGGTGGCGAACACGCTGGCCAGCGAGGCCACGCTCCACAGCACAATGCTGAGGGCCAGCATCGGGATTCGCTTGATGCGGTCGACGAGGAACCCGACCGGGATCGTGAACACGGCCCCGACGAGCAGCGCCACCGAGCTCAGAAGCCCGATCTTCGTGTTGCCGATGTGCAGCGAGTGCTCGAGCTGCGGGGCCACCGCGCCGACGGTGGCGATGTCGGCGCCGTTCAGCGCCAAAACGGCGCCGAACATCGTTATCACGCGCGCCCGAGCCGGGCCGCCTACGCGTTTGACGACCTCGCCGCGGATGAACCGCCCGGTCCAGCGAGTGGCGCGCAGCGTCGCGCGCCCAGCGCGGCCGGTGAGCGACGGACCTTCGGTGGTGTGGTCGCCGTCAGTCGCCACGGAGCGGCCGAGCTCCCCTGATCCCCAGCATGCGCCGAGGTATAGCGGATGGGAATCCCGCCCGCCCGCCGCGAGCGGGCCGCACCGGGCGGCCCGCCCAAACCCTCTACCAGGCGAGCGACTGGGCCAGGCCCTCGAGCAGGTCGAGCGCCTCCTGGAGTCCGCCTTCCATCCCGGTCTGGAGCACCATGTCGCGGAGTTCCTTGCTCCGATGCTGCATGAGGATCGTCACGAGGGTGCGATCGCCCTGCTCGGCGAACGTGATCGTGTTGAGCGCCTCGCCTTCCGGTGCCGCCTCGTAAATCTCGGTGGAGACGATCCGCTCGTTCGGGACTACGTCCTTGTACTCACCATGGAATGCGACCTCAAAGCCGTCATGGGTGACCATCATGTAACGCCAGCGACCGCCGACGCGGAGGTCGATCTCGGCCGAGATCGCCATGCCGCGCTGGCCGACCCACCAGCGCTTGACCAGCTCAGGTGTCGTCCACGCCCGGTAGACAAGATGCCTGGGTGCCTCGAACTCCCGCGTGACCAGGATCTCGTTGTCGGTCGGGAGCGTCAGCTTCGCTTTACGGTTGCTTGTTGCCGCTGCCATCTCGTTCCTCCTGTCGTTTCAGGTCCTCTAATACGTCGTCGAGCTCCCCGAAGCGCTCCGACCACAGGCGCTCGTAGCGGCTGACCCAATCGTGGATCGGCTTGAGCGCTTCACCGTGAAGGCGGTAGAACCGCTGTCGGCCGTCCTCACGCACCTGCACGACGCCGACCTCACGCAACACGCGCAGGTGCTTTGACACCTGCGGTTGTGCCAGGGCAACCAACTCGACCAGCTCGCTCACCGCCAGGTCGTCCTTGGCAACGGCGAGCCGATCGACGATCTCCCGTCGCGTCGGCTCGGCCAGGGCGTTGAACACATCGGCTGTGGTGGCTGCTCTAGCCATTGGCATGACCAATATATACCTATATCAGCATTTATCAAGCATGAGCACACCACCCGAGCCTTCCGGAGATCTCGCTCAAGGGCGGGTCAGGCTGTGCGCGGGATCCGCCAGCCTCCGCGCAGCCTGAGGAGATAGGAGTCCTCGAGCACGGCGATCGTCGCCGCGACATCTCCACAGGCCGGGCAGCGCAGCACCAGGCCGGCGCTGACGAACAGGCGATGGGCACCGATTGCGCGGCGCTGTCCGCAGGTCTCGCAGGCCCGCACGGCGCTCGTCATCTCGGTGGCGAAGATCTCCTCCAGCACTCCGGCTATCGCGTTCCCGTCGGTGTGGAGCGTGGGCGTGCTCATCTCAGCCTCCCGTTGGACCGAAGCGTTCGGTGCGGATCGTCGCCGGCGGATGCCCAAGCTCGATCAGCAGCCGCGCGGCCTCTTCGACGAAGGCCGTAGGGCCGCACACGTAGATCTCGGGACCTTGATCCGGCGGGGGAGCCACCGCGCCAAGCTTGCTCGCATCGATCCGGCCGGTCAAGCCGTCCCAGTCCGCCGGCGGTGAGCCGCGGGTAAGCGTGATCTGCACGGTGACCCAGCCGGCGCGGTTTAAATCGTTCAGCTCGGTTCGGTACAGGATGTCCTCGACCGAGCGGGCGGAGAGCAGCAGCCGCGCGTCGGCCTGGCTGCCAACCGCGCGATGGTGGCGGAGCATTGCCATCAGCGGCACGACGCCCGAGCCGCCGCCGACGAGTAGCAGCGGCGCCTTCGATTCACCGCTCCAGGCGAAGTAGCCGCCGATCGGACCCCGCAGCTCGATCGTGTCCCCCGGCACGACGTCGAGCGTCAGATAGGGCGATACCTCACCGTCCTCGATCCGCTCGATCGTCAGCTCCAAATCGGGTGCCTCGGGCGCTGAGGCGATCGAGTAGGAGCGCTGCGCCTGGTAGCCGTCTTCGGCCGTGAGCCGGACGTCCACGTGCTGGCCGGCTTCGTGTGATTCCCATCCGGGGACGTCGAGCGCGAGCGTCTTGGCGTGCGGCGTCTCGGTGCGGATCTCCTGGATCGTGGCCGTCCGCCACGTGATGGGCGCCCGGGAGGCGACTAGTCGCTCCAGTAGCGTTGCTCCTTCCACGGATCGCCGTAGTTGTGGTAGCCGGCGGCCTCCCAGAATCCGGGCTCGTCGGTGACGGTCAGCTCCAGTCCGCGGACCCACTTGGCGCTCTTCCAGAAGTAAAGGTGCGGCACGAGCAGCCGCGCGGGCCCGCCGTGCTCGGCCTCGAGCGGCTGTCCGTCGAAGGTGTGTACGACCCAGGCCTGCCCGCCGGTCAAGTCCTCGAGTGGCAGGTTGGTCGTGTAGCCGGCGTCCGCCCACGCGGTGACGTGTTCGGCCTCGGTCTGCACCCCGTCGAGCAGCGTGTCGACCGACACGCCGGTCCACGTCGTGCCGAGCTTTGACCATTTCGTCACGCAGTGGATGTCTACCGTGAAAGTCTCACTCGACAGCGCGTGGAAGTCCTCCCACGCCCAGGACACCGGCTCGTCGACGGCGCCGGAGATCGTGAAGCTCCACTCGTCGAGCGGCGTGTGCGGCGTCGGACCAGCGGAGAGGACGGGGAAGTCGTCGACCACGTACTGGCCGGGCGGGACCCGAGTCGGGTCGATGTCCCGGCGGGGCCGTCCTCGAAAACCTCGGCTGATGGGCGACATGTGGAACCCCCGGTTAGATGGTCGACGCCGTCGAAGTCTTACAGGCCCGCCGCGGGTGAGAGGATCCCCGGATGGCGGATCCCTCGACTCCCCTGAACGAGAGCGATGTCGACCTCGATCCGGTGCGGCAGTTCGCCCGCTGGTTCGACGAGGCCATCGCAGCCGGGGCGCGCGCGCCCGAGGCGGCCGCCGTCGCCACCGCGACGTCGGACGGAGCGCCGTCAGTGCGGATGGGGCTGGTCAAGCAGTTCGACCCGCGCGGCTTCGTGTTCTTCACGAACTACGAGAGCCGCAAGGCCGACGAGCTGACGGCGAACCAGCGGGCAGCGCTGCTGTTTCACTGGGACGCGCTGGGCCGACAGGTCAGGCTCGAGGGCCCGGTGGAGCGTGTCTCGGCCGAGGACACCGCGGCTTACGCGCGCAGTCGTCCCCGGCCGAGTCAGCTGAGTGCGCTGGCCTCGCCGCAGAGCCGTGTCGTGGCCAGCCGCGAGGAACTCGAGCAGCGCGTGGCCGAGCTGTCAGCCCGCTACGACGGGGTCGCGCTGCCGGCGCCCGGCAACTGGGGCGGGTTCCGGCTCGCGCCGGTCGTCTTCGAGTTCTGGCAGCACCGGGCCGACCGGCTCCACGACCGGCTCCGCTACGTCCCGGCGGGCGCCGGCGGCTGGCGGATCGAACGACTCGCGCCCTGACTCCTCGTCACTGCCTCGGCCGGGCAGCGCGAGGCGGAAGATCTTCCTCACGACCGAGCCGAACTGCTTGCCCAGCGGACCGGTGTTGTAGGGCAGGCCGTAACGCTGGCAGATCTCCTGCACCTCGCCGGCAATCTCGGCGTAGCGGTGAGCCGGGATGTCCGGGAACAAGTGGTGCTCGATCTGGTGGCTGAGGTTGCCGGACAGGATGTGGAACAGCCGGCTGCCCGTGAGGTTGGCTGACCCGAGCATCTGGCGCAGGTACCAGCCACCCCGGGTCTCGTTCTCGACCTCGTCCTCGGAGAACTCCTCCACGCCCTCTGGGAAGTGGCCGCAGAAGATGATCGTGAACGACCAGAGATTGCGGATCAGGTTCGCGCTCAGGTTGCCGGCGAATGTGAACGGCGCGCCCGGCCCGGCGAGCAGCGGGAATAGCGCGTAGTCCTTGAGCACCTGGCGGCGGCCCTTGCGCCAGATCGCGCGCAGGATGTCGCGCTTGTCGTGCAACGTGATCTCGCCAGCCTCGATGCGGTCGACCTCCAGATCGTGCACCGCCACGCCCCACTCGAAGAGCAGCGCGAGCAAGAGCGCGTACACCGGGTTGCCGAGATCCCGCGTGCGCCACGGCTGATCCTCGGACATCCGGAGGATCCCGTAGCCGATGTCGCGGTCCTTGCCGAGCACGTTGGTGTGCGTGTGATGCATGTAGTTGTGCGAGTGGCGCCACTGGTCGCCCGGGCAGGCGGTGTCCCACTCAAAGCGCTTGGAGTCGAGCCCCGGATCCTTCATCCAGTCGTACTGGCCGTGCATCACGTTGTGCCCGATCTCCATGTTGTCGAGGATCTTCGACAGCGAGAGCGCAGTCACGCCGCCGATCCAGGCCGGCGGCAGGAAGCCGGCCTCGAGCAGCACTCGGCCGGCGATCTCCAGGCCGCGCTGGGTCTTGATGATGCGCCGGATGTACTCGGCATCACGCTCGCCGAGGTCCGCGACGATGCGATTGCGGAGCTCGTCGAGCTCACGCCCGAGCGCTTCGATCTGCTCGGTCGTGAGTTCGGGATGGGTAGTAGCCATTGGTTAGTTTCTCCTTGAGCTTGGTTCAGATTTCGAGGGCGACGTCGCCGGCCGGGACGGACACGCAGAGCTGGATGTCCTCGTCCTCCTCCTCGGAGACCTCGCCGGTCAGGATGTTCTGGACCGCGCCCGCGGTCTTGCGGCAGGTGCAGGTGTGGCAGATGCCCATGCGGCACCCGAACTCGGGTGAGAGGCCGGCCGCTTCGGCCTGCTCGAGCAGCGTGCCGTCGCCGATCGGAGCTGTGAGCTCGCTACGGGTGAAGCGCAGCGTGCCGTCGGCCGCGGGGCCGGTCACAGTGAGCGCCAGCGGCGTGAACGACTCGGCGAGCACGCGATTGGGCGCGGCGGCCCAGATTGAGTGCGTCGCTTCGATAAGCGACTGCGGGCCGCATACAGCGGCCGTCACGCCGTCGGCGTTGAAGCCGGGCAGCAGGGCTTCCAGGGCGGGGACGTCGAGACGCGCGCCACCGGCCTCGCGCGTGGCCACGTAGCTGACTCGCAGGTTGTCGTGGTGCTCGGCCAGCCGCGCGACCTCGTTGCGGTAGAGCCAGTCGTGTCTCGTGCGCGCGTAGTGGATGAACGCGACCTCGCCGGTGTGACCCTCATCGCACAGAGTGCGCAGCATCGAGATCACAGGTGTGATGCCGCTGCCGCCGCTGATCAGCGCAAGACGTTCGGGCCGCGGCGTGGGCAGTACGAAGTCGCCCTGAGCCTCGGCGAGATGAAGCACTGCGCCGGGACGCAGGTGCTGCTGAAGATGCCCGGACACGAGCCCCTCAGGATGCAGCGTGACGGTCAGTTCGAACGTGCCGTCGGCACGGTGCTCCGAAGATGCCGGCGAGTAGGTCCGCGTGCGCCGGACCCCGTCGATCTCGACGCCGACGCGGACGAACTGACCGGCGGAGAAGCCTGTCCAGGCCGCGTTGGGACGCAGCGTAATGGTCACGCTGCAGTCGGTCTGACGGCGGACGGCATGGACCTCGGCGCGCGGATCGTTGACGGTCCACTCGGGCCGGATCAGCTCGAGGTAGCGATCGATGCCGTGCGGGCCGACGAGAAGATCGACAAGTTGCGAACGCAGCAGGCGGCGGGGTGTCTTGGACAAGGTGGCGGTCATCGTCTGATTGGGTTACCGAGTTAGTGGACAGTTGTTCACTAACATGAGTTTAGAGATGTTCCCGAGGCCGTCAAGCTCTAAACTGCGCACTGTGCGCATACGCACACGACACCGTGAACGCTCGTACACCCGATAAGGCGCCAGCGGCCCGGAAGCACCGCAGCCAAGCCGAGCGCCGGCAGCACACGCGCCGCGCGCTGATGGAGGCCGCGCTGCTCCAGATCGAATCCGGCGAGAGCTTCGATGCGCTCAGCCTGCGCAGCGTGGCCAAGGCCGCCGGCGTAGTCCCGACCGCCTTCTACCGCCACTTCGCGAGCATGGATGAGCTGGGGCTGGCGCTCGTCGAGGAGTCGTTTCGAGCGCTGCGCGCGATGCTGCGTGACGCGCGCGAGGGCCTGCCGCCGAAGGACATCATCCGGCGCTCGGTCGAGATCCTGATGGAGCACGTCCGCCAGCACCGGCCGCACTTCGTGTTTGTCGTGCGGGTCGGCTACACCGGAAACGTCATCCTTCGGCACGCCGTCCGCAACGAAGTCCGCCTGTTCACCAGCGAGCTGGCCACGGACCTGGCGCGCTTCCCGCTGTTGCGGGAGTGGACGACCGGGGATCTGCAGATGCTGGCCGGCTTGCTCGTCAACACGATGATCGCCACGGTTGGCGCGATGCTCGACGTGCCGGTGGCTGGGCCCGAGGCCGAGGCGGAGATCGCGCTCGTGGCCGAGAAGCAGCTGCGACTGACCATGCTCGGCGTCCCGCAGTGGCGCAGCGACGGTGGCGTCCGAGCGCAAACGGATACCGTGCGGGGCGATGCCGATCGCCCGCCCGCCTGAGCCGTACCCCGACCTCTCGTGGTCCGGCTGGGGCGATCCGGACGCCGCCGTCTCGCTGCCTGACGGCATGCTGAAGCTGCTGACGGATGGCCTCGGCGTTACGGCCCCCGGGGCCAGGGTGGCGGGAATGGAGGGCGTCGCGCTTGCGTCGCCGCGGCTCGGCGAAGACGTCGTGTCGTCCCTGAGCGCCGTGGTCGGCGCCGAGAACGTCGACACGAGCCACGAGGCCCGCGTCCGCCGCTTGCGGGGCAAGTCGACGCCCGACCTGTTGCGCCTGCGGCGGGGCGAGGCGGGCGGCGCGCCCGACGTGGTGCTGACTCCCGCCACGCATGAGGAGGTCATGGAGCTGCTCGCCGTCTGCTCCGAGCAGCGGGTCGCAGTGGTTCCGTTCGGCGGGGGGACGTCCGTGGTCGGCGGCCTCGAGCCTGATGCCGACGGTTTCGGCGGCGTGGCGGCGCTCGACGTGCGACGGATGGCCGGGCTGGTCGAGCTCGACGAGGTGTCCCGCCTGGCCGTGCTCGAGCCCGGCCTGCGTCTGCCTCAGGCCGAGGCTCTGCTTGGCGAGCGCGGATACACGCTGGGCCACTTCCCGCAGTCGTATGAGTACGCGACCGTCGGCGGCTCCGCCGCGGCTCGCTCGAGCGGGCAGTCGTCCGCCGGCTACGGGCGCTTCGATGAATTGGTGATGGCGATGCGGGTGGCCACGCCCAGCGGCGCGCTGTCGCTCGGTCGGGCGCCGAAATCAGCTGCCGGACCTGATCTGCGCCAGCTCATCCTCGGCTCCGAGGGCGCGCTTGGGGTGATTACTTCCCTGACCGTGCGCGTCCGCCCCAGTCCTGCTCGCAAGGTCTATGAGGGCTGGCGGCTGCCGTCATTCCAGGCCGGCGCCGACGCGCTGCGGCGACTCGTGCAGGACGGGCCGCTGCCGACGGTCCTGCGGCTGTCCGACGAGGCCGAGACCGCGCTCAACCTGGCCCGCCCCGGGGACCTCGGCCAGCCGGGCGCCGGCGGCTGCCTAGCCATCGTCGGCTATGAGGGATCCGAGGAGGACGTGGCGGCGCGTCGCGAAGCCGGCGCACGTGTGCTGCGCGAGGCCGGCGGTGAGCCGGACGGCTCCGAGGCGGGCGAGAGCTGGGTCCACGATCGCTTCCGCGGGCCGTACCTGCGCGACGCGCTGCTCGACGCCGGCGCGATCGTCGAGACGCTGGAGACGGCCGGGTTCTGGTCCGCCCTGCCGGGGATCTACAAGGCCGTGTCGAGCGCGCTGCGAGATGCCCTCAGTGCGCAGGGCACGCCGCCCGTGATCCTCTGCCACATCTCGCACGTGTACCCAGCGGGCGCCTCGCTGTACTACACGATCGGCTGCGCCGCGCTCGACGATCCCCTGGCCCAGTGGAGCTTGGCCAAGGCGGCGGCCGGGGACGCGATCATCGCCGCCGGCGGATCGATCTCACACCACCACGGCGTCGGTCGCGACCACCTGCCTTGGTACGAACAGGAGGTCGGCGAGCTCGGGATTCGCGCGCTGACCGCCGTCAAGCAGCAGCTCGACCCGGCGGGGATCCTCAACCCCGGCATCCTGCTGCGGCGATGACGCTCGCGCGCGACGATTATGCGCGGCGGCTGGCCGAGCTCGTGGTTCGGCTCGGCGCCAACGTGCAACCCGGGCAGATCGTGGTCGTCAGTTCGGAGCCGGGCAAGGAAGTGCTGGCTCGCGCCGTGGGTGAGGTGGCGTACGAGAGCGGCGCCAAATTCGTCGACCTCAGGGTGTTCGACCTCTATCTGAAACGGGCGCGGGCGCTCCACGCCGACCCGGACACCCTCGGGTTCGTCCCGCCCTGGTACGGAGAGCAGATGTTGGCCACCGGAGAGCACCGGTGTGCGCGGATCGCGCTCAGCGGCCCGGTGGCTCCGCATGTGATGGATGGGGTCGATCCGGCGCTGCTGGGGCGCGACATGCTCCCGCGCGTGCGCGAGGCGACCGAGGTGCTGAACGCGCGCACGACGAATTGGAGCATCGTCCCGTGTCCGACCCCGGGGTGGGCGTCGCTGGTGTATCCGAACCTGGACAGCGAGGCGGCGCTCGATCGGCTGTGGGAGGAGATCGCCCACGTGTGCCGGCTCGACGAGCCCGATCCGGTGGCCGCCTGGGACGCCCGCCTTGATCGCCTCACCGGGGTGTGCGCAAAGCTCGACGCGCTTCGCCTCGACGCGATCCGCTTCGAGGGGCCGGGGACCGAGCTCAGCGTCGGACTGCTGCGCGGGAGCCGCTGGCAGGCGGCCCGATTCTCAACCGTGGACGGAATCGTTCACGCGCCCAACCTCCCGACCGAGGAGGTGTTCACGACCCCCGATCCCGTGCGGACCGAGGGTACGGTGACGTCGACCAAGCCGCTCGAGCTGTCCGGCAGTCTGATCACCGGCCTACGTGTCCGTTTCGAGGCCGGTCGCGCGGTGGAGATCGACGCCGATCAGGGCGGTGCCGCGCTGCGCTCCCTGACTGAGCAGGACGAAGGCGGTGTGCGGCTCGGCGAAGTGGCGCTGGTCGATCGCGAAAGCCGCATTGGGCAGCTGGGGACCGTCTTCTACGACACGCTGCTGGACGAGAACGCGGCCAGCCACATCGCGCTCGGACAAGGCTTTGAGTTCGCCATCGAGGGCGAGGAGGACCGCGGGCGGATCAACTCGAGCCGGATCCACGTCGACTTCATGATCGGCTCGAACGAGCTGAGCGTGACCGGCGTGACGGCGGACGGCAGGGAATTCCCGCTGCTGCGAGACGGGCAGTGGCAGCTGTGAGCTAGATTTCGCTTGCTCCCAGGAGAGGTGCCGGAGCGGTTGAACGGGCGCGACTGGAAATCGCGTAACGGGGGTTAACCTCGTTCGAGGGTTCGAATCCCTCCCTCTCCGCTGGCGCCGCATCCCATGGCCGTTCGTGGAGGCGACTTAGCGGCCGGGTCTGACTCGGGTCCTCGCCTCAAGTGTTAGCGTTCACGCGCCGAATGGCCAATAGACATGTTTTCCTGTTGTGCAAATTGGCACATTCTTCGTTCGTCGGAGCACCCGCGCGGACAGAAACGTTTCCTACAACCCAACCTTGGCCGTACCTTTCCGTTGCAGGAATCGCCAGGGCATGAACGGATCTAACTCACGTCCAACTCCCGCTTTACGGCTCGTCCCAACGGTCGAGCCGATCCGGGAGGAATGGGCATGGTTCTGCGGCCATTGCGCCGCGCCTTCGCCCGACGGTGAGCCGCCCGCGCCGAATGCCCGCGTGTGCATCGAATGTGGCTTCGGGCTCCTGCTCGAGGCTCGCACCGACGTCGTCCCCGCCGGCAAGGACGCGTTTCTCGTCGTGGACAGTGCGCTGCTCGTGCAAGCCATGTCCCGCCACGCCGAGAAGCTGCTCGGGGTGGCCGAGGACGCCGCGGTCAACCGTCCTGTCGCCGAGCTGCTCGTCGGCGCCGACGCGGAAGCCCGGGGCAAGGCGAGCTTCGCTCAGGCCATGGCCGAAGCCGCCGCCGGCGAGGGCGAGCCGCTGCAGGCGACCGTTCGGCCGTGGAACACGTTTGGCGTACGCATGCGCGCGCGCGTAGCGCCGTGCGGGCCGCCGCGGGCCGCGCTCGTCGTGCTCGACCCCACGCCGGCTCGCCCGCTGCGAGTCGTTCCGTCCAACTAGTCGGCTTCTAGCCGGCCGCGGGCTAGCGCTGGGTTGGCGCCAGGACGTCCGGCGCGCCCAAGCGTGCCAGCGCGGCGGGCAGGATGACCGATCCGTCCGCCTGTTGGCCGTTCTCCAGTAGCGCAATGATCGTGCGGCCAACCGCGACCGCCGTCCCGTTCAGCGTGTGCAAATGGGTCGGCCGGCCCTCGTCGGGCCGGTAGCGGATGTCGAGCCGGCGCGACTGGAAGTCGGTCGTGTTCGAGCACGAAGTGAGCTCGCGATAGCGCTCCTGACCGGGGAGCCACGCCTCGAGGTCGTACTTCTTGGCCGCTGAGGCCCCGAGGTCGTCGACCGCGATCGCGACGACCCGGTAGGGGATCCCGAGCTCCTGGAGGATCGATTCCTCGATCGCCAGCAGCCGCTCGTGCTCGGCCGCCGATTCCTCCGGCGCCACGAAGCAGAACATCTCGACCTTGTCGAACTGATGCACGCGGAAGATCCCTCGCGTGTCCTTGCCCGCGGCGCCGGCCTCGCGCCGGAAGCAGGTCGAGAACCCGGCGTAGCGGCGCGGGAGCTCGCCGGCGGTGAGGATCTCGTCGGCGTGCAGCGAGGCGAGCGGCACCTCGGAGGTGCCGACCAGATACAGGTTGTCGTCGGGGAGGTGGTAGATCTGCTGCTCGGTGTCAGGCAGGAAGCCGGTGCCGTACAGCGCTTTCTCGCGCACGAGCACGGGCGGGACCACCGGCTCGAAGCCCTCGGCCATGACTTTCTCCATCGCGAAATGGACGAGCGCGAGCTCGACGAGCACGAGCTGGCCGCGCAGGTAGGCGAAGCGCGACCCCGAGACCTTGGCCGCGCGCTCCATGTCGATCATCGCGCCGGCCAGCTCGAGGTGATCCTTGCCACTCGCCCCGGCCTGACCGACCTCACGCAACACCGTGTCGGCGTCAGGTGCGTCCGGCGCCGGCAAGTTGGGCAGTGAGGCCAGCGCCTCGTCACGGCGCCGGCGGACGTTGTCCTCCTCGTCGCTCAGAGCGCGGCCGCGGGCTGCCAGCTCGGCCAGCTGCTGGCGCTCCTCTGGCGTCGGCGCCCCCTGGCGGCCTTTGCTGGCGCGGTTCTGCTCGGCCCGCAGGTCCTCCAGCTGGGCGGTCAGCGCGCGCCACTGCTCGTCGAGCTCGAGGACCTGGTCGATCGTCGCCGCCACCTGCGCCCCGCGCCGGGCCAGCGCCTCTCGCACGGCCTCGGGGTCCCGGCGGATCAGTCTGATGTCGAGAACGCGGCGCCTACTTCTTGGACTTCGTGCTCGTCGTGCTCGTCGTGCTCTTCGTGCTCTTCGTGCCGGCGCTGGGCGATCCGCCGGCGGTGGTGGCCGTCGGGGGCGGAAGCGTGCCGATGGGCTGCGAGATGCATGGCGTCACTCCGACGATCTTCGGCGCCTGGCGGCCCGCGTATGTGGCCACGAACTGGGCCACCGCCTTCGCATCGTCTCCCACGACGACGTTCTGGGGCATGATCGCGCCGGAGAAGCCGCCGTTCTCGATCGCGTACATGACGCGGTCGATCGGGCGCTCGCAGCGGACGTTGAAGTTGGGGCCGTCGGTGATCTGACGGCTGCGTACGTTGGTCGCCGATCCGTGCGTGCCGGCGTAGGAGAGCGTGTGGCAGCCGCCGCATCGCTGCGAGAAGAGCACCGCGCCGTGGTGGACCGTCGCGTTGGCGCCCGGCACGCTTAGGTGCTCGGTCCCGCACGCGACTAGGAAAGCCGCCAGGGCGACCGATGCAACCGAGATGGTGAGGACCCTGATCGGCCGGCTCATGCGGGCGAAGATCATACGGAACTGCAG
>JBJMLD010000055.1:0-15813 GCA_045805545.1 Solirubrobacteraceae bacterium | reverse complement strand
CGCCCTGCTCCTCGATGTAGTGGGGCTTGCCCTGCTTGGCGAGCTGGATCGCGTCGTTGATCATCTCGTCCCACGTCTTGGGCGGGTTCGGGACGAGGTCCTTGCGATACCACAGCAGCTGCGTGTTGGAATTGATCGGGGCGGCGTAGAGCTTGCCCTGCCAGGTCCCGGTCGCGACCGGGCCTGGGAGATCCCCGTTGGTCACAGCCGAGGCCCGGTCAGCCGGCCAGGGGAGGATCCACTTGGCAGTGGCGAACTCGGCCGTCCAGTCGACGTCCATGGCCAGGATGTCGATGGCCGAGTCCTTCGCTGCGAGCCGCCGAACGAGCGACACGCGCTGCTGGTCGGACGAGGTCGACAGCAGGTTGATCTTGATGTTGTACTTGCCGCCCGAAGCCTTGCTGCAGTTGGTGGCAGCGGTCTGGAAGGACCCGGAAGGCTCCGGGAAGACGTACCAGTTGAGAGTTGGCGTCCCGCCGCTCGAGGATCCACAGGCGGCCAGCGCCCAAGCCGTCAGGATTGACACGGCACACACGGCCAGCGCGCGAGGCAGCTGCCGCTCCCTTGGAGCCTCTCTCCTCAGCACTGCTCCTCTACCTCACGCCGAGCCAAGCCCGGCCTTCGAACTGCCTCGCACCACCGTCAGGACGACCTCCGGTGACTCGGTATGACTCATGCCTGGTACCCACGCGCCTGAGCGGCTAAGCATGTTTGTCTTGCACGCCGCCGTCGTCGGAGTAGGCTGCTCTCACCACAAGAAGGAGGGTGTTTCCCATGTACGCACGGGTCACCACATTCCCCGGACTTGCGCCCGAGCGCATCAAGGCCACGCTCGAGGAGTTTCGGGAGAAGCACCTCCCGCTGATCGAGCAGCAGCCCGGGTATGGCGGCGTGTGGTGTGGCGTCGACTACACAGGCGGCCGAGCCATCGCGGTCACCTATTGGGAGTCGATGGAAGCGCTGCATGCCAGCGATGCGCTGGCGCGGGAGATCAAGGCCGCTGCGGTTACGCGCGCAGGTGTGGACCGCGAGCGCCCGCCGATCACGGATCGCTACGAGGTGGTGCTGCAGAAAGAGCCCGTCCGGGCGTAGGCGCGTTTGAGCGATGCGGCGCTGCGCCGCGGCTGCCGGTCACGCCGCGTTCTCGGCGTGCGGGAGGCGCCCCGCGTCGCACAGTGCGCACGCGTCCCAGTGAAACGGCCGGCTGATGCCGCGCAGGCGCCGATCGTTCTCGTGCCACTCGCGGTTGAGGTGACGGCCGATGACCACCGCAGCGACGTGGCCGGCGCCCGCCGTCTTGAGCGCGGCCGCCGCGCTCTGGGCGCTGGCACCTGTCGTCCATGTGTCGTCGATCAGGAGCACCGCCTCGCCGTGGAGCGCACGCCGCGGCGTGAACTTGTCGGGGCTGAACTCGCGGGGTGTGATTGCCTGCTCGGAGCGATCCAATAGGCGCTCGTGGCGATCACGCGTGGGACCTACCAGCTCGGAGACGATGCGCCGAAGCGGGTGGCTCTCGTCGCGCGTGCGCTCTCCGGATGGCACGGTGGTCACGAGGTGGAAGTTGGTGACGCCGGTCGCAGCTGCGACGCATCGCTCGTGCGCGGCGAGGAATCGCCACAGGACAGCGGCGAGCTGCGCCTGCAGTCGTCGCGCGACCTCGCCGTCGAGCCGCTTATAGCTTGCAAGCGCGTGATGGAGTTGCTCGCGCCTGACGCTGTATGAGATCGGCACCACGGCGTCGAGCCGTTGAGTTCCATGCGCGCACGCGTAACAGAGGGCGTAGTCGTCGGTCAGGTTGAAGCAGATCTCGCACACGCCCGGGCCGTGGCGCGGAGAGAGCATGAAGTTCCCGTACACAGCGGTCAGTTCGCTCACGCTCGGCACGGCCTGGATCGCCCTCCTTCACGGCGTCAGCGCCCCGGCGGAGGTGAGGCGCTCGATCGTGTGAGTTATCACGGCTGGATCGTCGAACACGTGCGTGCCGGGGCGAGTGGCGAACTCGCGCGCCCATGCGTGCTCGAGCAGAGCGCGGTTCAGGAACACCGGCCGCCCGTGCTCCAGCGCCAGCCGCGCCTGCATGCGCGAGCCGCTCGTATGCGATGCCTCGACTACGACGCTGGCCAGGGTCATGCCGGACATGACGGCGTTGCGCATCGGAAAGCTTCGGCGGCTTGGCGGCGCGTCGGGCCAGAACTGCGAGACGACGGCGCCTTGGCGGATGATCCGCCGCTGCAGCGGCGCGTTCTGGGGCGGATAGGCGCGCCGCAGGCCGGTTCCGATCACGGCGAACGTACGACCCTTGCGAGCCAGCGCCGTGGTGTGGGCCACGGTGTCGATGCCAGCCGCCAGGCCCGAGGCGACGGTGTAGCCGTGGCCTGTCAGATGGGCGGCGATCGTCTGCGCGGCACGTGTACCGGCCGGCGTAGCTTGTCTCGTCCCGACCACCGCGATCGACCGGGCATCCTGCGCTCGGAGCTCTCCTGCGACGAAGATCAGCGGCGGCCGGTCGTGCACGGCGCGCAGGTTCTCCGGGTAATCCGGATCGAGCACCGTGATGAGGCGCATCCCCTCGGCTCGCCAGGCTTCGATCTGGCCGGCGGCCGCGTCGAGGTCGGGGTGGGGCTCGAACAGCTGTCCCTGCGGTCCGGCTTCCTCCTGCAGGACCGCCATCGCGCTGCCCGCCTCCTCGACCAGCTCGGCGTAGTGCTGCCACGGACGCGTTCCGGTCCGCAGCAGGAGCACCATCGCCGCGCGTTCGTGCAGTTGCCGCACGGGGCGAGGGTACCGCCGCGAACAGACGTTCTGGTTGAGTTGTTGCGGGGCGGTTTAGGTCGTCGGCCGGCTGTTGCGCGGCGGCCTAGGTCGTCGGCCGGGCGGCGGCGGCGATAGCCAGCATCTGGCGATTGGTGAGCACGTTCTGGAGCGTGTTGGTCAGCCAGTAGACGGCGTTTCCGTCGTGCCACGCCACCACGCGCAGGCGCTGTCCTTCGTAGTAGAGCTGCATCCGCCTTCCGGCCAGCGTGACCGTTTGGTTCGGGTTGCGCAGGATCGGCGCGCCCTGCCACGTCGTGCCCTC
Organism: Solirubrobacteraceae bacterium; assembly: GCA_045805545.1. Lineage (GTDB taxonomy): Bacteria > Actinomycetota > Thermoleophilia > Solirubrobacterales > Solirubrobacteraceae > Palsa-465. Next base: position 12,737 of record JBJMLD010000055.1, on the reverse strand, counting down.
GAGGTTGTAGAACTGTCCGAGCCCGCCCTGGGAGACCACGACCACGTAGGCGGGATGGTGCTCGAGCCGGTAGTCCCTGACAATGTCTGCGCTCGAGCCCGGGCCGGCGACGCGGTTCACCGGGTAGTAGAGGCGGAACGGCAGCTTCGGTGCCGTCACGTGCGCCTGGGCGAGCTCGTCTGCCGTGGCGGGTACGAGATTGCTGTTGGGCTTCGGGGCCGGCCTGCCCCTTCTGGCGCCGTGCTTGCTCGCGCTGTGGGCGCTGCTTGTCGGGTTTGCCTTGACCCGGGCCGGGGCGGCGCCGCCGTGCAGGAACAGGTGCACGGTGCGACGGACCTGTGCGCGGTTCGCGGTCACGTACGAAGGTCCGATCGAGGCCGCGAACGTGACCTGGCGGACGGGATGGCCGGCCGACTGCACGACCAGCTCGACCAGTTTCAGGACGTCGTCGGCCGAGCGGATGTCGGTGCTGGCGTACTTCCCGAAGATCCGCTCAATCGCGTGGCGGCGCGCGATCAATCCGCTGGCCCCGACCTGGTTCTTTATCTGGCGCAGGAAGTCCTGCTGGCGAGCGGCTCGCACCAGGTCGTCGTCGGTGTGGCGGTAGCGGACATAAGACAGGGCATCCTGCCCACACAGCTTCTGGTACCCGGGCTGAATGTCGATCTCCGAGTACGTATCGCTCGGGGCGAGGCCCAGGTTCGAGTGGTAGTAGCGGCGGTCGACCTGTACGAACACGCACCCGAGGTAGTCGACGAGCGCCTTGAACCCGCCGAAGTTGATGTCGATCACATGGTTGATCTTGACTCCGAGCTCTCGCTTGACCGTCTTCACCGCCAGCTTCGCTCCTCCGATCGAGTACGCGGCATTGATCTTCTGCGTGCTGGCCGGTCCCTTGTCGGGGCGGATCCGGACCTTCAAGTCGCGCGGGATCGAGAGCATCGTCGTGTCGGGCTGCGAGGGGTCGAGCCGGACGAGCAGCATCGTGTCCGAGTGCGGCGGCGAGCTGGCGTCGATCGCGCCCTTGGCCCGCTTGTCCGAGCCGATCAGCAGGAGCGTCTGCGGTCCGCCAGCATCGGCCGTGGCCAGCTCGTTGCCGACGTTCAGCCGGGGATTCTGCTTGAGCGCGTCGGTGAAGAACTTGACCTCGAGCAGGGTGCCGGTGGCGACCGTAGCTGCCACCGCCGCGATGACGATCAGGCAGCCGGCCAGCATCCGAACGGCCAGCCGTCGGCGGCGGCGTGACCGCACGGCCCCGGCATGCAGCTGTGGGTCAAGCGTTGACATAGGATGTCGCTGAGATCAGCGGCAATCCAGCGAGCTGCGCGCTCGCTTAGCCGAGGTGCTCGGCCGGCCCTGGGGCCGCCTGCTTGGTCTCGGTGGCCGGCTGCGTCGGCGGGGTCGCCGGGGTAGCCGTAGCTTCCACATGCTCAGGCTGCTCGTCGCCACTGACGGCGCTCCTGAAGTCACGAAGCCCACGCCCAAGCGAGCGCCCAACCTCAGGCAGCCGCTTGGGTCCGAGAACCAGCAGCGCGATCACCAGAACGAACAACAGGTGCGTTGGCTGAAGGATGTCGCCGATCACGAGGACAGAGCTTAGCTGGAAGCGAGTCCGGGAACTAGGGGTGGTCCGTTAGGTCGTCGGTCAGGGGGCTGCGAGCGGTGGTTCGGCGGCGCGTCGGACCCGTAAAACTGCGCTCTGCTCCCCGACGCCGCCGAGCGGAGCGGACTTCTACGGCCTATTCCCGTCAAACCCCTCTTTGCTCTCCCGGGGCTGGGAGCAAAGCGGACTTTTGCGGGTTACGTGCGGGACTGTCGCTCGCTTGCGCGGGACGGGCCACGCCGCTGGTATCGATTCACCTGGTTTGGATGATGCGTGGACAACTGCGGTCCTCGAACCTACGCTGCGTCGCGGAACGATCTGATGAGCACTACCGCGCATCCCGATTCAGTGCCCAGCGGAGGTCGCGTTGGTGGTCGTATGGCCGCGTCGAATCACGCAACATTGCAGCCTGGGGAGTCTGCCGAGCGTGGTCGAGCGGCGCGGGGGACCACGCCGCGCTCGGCGCATGGCGACTGGGCGCCGGCGCGGGATCGGCCGGACCCCGTCTCAATACTGGAGGACCAGGCGGCGTCGCGCCTGCAAGAACTCGTCCCGATCCGGTACGGGCGGATGCTCGTCTCGCCGTTCACGTTCTACCGCGGCGCTGCCGCGGTGATGGCGGCCGACCTCGCGGCGACCCCAGATTCGGGGATCGTCGTGCAGGCCTGCGGCGATGCCCATATCTCGAACTTCGGCGGCTTCGCGGCTCAGGATCGGAGAATGGTTTTTGGCCCGAACGATTTCGATGAGACGCTGCCCGGCCCGTGGGAGTGGGATGTCAAGCGGATGGCGGCCAGCGTGGAGATCGCCGGCCGCGACATCGGCTTGCCAGCGGATCGCCGGCGATGGCTCGTGACGGAGTGCGTGCGCGAGTACCGCGAGGGGATGCGCGGCTTCGCGGGCGAGAGTCATCTGGATGTCTGGTACGACCGCCTCAACGCGAGCGAGCTCGTCGAGCAGTTCGGAGGGCGGCTGGGCAAGAAGGGTCGGATCTTGTTCGCGAAGCCGTTCGCCAAGGCGCGGCGAAAGACGAGCCTGCGGGCCGTCGAGAAGCTCACCGAGCGTGTCGACGGCGAGCTGCAGTTCCGGAGGGTCCCGCCGCTGCTGGTTCCGCTCCGCGAGCTGGTTGACCCGGCCGATGCTCGCCGGGACACTGACATCGTTCGGGCGGCGCTGGAGCAGTACGCGGCGAGCCTCGATGAGGATCGGCGCTACCTGCTAGGGACTTACCGGTTTGTAGATATGGCCCGTAAGGTCGTCGGCGTCGGGAGCGTAGGCACGCGCGCATGGGTGCTCCTGTTCGTGGGTCGGGGCGGAAAGGACCCCCTCGTGCTGCAGATGAAGGAAGCGCAGGCATCCGTGCTGGAGCGGTATCTGGGCGCGAGCAAGTTCGAGAACCACGGCGAACGCGTCGTCCGCGGACAGCGGCTCTCGCAGGCCGCGATCGACGTTTTCCTCGGCTGGCAGCGGAGCCTGGGCCTCGACGGAAAGGAGCACGACTTCTACATCCGCCAGCTCTGGGACTGGAAGGCTTCCATCGACCTCTCAACGATGAGCGAGTCAGGGCTACATGCATACACACGGGCGTGCGGATGGTCCATGGCGCGCGCGCACGCCCGCTCGGGTGACCGCCTCGCTATCGGCGCGTACCTCGGCGCAGGCGCGAGGTTCGACCAAGCGATCGCACGGTTCTCCGCCGCGTACGCCGACCAGAACGAACTGGACTACCAGCGATTGGCTCACGCCGTTACGGCAGGCGAGGTCGCCTGCGAGCCCGGCGTCTGACCGCCGGACCAAGCGACCGCCGATGGGTTCCAACTACGTGTCTATCGTGGGGGCAAGCGTTGCCGCTCGGGCTCGGTTGCCATTTGCCATGTAGTTGGACCCCGGGCTGCCTGGTCGCGAGATCCTTGGCTTGCTGCGCAACTCGGTCGGCGGGTCTGCGTTCTCATGGTATGCGAGCCGTTTCGGCAGCCATTTCAGTCATGGCTTTCTGCGTCGCGCTCGGAGGCACGGTCGCGCAAGCGGCAAGCCGGCATCGCGTCAACCAGGCGGTCACGCTGGGAGCCCTGAGGCAGGGCGCGAAGTATCCGAGCCCAGGATCAAGCGCGGTATTTGCCGGAACCGTGAGGAGCGGGTTAGGGCGAGGCACGATCGTCCAAACGATCACGATCACGGGCCATCCACGCCCGGCCACGTTCATGTTCAAAGGGACGAGCACGGCTTTCTACTCGCAGGGGACCACCAAAGGTGCGTTCACGGGAACCGGGACGCTGCACCCTGGCGGACGCTTCACACTGGCCGCGACCGGGCACTACACCGGCGGAACCCTCTACCGTCACGTGCGCAGCAAGTACTCGCTCGTCGGGACGGCGCCGCGACCGCCGCAATCGCCGCCACCGCCGCCACCGCCGCCGACCCCGGCCTGTGCCGTTCCGGCCGGCTCGCAGGCAGTTGCCAGCGATGCCGAGGTCATCGTGATATTTGACGGCCAGGAATATCGCTACTGCGCCTACTCCGAGCCGAGTCGCGGTTTTCAGTTTCTCGCTCGCAATGAGAGCTGCCGCTCCATTGCGATGTCTGAAACCTGCGCCACGATCGTTGGCGTGGCGCGGTCCGACATCTTGTACTACACGACGACGTTCTTCGATAGTCCGTATTGCAACAGCCTGGGCACACCCGTCGTCAACTCGTCGGTATATGCGGTTGACGTCGCATCGGGAAGCACCGTGACCCTCGACGAGGGTGGAGGTAGCATCGTGTCAGCGGAGCTTTCACCGACGGGTGTAGGCGCCTGGATTCGCACCTACGCCCAGTGCACGCCACCTGGGTCGCCGAACAGCCCCCCGCGCAGCGAAACCCTCAAATCGGTGTCCTTCCGCACGGGAGCTGTAACCACGCTTGACACCGGCGATCCCGCGGAAGCCCCAAACTCCAATCTCTCGTTGGACAACTTGCAGATCTATCAATGCGCCGTCGGCTGTCCCGCGAACACTGTGGTGGTTGCATGGACACACGACGGAACCTGGCGATATGACCAGGTGAGTTAGAAGGACCCAGCTTTTACGGGGAGACCGTCACCGGCGTCGAGCGGCTGCGGGCGGTGGTGAAGGGATAGTCGGTTTCCGTGGCGCTCGCCGCCCAGAGGTGGTACGTCTCGCTTCCGTTGCCGCGAAGGAACGTGTACCTGCTGCTGAACCGTCCGTCGCCACGGGCGTAGAGGTGGCCGATCTCAGTCGAGCCGCCCGGCCATCCGATCCAGAGGACCACGACCTCGCCCGATGGTGGGACGTACCCGCCGTGCAACCGGCCTCTGATCTTAATCGTCCTGCCCCAGTGCGTGTGATGGGGCGAGACCGCCAAGCTGACTGATGCCGGCACGACGATCCGCGCGTCGGTCGAAATGGCCGGCTCAACAGTGCCGGCGCCGCCATACACCGCGCGCACCACACGCGACGGCCCCGGCGGCAGCGTGGCCGTCCAGCTGCCATCTGGACCCGTCGTCGCCACGGCAGATGCGGTGAACATGCCGCGTCCCGTGTCAGGAGCGGTGAGGATTGTCACGCGCTGCCCTGGGAGCGCGTTGCCGCCGGCAGTCCCGAGCCAGCCACTGATCGTTGCCGGCGCGCCGTGTGCGATGTGCTTCGTCGACACCTGGACCGTGTGTGGCAGCAAGACGACGCGTTTCATCCGCCAGTGGCCGTTGACGCGTACGCGTCGGAACACGACCCGCGGGTGGCAGTGGACAACCGTCACGCGCTTGGTCTCCGCCGGCACCTTGATCCGCTGGCGGTGACCGTGGTAGGTGACTGTGACCCAGCGCGCCGGGACCTTGACCGTCTCACGTCGCTTGCTACAGCGCAGGGCGTTGACGACGTGCGCGAACGAGACCGCGCTCACCGAAGGCTCGCGGATGCTGAGAGTCCATGTCTGGACCTGCGATCGCGCTGGCTGGGCTGCTTCGTCCAGCGCGTTGTTCGTGGCAAAGCAACTCGCGCTGTGCTGGCCGATCCCCTGGACCTGAAGCTGCTCGCTCGCGCCGGCGTGGAACTGGTAGGGCGCATTGTCGACCGAGCACCAGATGCCCCGCACCCCGCTCGGCCCGGCGGTCGCCGTCGCGGTGATAGTCTGCCGCCCCGCTGTCGACGGCGCATCGCTCGGACCGCTGAGGCTCAGCGACACCGGTTGGTTATCGAGGTTGACATTCCGCGTCACCGCCGCGGACATGTACTGCCCAGTCCCGTAGTCATACGCTGCATCCCGCGCCCACATCGTCAGCGGGACGCCCGCGCCCGATCCAATCGAAGCCGTGTCAAAGGTCTGCGCGAACAACCCCGACGGGCACTGATGCCAGCTGATCTGATTCTGTGGCTCGCTCACAGCTTGCGAAACGCTCACGCCGCCCAAGGTGGCGCTCAGCTGGCACGCACCGGTCGGACCATCGGCGGTAAACGCGATCAGCCATTTGCCGCGGGACCAGCCCGTGGTGGCGCCTAGGCTGAACGGGTTTACGTTGACGGTTGGGCCGGTGGTTTCCATCCCGGTGATCGCAAGCTCAAGGACGGCCAACTCGGCCGGTTTGTGTACTCCGTCGCATGTGCTTGCACCGCACACGATCTGCCAACCGAAGTACGGCGAATTGATAAGCGGAGATGAGAAGTTGAACTCGTCAATAGCGATGGGTGCGCCGCCGCCCTTCCAATAGAACCCGCCGCCCCAGCCTTGATTCGAGTTCACGCCGTACGTTGCGATTCCTTCGGGCCCAAATGGCACGGTCTGGGCCGCGATGATCGATAGCCCAGCTGGAGCATCAATCTCCCAATAGGCGCGCGTTCCACCGCGAACGTTGGTCCCGCTGGTGAATGTCTCGATACCGTTCGCTACGCCATTGGGCGGGCAGTCATACGAAGTCCCAACACCGGCCCCGGATGTTCCGGAGTGCGCGACACCCACGGTGCCCCCTCGAGCACTCGATCCGCGAGTCCAGTCGCCGCACAGATGCACCGAAATTAAACCGGCCCCCGATGCGGTCGCTGCCAGCTTCAAGGCGAGCGTGATCACCGCACACGTCCCGGCCGCCCGGACGAGCCATTGACGGGGAGTACTCATCGCATTCGCCCGGTAGCCCATTGGTCCTCAGCAGATCACGGCGATGTAGAACCGCGCCTGGATCAGCGTCCCGCCTCGACTTGGCCAGACCCAAACCTCGGTCTTTCCGCGCGGCGACGCGGGCGCGTTGACGTGCAGGCCCACGGTATCCGCGATCGGCGCGAACCCCTCCATACCCGGCGAGCTCGCCAGAACCGCGCAAGAGTGCGAGAACTGATCCCCCCAAGTGACGTAGTACGGCAACGAATGGCCCCTCATGGACACATGAGTTCCTCGACTGCCGCCGATGACGTGACCGTCGTCGTTCACGAAGGCCCAATGCCTAACTGCGCCACCGAACGCCTTCGAGTCGAGCTTCTTCGGCGTTACCGAGCCGTTGGCCAGCCTGCTCGTCGTGACGGCGCCGTTCTTCAGCTGGCGGGGGCCGACGCTGCCGGCGGGCAGGTTGATGGCTGCGTAGCTGGTGCCGCCGAGGGCGACGAATAGGGCTAGATAGGAGATCGCGTTGCTTCGGACGTGGCGGATCAGCCGGTGCATGCCCTGCTCTCTTTCGGTCGGTTGAGCATCTCAACACACGAGGGTGGCGCTGGGTAGCGGTTCGCTCGACTTTTGACGGATTTGTGACATGTCGGCTGGTGTCGAGGTCGCACTAGCTTCATCCAAGGTGGCCGGGGCCGAATGGGGCGCCTGGTCCGACGGGTCCGGCGGAGGAGCCGCTGCCGCCGCCCGATCCGGAAGAGCCGCCTGCATCGGACGAACCGCCGCCGAAGGAACCGCCGCCGGACCCGGACCCCGAGTCAGCTGAGGTCGCCGAGCTCGACGTTGCCGCGGCCGTCGAGGAGGCCGTGGTGGAGCTCGTTCGCAACGAAGACGCCGAGGTCGGCGTTGCCGTGGCGACTTGCGTCGCTGCTGGCGCGGCGCGGTGGTGGCGCGTCCGCGCGCTGCGATGGACGCGCCGGCCAGTCGAGGCATGACGTGCGGCGGCACGCGCCACCGACAGAGCCGAGGCCTGCACCGGTCCGGCGACAAGCTCACTGCGCAGGATCCGGCCCAGGCCCAGGGTGTGGTCTGCGCCGGCCACCCGGCTCGCGATCCGCCCGCCCCTCGGAGGTCCGCCGATCGAGCCCGCGACGAAGGCGGTCGCCGCCAGGCCAACGACGGTCGCGAGCGCGACACCGGCGACCGCCGCCGCGGAAATCCGCCGCCCGTCCAGCTTGTCATCGCGGGTCGCGGAGGCGGGACGTTGGTCCGGCGTAGACCCCGGCGCTGGCTGAGCGGTCCGCCGCTCAGCCCATCGGCGCCACCACAACTCGCGGGACCGGGTCGCGAGACGACCGGAGGTGGCGTTACGAATGCGCGTCCGAATCCCGATCCGGCGGCGGGACCGGCGCAGCCACGGCGCACCGGCTCGGTCGAGTGACGCGGCATCTTCGAGCGGAGGCGGGGTCTCCTCGGGACTCGGGATCGGAGCCGGGGTCGGAACCGGGGCGGGCACCGGTCCCTGGAGCACGTGGTGCATGTCAGCGGAGTGCTCGCCCCAGAAATCCGAGGCGCTCGGTGGCGCGGGCGCCGGCTGGTCGTCGACGGACGATGAGCCAAACGGTGGCGCGGGCGCCCGCTCGTCATCGACCGAGAGTGGGTCAAACGGCGGCGCGGATTTCCGCTCCGCCGCGGGTCCAAACGGCACGAGCTCCTCGCGCGGTCCTAGCCAGTCCCGCGGAAGGCGCACCACGTTGCTCGTGGTTGTGCCTTCCTCGGTTTCAGGCCCTTCGCTATCCACTCCTCGCAGACCTTCCGTCGCCGACCGCCGACGTTGACGTCCTCCAGGCGCGGTATTATAAGCACTGGATTAGCTCCAGTTCGTCTCAGTTAGAGAAGGTGGTCGTTGGATCGCGTCGATCTAGAAGATTCGTTCCTCACGGTGGCGGAGGTTGCCGAGATGCTGAAACTGAATCAGCAGACGGTCCGCAACTGGATCGATCAGGGATCGCTGCCGGCGCTGCGGGTCGGGCGGCGGGTGCGGATCCGGCGCTCGGATCTCGACCGCGTCCTGGCCGACTCGTACAGCGGGGGAGCGGGCACATCGCCAGCGGAGCCAAGCGCAGCGGCTGAGGACTTCTGGGGTGGCGACCTCATTGGCGTCGCCGAGCCGGGGCCGATGCCCAACGGATCGGCGCCAACGACGGGATGACGGCGGGCCTGGCATGACGCATGAGCCGGCCGGCGGCCTCGAGCGCCAAGCGCAAGTCATGCGGGCGGTCCGGCAGGCCGGAAACGGGTGGGCGGAGGCGATGCGGTCGCACAAGCTGGCGCCACCGGACCTCAGCTTCTCGAATCGGCTGCGGGCGCTGGCGGAGGCTGCCGCACGCGAGCAGGTCGCGTGGGAGCACGCCCACGCCGCCGGCCTGCTTTGGCGACCGGTGCCCGGCGCGGAGCATGCCGAGCCGCCCTACGAATTGCGGCCCGGGACAGGCCGGCGCGGGCCGGCGGAGCTGTGGGCTCGGTTCGACGCGGCCGTTCAGACGCTGAATCGGGCCATTACCGGCTCTGACGCGGCGAACGTGGCCGACGCGTTCGGCGAGATCTCGGAGGCCGCGACGGCGCTGGCGGACGTGATTGCGCGTGACGACGCGACGGCGCTGGCGGACATGATCGCGCGTGGCGACACCGGCCGCGACGCCGGCACCGGTCGGCAGGCCGTCGCCGGCGAGGGCTCGCAAGCGCCCGCCGACACCGCGCCGCCGCGCGAACGCGGCGCCGCTTGAACTCGCACGAGCGCGTGCAAATACCCGTAAATCGGCTGGCGCCGCTATAACGGCGCGCCAGGTATCTGATGCCACCGATTCCGCGTCGCTCGATTCACCTGCCGGCGCCCGGCACCCGACGGGCTGTCGTCATCGGCGCCGGGTCGTTCGGGACCGCTGTCGCGGTCCTACTCGCGCGCGGGGGACTGCGCACGACGCTGCAGGCGCGGACTCAGGAGCAGGCGCAGCAGCTCAACGAGCATCGCGAAAACCGCACATACCTGAGCGGCGTGGAGCTGCCGCGGGAGCTGCGGATCGAGCCGGTCGAGAGTGGGCTGGCGCGGGCGGACTACGTCTTCCTCGGGGTTCCCTCGATCGGACTCGACGGGGTCATCGATGGCCTCGAGGGCCGCGGCTTGCCGGACCGCGCCGCAATCATCTCGCTCGCCAAGGGACTCGTCCCGCCGGCCGGCCTGCCGCCGACGCTGTTGCTGACGCGCCGCTTCGGGGCCAGCCGCACGGGTTGCGTCGGCGGTCCCGCGCACGCGCGTGAAATGGTGAGCGCGGGTGCGGGTCTGGTTGCGGCGTCGAGCGAGGAGGCGCTGGCCAGTGCCATAGCCGGCGTCTTCATCCGCGCCGGGGTTGTATGCGAGGAGTCAAACGATCCAATCGGAGTGGAGCTCGCCGGCGCGGCCAAGAACGCCGCTGCCCTCGCCTCCGGCGCCACCGAGGCCCAGGGCCTGAACGCGGCCGGTGCGGCGGCCGGTCACATCTTCGCCGAAGTGTGGCGCTGGGCTGAGGCGCAGGGCGCGCGACCGGAGTCAATGATCGGCCTGGCTGGGACGGGCGATCTGGTTGCGACGGCGCTGGCGCCGGAGAGCCGGAACCGGCGCGCCGGCGAGCTGCTCGCGCAGGGCGCTCCGGTGAGCGAGATCCCGGCGCGCGTCGGTCAGGCGATCGAGGCGTTCGACTCGGTGCCGCTACTGGCCCGGGCGCTCACGGATGCCGGAATCGAGGCGCCGGTCACGAGCGCGCTCGCCAGCCTGATTTCAGGCGAGCTGCCGCTTGACGAGTGGATTGGGATCGTGCGCACGACGCTTCCGCCGCCCGCCCGCTGGCGCCCGTCGGTGCGCCCGGGCTTCTGGCGGCGGCTCCGGGAGCGCATCCGGAACTGGTTTCAGAGAAGACACGAGACCTTTACCGACGATGAAGGCGGGGATGTCACTCTCACGCAGGAACGCGAAATGAAGGAGAGAGAACATGCCCCAGATCATCGTCACAGCGGATAGACGTCCTGACCGCGGCGATGGTGCCGTGCTGCTGCGCGAGCGCGTCACCGTCAGCGACTTCGAGAGCGACCATTTCGTCGTGCACCTGCTCGAGCGGCTTGGTTGGGCGGTCGATGACGCATATGAGGTCGAGCGCCGGGCGCACGACAACACGACGCGCCAAGCCGACCACGACCACGACCACGACCACAACACGACGCACGAAGTCGACCACGACAGCCACGCCGAGGACGAGACGCGGCAGCCGGTCACGACGTAAGCGCAAGAGCGCGGGGGAGCGCCGGCGCTACCTCCGCTCCGCCAGCGTCGTCACCACAGCTTCATACACGCCGGCGCCGTAGGGCTCGGATGCGACCCTGACGCCGGGGCGGCCGCCATCGAGCAGCGTCGGGTCGCGCTCGAGCGCGTTCGCGACGAGCCAGAACGTCCCGACCACATCCGCCGCGTCCATGTCCTCGCGCGAGTCGCCGGCGGCGATGCAGTCCGCAGCGGAGTACCCCCGGGCCTGCATGTGGCGAGCCACGGCTCGCGCCTTCGAAGCGGCGGCCGGGATCAGGTGATAAGCGCGCACGATCGATAGCCCGGCCATCTTTCCAAGGTGCTCGTGGACGACGCCGTTGTCGACCAGCCGCAGCCACTCGTACCCGGCGGCGGCGAGCACCGCCGCCGCCTCGTCGAGATCGACATCACCGCGGAAGAGGTGGGACACCTCGCGGGTCAGCGACCAAGGCGTGTGGTATTCGAGGCGGCCGGCGAAGTGCGAGAGCAGCAATGCCGGCGCGCCCGAGCGGTCGATCTGCGCGAAGATCGAGCCTCGCTCGCTGTCCGGGACGATCCCGTTGGTCAACCACTCGAGCTCGTCGTCCAACACCAGCCCGCACCCGAGCTCGAAGATGTACGACGAGGTGCCGATCAGCCGCGCCGCCTCGAACACGCTCGACTGCCGGCGGCCGGAGTACGGGACGACCTCGACGTCGGCGCGCCAGCAGGCCTCGAGGGCGCGGATCGCGATCGCCGAGAAGAGGCCGTCGGCGCCGCGCAGCAGAGACGCGCCGGGCCCCAGGAGCGTTCCATCCAGATCGACGTAGAGGCAGCGCACGGCGCGGGCGACCGTAGCATCCACCCCGCCCGTCGAGAGGGTGGCCGAAAACGGCGAAAGAGCCGCCGTTACTCGGCCAGGCCTCGGATACCAGTGGCCAGGCGGCACCGCGGTAGCCGCAGGGGCGACCGCCGCCGCCCGAGCTACGCCGGTGCGCCTGCCGCGGCCGGGATGACCCCGAGCTGGCCCATCATCCCCATGCCGTCCCAGTTGCCCCAGCTCTCGACGATCTTGCCGTCGACGACTCGGTCCATGCCCATGCCGGTGATCGAGATCGGCTTGCCGGTGGCGGGAATGCCCATCAGCTCGCCCTGGTGCGTCCCGGTGGCGCGCCAAGGCCCGGCGACGAGGTCGCCCTCGGCGATCAACTCGCCGAACTCGATGCGGGTATCGGGGAACGCGGTGCGGTACGTCTCGATGAAGGCGCGCATCGCGGCGGGGCCGGACGGCGCATCGGCGCGCGCGGGGTCGTGGTCGACGTGATCGGCGGAGATCAACTCGTCGACGACGTCCAGGTTGCCGTTGTTCCACGCCTCGTCGATGAAGCGCCGCACGACGGCCTTGTTCTGCTCGGACATGGTCAAACCCCCATGTGGTGGTAGGCCACGACCCTACCGCCATACTCGAACACGATGTCGATAGTTGGTGAAGCGTGGAGCGAGCTGCTGGAGCAGGGCAGGGTCGATGAGCGGCTCGTGCACGACGATGTCAACGGCGCTCGCAAGGCCCGCCTGGTCCCGCTTCCGCATGGCCTGAGTCCGGCGATCAAGGAAGCGCTAGGCCGAGCACAGGTCACGCACCTCTACGCGCATCAAGCGGACGCGTACGAGAAAGCCTTCGACGCTCCAACGATCGTCACCACGGGAACGGCAAGCGGGAAGTCGCTGTGCTTT
>JBJMLD010000054.1:0-32497 GCA_045805545.1 Solirubrobacteraceae bacterium | reverse complement strand
GCTCGTCGCCGATGGAGCAAAGAGCGAAGCCGTGTTCTCGGCCGTGGCGCACGAGGTTGCGCAGGTATTCGGCGTGCAGCACGTGACGGTGTGTCGCTATGAACGCGACACAATCCTGGTCCTAAGCTCGTTTGAGCCGGCCGCCGCCCCACCGCCTTTCCCAGCCGGTCGCCGCTTGCCGCTCGACGTTCCCAGTCTCCCCGCCGCGGTCCACCGCACCGGCGAGCCCGCGCGCATCGACGATTTCACTGCTTCCCATGGACTTTACGCCGCGGCGCGTCAGGCGGGCCTTACGGCCGCGGTCGGCGTCCCGATCGTTGTCGACGGAACCGTCTGGGGCGCCGTCAACATTGCCTCGACGAAGAACGAGAGACTCCCTCCGGACACGGAGGAACGACTCGCTCGCTTTACTGAGCTGGTTGCAACGTCGGTCTCCAACGCCACCATGCGTGCCGAGCTTGCTGCCTCTCGCGCACGCGTGATCGCAGCCTCCGACGAAACACGACGGCGCATCGAGCGGGATCTGCACGACGGGGCGCAGCAGCAACTCGTCACGCTCGCCATCGCACTTCGAAGGGCGGAGGCGAAGGTTCCGCCCGGATCCGACGAACTCCGCGCCGATATCACGCGCGTCGCGGAAGGTTTGATCACGGCCGTCGAGGAACTCCGGCAGCTCTCTCAAGGCATCCATCCGGCCGAGCTCACAGAGGGCGGTCTCTCCACCGCGCTCAAGTCGCTGGGGCGCCGCTCCGCCATTCGCGTCGAGCTCGACGTAGGTTTCGAGCACCGGCTCCCCGACCGAGTGGAGGTAGCGGCTTACTACACGATCACCGAGGCGCTGGCGAATGCGTCAAAGCACGCGAACGCAAAGCGCGTACGCGTCTCGGTCCAGGTCGAGGATGCCACCCTCCTTCTCGTGATTCGCGATGACGGCCTCGGCGGCGCCGATGCGAGCCGAGGGTCCGGCCTAACCGGTCTCAAGGATCGAATCGAGGGGCTCGGAGGCCAGATCCAGGTGAAGAGCCCGCCGGGTATGGGAACGAGTATCGAGGCCAGAATCCCGATCCTCCAGTCATCGGATCGAAAGGGCGGGCCGGACGCGCGCCATTCGACGACAGTGGCCCCGGCAAGTCCCGGTTGAGTGCGGCGGATGCCGGGGCGGTCTCGGATGTGCAACGAGCTCGGACGGCGGCGGGCGGCCGGGTCATCATGCCTCCACGGGCACGGGAATTCGCAGCGATGGGTCTCCGGGCGGTTCGTCTTTGTCTTCGGTGTCGACGCAATCGCAAGTGTTCGCGCACCAGCACGAGGCGCAGGCACACGCGGCAAGTAGTGAGGCGTCCGCTCCGATGTCGGCAGGCGCGGGCACCTGGCTCCGCTTGATCGCGAACGCGGCGATGGCGCCGACCGCGACCAGGACGGCGCCGATCGTGACGGCCGGATTCATGCCGTCGACGAACTGCTGGGCGGAGTGGTAGCTGCCGTTGGCGGTGAACACGGCGGCGAGAACGGCCACGCCGAACACGCCGCCGAGCTCTCGGATGGCGTTGTTGGCTCCGGAGGCCTGTCCCTCCTCGTGCGGCGGGACGGAGGACAGGACCACGTTGGCCACGGGGGCGAAGAACAGTGCCATGCCGAAGCCTGAGATCGCGAACGGGAGCACGAAATCAACGTATGGCGCGGTCGGCGTGGTGACCAGGGCGATCCAGGCCAGACCGATCGCCTGCAAAGTCAGTCCTGCTCCCATCAGCCGCTGGCCGCCGATGCGGTCAGAGACAGCGCCGGCGATCGGAGCAACGAGCATCGGCATCGCTGTCCACGGCAGGATCCTCAGTCCGGACTGGAGCGGGGAGAGTCCCTGCACGGTTTGAAAGAACTGGGCGATGAAGAAGATCGAGCCGAACATGCCGAAGAACATGAACAAGCTCGCGACGTTGGCCAGCGCGAACGTCCGGTTGCGAAAGAAACGCATCGGGAGCATCGGATGCTCCGCGTGCAGCTCCCATGCGACGAAGCCCGCCAACAGGACACAGCCCAGGATGAACGCACTGATGATCTGGGGCGAGGTCCAGCCGTCGTTGTTTGCGCTGACCAGGGCCCAGACGATCCCGACCAGGCCAATGCTGCCGAGCGCCAGGCCTGGCAGATCGAGCTTGGTCGAGGGACCGCGTGTCTCCTCGAGGCGCAGGAGGATGAACGGCACGAGCGCCAGCCCGATCGGCACGTTGAGCCAGAAGATCCAGTGCCAGGAGATGCCGCTGACGATCGCGCCGCCGACCAGTGGCCCGAGGGCGACCGCGAGCCCGCTGATGGCTCCCCAGATGCCGAGCGTCACCCCGCGCCGCGCCGGCGGCACAGCGGACGAGAGGACAGTGAGCGTCAAGGGCAGCACGATCGCGCCGCCCACGCCCTGTAGCGCCCGAGCAACGTCCAGCGCGACGATCGAGGGGGCCAGGGCGGCTCCGGCGGACGCTGCGGTGAAGATGGCCACTCCGATCGCCAGCAGCCGCCGGCGTCCGAAACGGTCGCCCAGTGCAGCCCCCGTGAGCAGCAGGACGGCGAATGTCAGCGTGTAGGCGTTGACCGTCCACTGAAGTCCGCTGAGACCGGCGTGCAGGTCTTGGCGGATCACCGGGATCGCGGTGGTCACTACGAGGTTGTCGAGCGTGACCATGAACGCTGCGACCGAGGTGATCGCCAACGCCCACAGCGCCTTGGGTGTCATTCTCTCCGCGAGTGGGGCGGCGCCGGGCGGAGCGGGGGCAGCCAGCGCCGTCATGACGTCACCGTGGATGAGAACATCATGCCGCTCCGACCGGTGTTGGTCCGGCGTTGCGCTCAGGTTCCGGCGCCGCTATGTCGGCTGACGCGTTCGGTCCGAAACCGGCGATCTGTCGCGCGATGTGCTCGGCGTCGTCCTTGACCCAGCCGAGCAGCGCCGACCCCCGGGTGTGCTGCCAGGGCAGGCCGAGGAAGTACAGCCCCGGGATGGCGGTCACGCCGCGCTCGTGCACCACCTCGCCTTGGCTACGGAACACGGGTAGGTTGACCCAAGCGTGGTTCGCGCCGAACCCGGTTGCCCAGATCACGGCGTCCACTGAGAGTTCGGTCCCATCCGCGAAGCTGACCGTGCGTCCCGAAGCGGCTGTGGTCCGCGGCTTAATGCTCA
Source organism: Solirubrobacteraceae bacterium (assembly GCA_045805545.1). GTDB lineage: Bacteria > Actinomycetota > Thermoleophilia > Solirubrobacterales > Solirubrobacteraceae > Palsa-465. The sequence goes on along the minus strand of JBJMLD010000054.1, from coordinate 29,328 downwards.
CCCCGTGGCGCTTGATGGTGCGCGGGCTCGACCCGACCAGTGTCTCGCGACGGCTCAGCTTCTGCCCGAGCCGCGAGTCAACGCTCGTGTTTAACAGCTTCGTTCTTTCAAGCCACCAGAACAGGTCGCGGCCGGCAAGCTTCTGCGGCAATGGCGTCTGGCGTCCGCCGATAGCGAGCTGGACCAGATGCGTGCCAGATAGCTCGGCTGCGATCTGGTAGCCGGTGTTGCCGCCACCAACAACCAGGACGGTGCCGTCGGGGACGTCGCTTGGCCGCCGGTAGTCAAGGCTGTGGATCTGAAATACGTCAGGCGCGAGTTGGTTGGCGAAGCTCGGTACTCGCGGCGTCTGAAACGGTCCGGTTGCGATCACAACCTGGTCGGCTTCGATGCTGTGGCCGTCAAGCTCGAGCTCAAACGCCCGGCCGTTCTTGGCCAGCGAGCGAACTGTGCGGTCAAGCTGGAGCGGGAGTTCAAACGTTCTGGCGTATTGCTCGAGGTATGCCACAACCTCGTCGCGTGTCGGGTAGCCGTCCGGGTCACCTGGGAACGCCAGACCTGGAAGGCTGTCGTAGCGGCGCGGGGTGAACAGGACCAGCGAGTCCCAGCGATCGCGCCAGGCAGCTCCGATCGCGTCGGCCCCATCGAGGATCACGAACCGCCGACCCTGACCGGCCAGCAAGCGGCCGATGGCGAGACCGGCCTGACCGGCACCGACCACGGCGACCTCAAAACGTGTGCGCGAGCCGTCATTCGGCATCTGACTGATCCTCCTGCTACCGCTAGTGGTGGAAGTGAACGCCGGCGATGATCTCGCCGGCGATGATCGCCGCCGCCGTCCAATCCACGACCAGGCAGAACGGAGGCCACCAACGCGTATTCGCGACGAACTGGCGGCGGTGCTGCCACAGATCCTTCAGGCCATGGCCCGCGAGACCGAGCACGAGGAGCCACGGCGATCCAGTGACCGCGGCCGCGGCGACGACGACGAACATCCCAACGACGCTGCTCTCAACTGCGATCACGCCCGGGCGCCCATCGGCAACAGCGAAACCGATATAGACCGAGGCGATCAAGGCCAGACCGATCGCGTACACCGTCGCGGTGTCCAGCCACCAAAACGCCAGCGGCGACGCGGCCTGAAGTCCTCCGACCACAAGTCCCCATGCCACCGGAGCCCGCAGCGACGTGCGATGCGGCCGTTCGATCGCCGCGACAGCCATCAGAGGACCGGTTGTCAGGCCGGCGCTGGCGCGGGCGGCACGGTGCCGGGTGCGGCGGCCGCCGGCGGTTCGTTTTCGCCCGGGTCGAGCCGGAACGGCGGATATGAATCGGTCATCAAAGTGGCGTAGGCGACAACGCGCAAGACCCAGCGGTTCATCCCGAGAACAAAGTCATAGAGCGACTTCGGATAGCGGCCCGTAAAGAGGAGGGCGATGCCTGCGAAGAGGACAAGCAGGCCGACCAGGCCGCCCGAGGTCCAGATCCACTCGCTCCCCCTCCCCGTCCAGGTGGACCACGCGCCGCCGGTGAACACCGCGACGATTAGGTACTGCGGCAACGCGAGCAGCCACCACTTCACGAGCACGAGCCCGCGCGAGAGTGACTCCGGGTAGGTGACCTCAAGCCGGGCCGGGTAGTCACTCACGTCCTGCAGGGTGAACGGTGGATAGCGGTCGGTTCCGAGCGCGCTGTAGGAGTAAAAGCCGACGCGCCAGGACCAGCGCAGGACGCCGACGTTGAACTCAAACAGTTCTCTCGGGTAGCGGCCGGTGAAGAGGATCGCGAAAAACGCGACCACACTCACGACAACGAACGCGATCCAAAGGAAGAAGAGGATCACGAAGTGCGGAATCGCTAACAGCCACTTGACCAGCCAGAGCCCACGGCTCAGCTGCGGCGAAAGCTCGCCCGTGAGTCGTAGCGGATATGGGGACGTGTCAGTTTGCATTACCCAACCTCTCTCTCGCCCGAAATCAGGCGACGCGTAGCGTGCGGTCGACTGGAACGGCCTCGCGGATAGCCCACGCAGCCCGTGTGGCTACAGCAGCGCCAGGCTGCCTTTGCCGTGCCTTTGCCGCGGTGGCCATGGCCGACCGCCTCTCTGCCCCTCTGACCGAAGACGTCGCCCCGAAAGCGAGAAGAGCTAAGGCTCACCGAGCGCAATACCACCGTACCACGATTCCGACCCCGCAACTTTGATTTCCGGGCGCCGGGCCAGAGGGAGCAAGGCTCATCGCCGCTGGCGCCTGGGTCCGGTCAGCCGCGACGACGCAGTCGAACCGAACCTCGCCAACGCCGGCAGCGCATCCACGTCGCCGAAGGCATCACACGCGGCCGACCGCCGAGCCCCATCGGCACGACACCCGATAACACGTCGCTACCGAGCGATCGCCCATCGCGTTTGAGGCGTTCCACTGACCGATTACGGTCGGATCCGAAGCACTCGAGTACCCACCACCTCAGCGAGGGACGGAGTCGCATGCCACTGTCGAACGAACCCTACGAAGACCCCACCCAAGGAGTCACGATCAGCGAGCGGCCGGATGAAGATCCGACGGCGGTCCGGGAGGTCGGTGAAACCTCGTTCGAGGACCCAACCCACGGACAGGCACTCAGCGAGCCGCCCGATGGAGACATTGGGAGGAGCCGGATGAAGGCAATTGTGGCGACGGACGATGCCGCGGGACTGGCCGGGATGACGCTGGTGGAGCGGCCCGAGCCGGAACCGGCGCTAAACGACGTCGTTGTTGAGGTTCATGCGGCGGGATTCACCTCGGGCGAGCTGACGTGGCCCTCGACCTGGACCGATCGCCTCGGCCGGGACCGGACGCCGTCAATTCCCGGCCAGGAGCTGGCCGGAGTGGTCACCGCCCTCGGCTACGGCACGACGGGGCTGTCGGTGGGACAGCGGGTGTTCGGCCTCACGGACTCGTATCGCGCAGGCGGGCTGGCGGAGTATGTCGCGATCGAGGCCCGCAACCTCGCGCCGCTGCCTGGCGACGTCGACTTTACGGTCGGCGCGAGCCTGCCGATGCCGGGACTGACCGCCTGGCAGGGGCTGTTCGAGCATGGCCGTCTTCAGGCGGGGCAGCGCGTCCTCGTGCACGGCGCGGCCGGCTCAGTCGGTTCGATGGTGACGCAGCTCGCACGTGAGTTCGGCGCTTACGTCATTGGCACCGGGCGCGCCGCCGACCGCCAGAAGGCGCTCGAGTTCGGCGCGATGGAGTTCGTCGACCTTGAGAACGACGCGCTGGAAGACGTCGGCGACGTCGACCTGGTCTTCGACGTCATCGGCGGCGACGTCCAGAAGCGGTCCGCAAACCTGATCCGGGCCCGAGGAGCGCTGGTGACCATCGCCGGTCCGCCCGAGGCGCGGCCCACGGACGGCTTGGCGATCGACTTCGTTGTCGCGGCCGATCGTGCCCAACTGACTGAGATCGTGCAGCGGGTGCGGGACGGACGACTGCGGACCAACATCGGCAAGGTCGCGACCCTCGACGACGCTATCGCCGCCCTCAATCCGACGGAACGGATCAGCGGGCAGACGATCATCCGCATTCGTTAGGAGATGGAAATGAACGCTACGGCGAAGTTACACGAGCTGGGTCAGAGCCTGTGGCTGGACAACATCACCCGAGAGATGCTCGACTCGGGCCAACTGCAGCGCTACATCGACGAGTTCTCGATCACCGGCCTGACCTCCAACCCATCGATCTTCGACAAGGCGATCAAGTCGGGAGCCTACGACGATGGGATCCGCCACAAGGCGGCCGAGGGGGCCGACCGCGAGCTGCTGTTCTTCGAGCTCGCGATCGAGGACCTCCGACGAGCGGCGGACATGTTCGCAGCGACCCACCGGCGGACGGCAGGGGTAGATGGCTGGGTCTCGCTCGAGGTCTCGCCGCTGCTCGCCTACGACACCGCGGGTAGCGTGCGCGCGGCGGTCGAACTGCATGCACGCGCCGGACGGGAGAACGTGTTCATCAAGATCCCGGGGACCGAGCAAGGGCTGGCAGCGATCGAAGAGGCGACCTTCGCCGGGGTGCCGGTGAACGTCACGCTGCTCTTCTCGCGCGAGCAGTACCTGGCCAGCGCCGATGCATACATGCGCGGGCTCGAGCGCCGGATGGAGGCCGGGCTGGATCCGAATGTTTCCTCGGTCGCGTCGCTATTCATCTCCCGGTGGGACGCGGCGGTTCTCGGCCGTGTTTCCGAGCCCCTGCGCGGTCGGCTTGGGCTTGCAGTAGCGCTCAAGACATATCAGGTGTACCGGCGGCTGATGGGTTCAGACCGCTGGCAGCGACTGGCGAATGCCGGCGCACGCGTGCAACGGCTGTTGTGGGCTAGCACCAGCACGAAGGACCCCAACTCCCCTGACACGATGTACATCGACGGTCTGCGCGCGCCGCACACAATCAACACGATGCCCGAGACGACGCTGCGTGCCTTCGCAGACCATGGTGAGGTCGGCGAGCCGGTCGCGGCCGACGGCGGCGATGCCGAGGCCACGCTCGCGCAGTTCGAGTCCGCGGGCATCGACGTCGACGCGCTGGCCGCGATGCTCCAATCGGACGGAGCCCGGAGCTTCGTCGAATCGTGGGAGGACCTGTTGCACCAGATCGACGATCAGGTCGCGATGGTGGCGGCGTGACCACCTCGCAGAACTCGCGATGCACATCCAGGCGGATCGCACGATCGACCGTCTGGCCACTCCTATCTCTTCAGCTCCGCAGCTCGCGGTGTTGCGCGGCGGCGCCTCGACGCCCGCCCGGCGGCACCGTCGCGGCGGTGAGCAGGCGTCGCCCGTATCGGCTGATCGTCTCTCCTTGTTGTGTTCAGGAGGCCCGGAGCGATCCTTGGAGACAGGCTCTCGATCGACGCATCGCCGCGGGCGATCCGGGACCCAACAACCTTCGCTCATGATCCATTACTGGCCGTCACTGTTCTACCTCCCCGTGCTCCTGGTCGTCGGGGTCTTCTTCATGGTCGTTCCGGGCGGCTTCATCATCGTGTTCGCGGGCCTCTACTTTGCAGCGATGGGAGCGTTCGGGCAGGGGTGGCTGACCGTACGGGAGCGCCGTCGAGCCGCCCGCGCTGCTCGGCGGCTAGCGCGCACACGGTCAGGTCTCGCTCACGAACGCAACCGACAATCATCGAGGCGACCCGGGATGCGCGCCCCGACGCCCGCAGTCGCTGTCGCGAGCAACTCGCAGATTGCGAGCGGGGCTCGGAGCGAAAGTGACCGCATTCCCGCTCGTCGACGCACGCTCTGAGCCAGGGCCTCCGAGATGAGCGGCGGAGCTGCAGCCCTCGGCGTTGCTGCCCTCGTCAACCAGCATTACCTGCTCGAGGCACGACAGATGCAGGCGCTTTCGTTTGCCGTGCACATTCCGTTGGTCTGCTTTGGGATCGCCTTTCCGGTGATGGTCCTGTTCGTCGAGTGGCTTCACTCGCGGACGGGAGACACTTTGTATCTGGCGCTCGCCCGGCGCTGGTCGCGCGTCATGGTTGCAGTGTTCGCCGTCGGCGTTATCACCGGCACGGTGCTGAGCTTCGAGATGGGTCTGTTGTGGCCGAACTTCACCGCCAGGTTCGGCGGCGTGTTCGGCCTCGGGTTCGCGATCGAGGGCTTCTCCTTCTTCATGGAGGCGATCTTCATCGGCATATATGTTTACGGGTGGGGGCGCCTGTCCCGCCGCACCCACCTGCTGAGCGGGATCCCGATCGTGATCAGCGGCTTCACTGGGTCGCTGATGGTGATCGCAGTCAACGCCTGGATGAACCATCCCGGCGGGTTTCGGTTGCACGCTGGGAAGGTCGTCGACGTTGACCCGTTCAAAGCGTTGTTTGAGAACACGTACCTCTGGCACGAGCTGATCCACATGTACACCGCCGGTTACATCGTCACCGGTTTCATCCTCGCCGCCGCGTACGCGTTCTCGCGACTGCGCGGGCGCTGGGGGCGCTACGAGCGCACGGCGCTGGCGATCCCTTTGACGATCGCGGCGCTGGCGGCGCCGGTGCAGATCGCTATCGGGGATTGGGCGGCCCGCGACGTGGCAATGACACAGCCCGTCAAGCTTGCGGCTATCGAAGGGTTGTACAAGACGACCGAGGGCGCTTCGGAGCACGTGCTGGGGTGGTACACCAGCAACCAGATCAAATACGGGATCGGGGTCCCGCATCTCCTCTCGCTCTTGGCATTCCAAAGCTGGAACGCGAGGGTCCGCGGACTAGACACGGTTCCCCCCAATCAGCGCCCGCCGGTGAACGTGGTCCGGGTGGCTTTCCAGACGATGGTCGGGATAGGGACGCTGATGGCGCTGCTCGGAGTGCTGTACCTGGCCACCTGGGTCCGACACAAGCGATTGCCGAAGTCGAGCTGGTTCTACCGTGCCGTGGTGATCGCCGGGCCGCTTTCGGTCGTGGCGCTGATTTCGGGTTGGGTCGTGACGGAGGTTGGCCGCCAGCCATGGGTCGTGTACCGGGTAATGCCGACGGCTGCGGCGGTGACCGGCGCCCATGGGATTCCGGTTGGCTACGGAACGTTGGCAGCGAGCTACGCGGTTGTGGCCGTCGGGCTCGCCTGGGTGCTACGTCGGCTTGCTCGCGTTCCACTCGAGTTCCCGGCGCAGCCGCAGCGCGGCGTGCAGGCGGCCTAGGCGATGTTGCGGGCGCTGCCGTTGGCCTTCGTGCTCGCGGGGCTCGCGCTGTACACGGTGCTTGCCGGAGCAGATTTCGGCGCGGGGTTCTGGCAGCTGCTGGCCGGGCGCGGCCAGCACGGCGCCCGGATCCGCGAGCACGCGCATCGCTCGATGGGGCCGGTGTGGGAGGCCAACCACGTCTGGCTGATCTTTGTCCTCACCGTGTTTTGGACGGCATACCCGCGGGCCTTTGGCTCGATCGCCTCGACGCTGGCGATACCGCTGTTCGCGGCTGCCGTGGGCATCATCTTTCGAGGCGCGGCATACGCATTCAGCGAGGGCGCCGCAAGCCCGCGCGAGTCAGGTGTGATCGACACGATCTTCTCCGTTTCCTCGATCCTGACGCCGTTCGCCCTCGGCGCGGCGATCGGTGCGATCGCGATCAACCGGGTGCCAGTCGGCAACGCGGCCGGGCACTTGTTCTCGAGCTGGCTCAATCCGACGGCGATCTTCATTGGCGTGCTGGCAGTCTCGAGCTCCGCCTATCTTGCCGCTGCTTACCTGGCGGCCGACGCGGCAAGACTCGAGCAGAGCGAACTCGCGAACGAGTTCCGGCGCAGGGCCCTCGCCGCTGGCATCACCGCTGGTTGCATCGCATTGGTAGGCGTCTTTCTCGTCCGTGCGGAGTACCACCAGCTCTACAGCTCGCTTCTCAGCGGCCCAGCGCTAGCCGGCGTGGCGGTGTCATTCATTTCGGGTCTGGCCACGCTCGTGCTCGTCTACCTCCGCCGGTTCGATGCCGCCCGCTTCGGTGCGGCGGCAGCCGTGGCGGCGATCATCGCCGCCTGGGCGCTCGCGCGCTGGCCGACAATCCTGCCTGGCCTCACCGTCGACCGGGCCGCCGCCGGTCACGACACACTGGTGTGGCTCGTCGTTGTCGTGCTGGCTGGAGGCGCGATTCTGTTCCCCTCGCTCGGAATTCTGTTCTGGCTTAGCGTCACGGGTCGCTTCCAAGCGAGCGAGACGGTGCCGTCGGAGCTCGTACCCGTCGGTTCCCGCGGGTTTCGTCCGCGCCGGCTCGCTCGTTTGGCCGTCGCCGGTTTCGTCGCCGGGATCGGACTGCTCAACTTTGCGGATGCGGCCTGGGCCCATGCGGTCGGGATCTTCTGCCTGCTCGGCTCCATCGCGGCGGCGTTCCTGGTGATCGTGCCCGAGGCGCTCGCGGACTAGCAGGCGCCCGCGCGCATCCGACACTGCAGTGCCGCGGTTCAGGGCGCGAGCGCGACCGGACCGCCGGCGCGGCCGCTAACCACGCTCTCGAGCGCGCCGGCGGCGTCGGGCAGCCCCCGCGTCATCGCGAGCGAGATCGTGAGCTGGCCGGCCGCGAGCAGTTGAGCGAGGTCGCGTAGTTGGCCGCCATCCGGTCTGACGTAGATGTTCGAGACCGTGATCGCTCGCTCCTGCGGGGGCGGGTCTGAGGTGATGGTTGCCAAACGGCCACCGTCGGCAACCGCGCGGATCGCGTGCGTCGCGCCGGCAGGCGCCGCATTTGCAGCAGCCGAGACGCCCGAGCCGCCGGTGATCGCCAGGACCTGCTCCGGCCAGTCCTCCTCGTGATAGTCGATCACGTGGCGTGCTCCGAGCGCGGCGATCGCTTCGCGATTCCGAGGCCCTGCAGTCGCGATTACCTCCGCGCCGCGAAGCGACCCGAGAGAGACGAGCAGACGGCCGGTCACCCCGCCTGCGCCGTGCACGAGGAGCCACTCGCCGGGGTTGACTCCCAGTGCGTCACCGAGCACCTGGGCGGCGGTGAGCGCCGGCACCGGGAATACCGCCGCGACCTCCCAGGCGACACTCGCCGGCTTAGGGGCCAGTAGCGCCGCCGGTGCGATCAATGTTGGCGCCCAGGTGCCCTGGTCGCGCAACGGGAGCGGGTGGGTCATCACCGCATCACCGGGCGCCCAGTCGGTGACCAGGCTCCCCACCGCTGCGACCACGCCGGCCGCTTCGACGCCGAGCGCCATCGGCGGGCGACGGCCGACATCCCAGCCGTCGGTCCGCACGAACTCGTCCCAGTTCCCCACTCCCGCAGCCTTGACCTGGATAAGGACCTCGTCGTCGGCCAGGGAACGTGGCCCCGGCACATCGATCAGTCCAATGTCGTCGCCGGCGCGGCGAATACCCGCTACCTGCATCGCCGGCGGATCATTCGCGTGGCGGGACCGGACGACGCGCGTCTCGCCACGGGGATGAGCGCGGCGGCGAGCGTACCCGTGGGGCGCGATGTGGCGATGCCGCGGATGACGGCGATGACACTTGCCAAGTGGCTGACAGGCTGCGGTTTGATGATCGGATAGACACTACGGCCCCGTCCTGCGTGCGTAATACGTCCCGACGATGTCATGACCGGCTGTTGCGATCAGCAGGTAGTCGGCGCCGGCGACGACGAACCGCTGCGCTGCGATGGTGCCGGCCGTATGGTCGACCTCGGCATCATCGGGCGGGCGCTCATGCGCTCCGCGCGGCCCGTCATGGCGATGCCGGTCCGAAGCCAGGTGCCATCGTCGCCGCTAACGGGTAATCGAGGCCGGTTTCCACCAAGTGGCCAGCCCGCCTCATGAGCCGGGCATAGATCCTTGCGGCCGCTTCTTCACGGTCGAGCGCGGCCTCATAGGCCGTGTAGGCAAGCGCTGCGTCCGCGCTGCCCACATTCATCCAGCAGCGATATGCATCCCACACCGCGGTGCACTGAGCCCGCCACTCGACGTAGGCAAGGACGGCGCGGTCGGCCATCCGCCGCTTCCGCGAACGGAAATTGAATGGGTTCACGTGCACCACATGTCCCGTTGACGCAGATGCTTCGGGTCGTACCCGAGCCGAAGGTGCTCGCGCGGGTCGCAGCGGTAGACCGTCACCCGCCCATCCATCCAATCGACGCGCCAGCCGATGTTCGGCAGTAGCGCCACACGGCGGGGCCGGACGCGACGTCCTTCGCACCTGAGCACGAACGGGTACCGCTCGATCGCGAGCATGGCTTACCTCGATTCCGTCCGCTCGTAGGTCTTCATCGATCCCTCCGCGGCTGCACGGACACGGACCGCGCGGTCCGCGTTTCGCCTCAGCGACGAACCGGTCCTCTCATCCTCGGTGACCAGCCGCAGGTGCCTACCGGAGTGCTGTGGCCTGAGCAGCCGCCGGCCGGCAGCGAGCGCTTGGCTGATCAAGGCGCCGGAGTGCTCAAAGCTCGTTGGTTGCACGTGGCCCGTCTTCGGAGTCGGCATGACGATGAGTTCGGCCTCGTTCGCGTTGCGGGCGATGTCCGTTTCCAACCGGCTTCCGATGAGCAGACCGAGCCCGTAGATGGAGGCATCAAGGGCGCTCTTCGGGACGCGTGCGAGCGGCTGGCTCGGATGCTGCGCCGGGAGCACATAGATCCGCTCGGCACCGAGTTCGACAGCGTGGGATATGGGAGTGCTGCCGGCCACGCCTCCGTCGATGAGCCGCCGGTCGCCCATCCTCACGGGTGGATAGATCCCTGGAATCGACCCGGAGGCGGCAACCGCATCGACCGACGGTCCGTCCGAGAGCAGGACCTCGTGCCCTGTAGTTAGATCGAACGAGACCAGGTGCAGGGGGATGGAGGCGTCGGCGAGGTCGTCGAACTCGATGTACCGTCGGACGAGCTGGCGCAGGCCTCGATCGCGCACCAAATGATCGCGGTTTCCGCATACGCCGCCAACGAGTGCGCTCAGGCTCACCGGGAACATGTCCTCGCGCTGAAGGTTGCGCCAGATTCGGCCGAGCGCCTGCGCTGTCGCCGTCGTTTGCGGCCGGGAGGCGATGAACGCGGCGTTCACGGCCCCGGCCGAGGTCGCAACGAGCAGGTCGGGAGTGATCCCGTCCTCATAGAGCGCCTGAAGCATCCCGACCTGGACCGCCGCCAGGCTGGCGGCGCCTGACAGGACGAAGGCCGTGCGGGGGCGATGGTCGCGCGCGCCGGCCAGTCGGCTGGATCCGGGGGGGATCGCTGCTGGAGTTGTCGCTCTCATGCGAGCCACACTCCGGAGTTGAACGGCGCCTTCTCAATCATTGGCCGAGCTTGCGCCACCGGCCCCGCGGTCGCATCTAGGTCAGCCCCAGTCGGTTCCCTAGCGGCGACCCCAGGGTGGGTCCAGAGCCCTAGGGGTGCTGCGTCCCGCTGCGCGGCGTCGCCCCGGGCTCGCGGGCGCTGGGCTCAGTGCCGGCGGATGAATGTGGAGTGCGTATGGGCGGTGGCTACGAGCGACGGTCGTCGAATGCGCCACTTGCGTTCTCGGCCTACCGGGCGGAATTCTGCGTGAGATCGAGCTCGACCGTATTGGGCGATCGTCGATTCCTATTGCGAGCGGCAGGAACAAAGGGATGCTCCGAAACGGGCGTCCGCCCCTTGCTTGCTTATGAACCAACCCGCCCCTGACCGCCACGCGTTGACCGACTCCCCCGCAGCCCGCGCTACGCGCGGTGACCGGGCGCGCCCCGTCGCGCTCGACGCGGCTGAGGTCGCCTACCCGGCGCTCGCGCGAGGTCTCGGCGACCGCCTTGGTGCGGCGGTCTCATGCGCAACCACTGAGCACTTCAACCTGCAAACCGCTCGCTCGATCACCGTTTCTGAATCGAACGGTCGAGCGAGCATCTACCTCGCCGCGGTTTCCAGCAACCTGATCGCGCTCGCCTTTATCGGACAGATCTCGCGGCTCGGTACGGCGTTCTATGCGTTTGCGCTGATCCTGCTCCCCGTGTTGGCGTTCGTCGGCGTACTTACGTTTGAGCGCCTGGTCCAGTCCTCGATCGAGGACATCGCCTACGCCGAGCGGATCGGGCGCCTGCGTGACTTCTATCTGCAGCTCGCGCCTGAGCTCGAGCCGTATGTCGTTGTCGTCCGCGGGCGGCAGGCCCAGGCCACGTTGCACGGCGAGCGGGCCGCGCCCAGCGCCTGGCAACTAACCCTGACGACAGCCGGGATGGTCGCGGTCGTGGACAGCGTTGTCATTGCTGCGTGCGCGGGACTGCTTCTGGAGGCTGTCGGCGTCGCATCGCTCACGCTCGCGATTGCGGTCGGAGCCCTCATCGGAGCGGCAGGGCTGTCCTTGCACCATTGCTACCACCGCCAGGCGCGTGACGGCTACAGGCCGGAGGCCGTGGATCAGGCGGCGATCTTTGTCCCGCTAGCTCAACGGGCCGACGGGCCCTAGAAGGAGGAAAAGCACCATGTCGCCAATCTCACGGGGCTTTCGAGGTCACCGCACGCAAGCGGCGTCCGGCCGCATTCCGCCGGGCCAGTACGTCACCCGAGATTTCCCCGTCCTTTCAGCTGGCCCGACACCGCACACACCGCTCGATGAGTGGAACTTTCTCATCAGCGGCGCGGTAGATGAGCCGTTCTCCTGGACCTGGGAGGAGTTCCTGGCTCTACCTGCCGAGTCGCCGACTGTCGACATCCACTGCGTGACCAAGTGGTCGAAGCTCGACACGATGTGGAAGGGGGTCTCGGTGGACACGCTGCTCGATGGGATCGAGACCGAGGCCGAGTACGTGACCGCCTGGTGCGACGGTGGCTACACGACCAACGTTCCGCTCGAGGATTTGACCGGCGGGCGGGCCTGGATCGCTTACGAGTTTGGCGGCGAGCCGCTCGAGCCCGAGCATGGCGGGCCGGCCCGGCTGCTCGTGCCGCATCTGTACTTCTGGAAGAGCGCCAAATGGGTGCGCGGACTGGAACTCCAGGCCCACGACGAGCCCGGCTTCTGGGAGCGCTACGGCTATCACAACTACGGTGACCCATGGAGAGAGCAGCGCTACCAGGGCGACTGAGCGCCTCGCCCGCGCCGATCCGCTGGCGCCTCGGAACGGTCATCGGCTTGCTCGAGGAAACCTCGCACGCCAGGTCGATCAGGCTCGACGTGCCGGCGTGGCCAGGGCACATCGCCGGACAACATGTCGATGTCCGGCTGACGGCCGAGGACGGCTACCAGACCGAGCGCTCGTATTCGATCGCCTCCGCCCCCGAGGACGCCGAGGTGACGCTGACGGTCGAGCGCATCGAGGCCGGCGAGGTCTCCCCGTACCTGACCGAAGAGCTTCGGCCCGGCGATGCGCTCGAGCTGCGAGGTCCGATTGGCGGCTACTTCAATTGGCGCTCCGACGACGGCGGCCCGTTGCTGCTGATTGCCGGCGGCTCCGGCCTCGTGCCGCTGATGGCGATGCTCCGCCATCGCGCCGCAACGTCGAGCACAGTCGAGGCGCGCCTGCTCGTGTCCGCGCGCTCGCTTCCGGACGTCTTGTATCGCGACGAGCTCGAGGCACTGGCCGCCGCGGGCGGGCTCGCGCTGCACTACACCTTCACGCGGAGTCCGCCGCCGGGCTGGGACGGATTTCGGCGGCGTGTCGACGCGGAGATGCTGTCTCTGATTGGTCCCGTTCCGGAGCGGCGGCCGCGGATCTTCGTGTGCGGTCCGACGGCTTTCGCCGAGCAAGCTGCCGAGGCGCTCGTACAGCTTGGCCACGAACCTGCAACGGTCCGCACGGAGCGATTCGGTCCCACAGGGTGACGCATTGATGGCGTCGCACGGGTGGCCCGAGCGGATCTGCCCCGTCCGCCGCCGTCGGGCATGCGGCGCGTTCGCCGAACTGATATCCGGGATCGATCGTCCGATTGGCATCTCGGCTTGAGGCCGGTGGGGTCCTCGCCTTACCTAGGTAGTCGTGTCCATCATCCGCCGCTTGCGGTCCGGGCTTACACACCGGCCGCCCCCGATAGACGTTGCGCGGCCGGTCGCGGAGCGACAGGGCAAATCGTGCGCGGACTGAAGGGCAAGAACGTCCTGATCACCGGCGGGACGTCGGGCATCGGCCAGGCGATCGCCGTCCGCTTCGCCGAATACGGCGCCAACATCGCGATCAACTACCTGCGCGCTCCCGAGGAGGCGCATGACACCGACCAGCAGGTGCACGCCTGCCTTGCGCGCGTCCAGCAGACGGGCGTCCGCCATGTCCTCGTCGGAGGAGATGTCGCCGAGGAGGAGGCGGTTGTGGCGATGGTCGAGAGCGCCGTCGAACAACTCGGCGATCTCGACATTCTCATCAACAACGCGGGGATTCAGATCTCGCGACCCTCCCACGAGCTCTCGGCGGCGGAGTTCGACAAGGTCCTCGGGGTCAACCTGCGTGGGTCGTTCCTCTGCGCCCGTGAGACGATCAAGCGCTTCTTGGCGGCGGAGACTCCGGGCGTCATCATCAACGTCTCGAGCGTCCACGAGCTCATTCCTAAGCCCAACTACCTCAGTTACTCGACGAGCAAGGGCGGCATGCAGAGCCTGACGCGGACGCTCGCGCTGGAGTACGCGAGAGGAGGCATTCGCGTCAACGCGATCGGCCCGGGTGCCACGGTCACGCCGATCAATCGCGCGTGGAGCGACGATCCGGTCAAGCGCGCGATGGTGGAATCTCACATCCCGATGGCCCGCGCCGCGGTCTCCGATGAGATGGCCGGCGTGACGTGCTTTCTCGCCTCCGACGACGCCGCCTACATCACCGGACAGACGCTGTTCGTCGATGGCGGGTTGACCCTGTTCGCCGACTTTCGCGAGCCATGGTCGTCCGAGTAGATTCCGCGCGGCGCTGGTGGCCCTCTCCGTTTGGGCAGGACGACCAGCTCGGCATGCTCAACCACATCGATGACGCGAAGCGGCGCGCGGCGCTGGCGCTCGTGCGCGAGGGTCGGCTGTACGACCTCTCGCAGGTGCTCGACGAGTCCGGCCCGGCCTTCCCGGGTCGGTATTTCCGCCAGACGCTCGTAACGACCGCCCACCACGCGAACGCGGCGACGCCGGTGGGCGAGAACCGGGTCAACTGGATGACGGAGGTCGTGTCGGCCACGACGCAGCTCGGCACCCATCTGGACGCGCTCAGCCATCTGCAGATCGGGGACCGCGGCTACAACGGCTGGACTGTGGCCGAGCTTGCCGGTCCGGCAGGCGTGAGCCGGCTCGGCGCGGAGACGGTGCCGCAAATCGTCACGCGCGGCTGGCTGATCGACGTCTCGCGACGTGGTCTGGGCGTGGGTGGTGTGATCAGCGTCGACGATCTGGGTGGGATCGAACCTGACCCAGGCGATGCGGTGCTCTTCCACACAGGCTGGAGCGCGCACTGGGACGATCCCGACACCTACCTCTCCGGTGAGCCGGGACCCGGGTATGACGTGGCCGACTGGATCGTCGAGCATGGCGTCGCGCTCACCGGCTGTGACACCTGGAGCTACGGTCCGGTGCCGGCCGAGCAGCCGACCAGGCCGTTTGAGGTGCCGCAACGGCTGAACGCCGTCCACGGGGTGTTCGTCGTCGAGAACCTCAACACAGCGCGGCTCGCCAGCGACGGCGTGCGGGAGTTCGCCCTGATCCTGACTCATCCAAAGCTGCGTGGCGCCACCGGGGCGTGGACGTCGCCGATCGCTCTTCTCTGAGAGGACCGGACCGTGAGCAGCCAGTACGACGTGATCATCATCGGAACAGGCGCGGGCGGCGCGACCCTGGCGCACCGGCTGGCGTCCTCGGGCAAGCGCATCCTGCTGCTCGAGCGCGGGGACTACCTGCGCCGGGAACCGGCGAACTGGGACAGCCGCGCGGTGTTCATCGAAAACAAGTACAAGGCGCCCGAGACCTGGTACGACAAGGCCGGCCAGCCGTTCCATCCGGGTCAGCACTACTACGTCGGCGGACAGACGAAATTCTACGGCGCGGTCCTCCTCCGGCTCCGCGAGCGCGACTTCGGCGAGGTCCGCCACCATGGCGGCCTCTCCCCCGCCTGGCCCCTCTCCTACGAAGACTTCGCCCCATACTATGACCAGGCCGAGCGGCTCTACGTCGTCCACGGCGCGCGCGGCGAGGACCCGACGGAGCCGCCCGCCTCCGGTCCCTACCCTTATCCGGCCGTCAGCCACGAGCCGCGTATCCAGAAGCTGCATGACGATCTGACGCGCACGGGCCACACCCCGTTCCACCTGCCGCTTGGCGTTGACCTCGACGAGTCAAACTCGGAGAGGAGTCCATGTGTCCGCTGTAGCCGTATCGACGGCTTCCCGTGCCTAGTCGACGGTAAGGCCGACGCCCACGTGCGCTGTATCCGCCCCGCCCTCCGGCATCCAAACGTGACCCTCGAGACGCGCTCGAAGGTCATCCGTCTTGAGACAGACACGTCCGGGCGCACGGTCAAGGGCGTGGTCGTGGAGCGCGCCGACGGCCAGTGCGAGCGCATCCGGGGCGACATCGTCGTCGTCTCGTGTGGCGCACTCAACTCCGCGCTTCTGCTGCTGCGCTCGGCGAGTGACCAGCATCCGTGCGGGCTCGCCAACTCATCCGGCGTCGTCGGCCGCCATTACATGGCACACATCAATTCGGCCGTGATCGCGATCTCGAAGGTGCCGAACCCGACGAGGTTCCAAAAGACCCTCGCACTCAACGACTACTACTGGGGCGCGGAGGACTTCGACCGTCCCCTTGGGCACATCCAGATGCTCGGGAAGACCGACGGCCAGATCCTGAAGGCGGGCGCACCGCGGGTCGTGCCCGGCTTCGCGCTCGACTACGTCGCTCGGCACGCCGTTGACTTCTGGCTGACGACCGAGGATCTCCCACATCCGGGGAACCGAGTCACGCTCGGCCGCAACGGTCGCGTCGAACTGCACTACTCGAACACGAACCTCGAACCGCACCGACGCCTTCTCGCCAAGCTGAAGGGATTACTCAGCCGCCTCGACATGCATCCACGCCTGATCCCCCGCCAGCTGATTCGGGGCCAGCGCGTCCCGATCGGGGGCGTCGCACACCAGTGCGGGACCGTCCGCTTCGGGAGCGACCCAACCACGTCCGCGCTCGACGTGAACTGCAAGGCCCACGACCTGGACAACCTCTACGTGGTCGACACGAGTTTCTTCCCATCGTCCAGTGCGGTCAACCCCGGGCTGACGGCGATCGCAAACGCGCTGCGCGTCGGAGACCACCTGCTCGATCGCCTCGGCGCCGCCCAGGTCCGAGAACTCGTCCGGAGCGGCCCATGAGGCGGAGTCTCGCCAGGGCGGCGCTGATCGGGATGGCGGCGTCGCTTCCGGCGTCGAAGTTCAAGGCAGTCAGCGAAGGCGGGCTCCAGCGGGTTGCCGAGGCTCTGTGGCCCCCAACCGAGCAGCAACAGGAGCTCGTAGGGGCCGATCCCACCGGCCACCTCGAGAACATGCCGCCCGCCGTGATCGCCGATCGGGTGGCCAGGCGTCTCGGGCTTGGGTCGCTGGACACCCCTACGAAGCTCCGCGTGCAGAACGTCATCCACTACGCCTTCGGGGCCCAGTCAGGCGCCGTTTACGGTGCGCTCGTCGAGGCCTTCCCGCGCGCAAGTATCGGCGTGGGGACGGTCGCAGGCGCAGGTCTGTATGCCGCGAGCCACGGCTCGACGCTGCCGCTGCTTAGCATCCAGGCAGCTCCATGGCGGCTGCCGCGTGCGGCGTTCGTGTGGGAATTCGCGAGCCACCTGCTGTTCGGGCTGGCCCTTGAATTGGGCCGTCGGAGCGCCACCGGCGTCCTCGCCGTGCGGCCCTGACCCCGGTCAACCGGCCGCGTCGTGAGAGCGTTCGCCTATCGGCTGAGCATGTATTTCGCTTGGAGGCGCAGGCTTGCCTCGTAGCGTCCGTTCCGGATGCGCCTCGCCGCGTGTGCGAGGACTCGAACCCCACCAGCAACGTGAACCCACGGAGAACGACATGACTTCAGCCGCAACCTCGAGCTATCTACCAGCCCTGGAAGAGCCGCACGAGCGCGTAGCAGCCGGCCACGAACTTGAGGCGACGCTCCGCGAGCTCGTGGACCTCTCACTGCTCGGCAAGCAACTGCATTGGGCCGTGATTGGGGCCCTGTTCCGGCCGCTTCATCTGCACCTCGACGAGCTCGTGGATTCCTGGCGTGCGCTCGCGGATACCGTCGCCGAGCGGGCGGTCACGCTGGGCTACGTTCCAGACGGCCAGGCTCAGGCGGTCGCGGCTGGGTCCCCGCTCACACCCGTCGATCAGGCGCCACTGGAGGACCACACCGTCGTGCGTGAGCTCACTCATCGGATCGCTCAGGTCAGCGAGCTGGTGCGCGCCCGCATGGATCGCCTCGGGCAGATCGACCTCGCCTCGCAGGACGTGCTGATTGACGTGGTGCGCACCTTGGAGGAGCAGCAGTGGATGCTCCGCGTGCAGCTCAGCGGGTGAACCTGAGCGCCTGAGACTCGCGCGCCGAGCACCCCGACCGCGCCGGCACCGTCACTGCCCTGGTCACCCGTCGCGCCCGAGCCGACACCTCGGTTGCCCGGAGCGACGGCTCAGACCGATACGGAATGCCGATCGACATTGTGCGAGCGCTTGTTGTGCAGCGCGTATACGTGAGTTCCACTTTCCGTATGGACCTCTTCACCTCTCCTGATCCACAGCGATCAGAGCTGCACACACACCACTCATCAAAGGAGCACCATCATGTATCGGTACATCTCGTGGCTTGCCGTCGGGTCGGCTGCGGTCTTCCTGCTCGTCGCGCAAGCGTCGTTTCCGCCCGTCACGGTCGCATGGCTCGCGTTGGCGGTCACGGTGGGGACGCTTGCCGTCTCAACGGGGATCGCCTACGGGTGTCGCAAGCACATTGCCTCACTGGTGACCGCGCTCGTCATCGCCGGCGTCAGCGGGTGGACGATTGTGGCAAGCCTGGTCTTCTCCCCGTCAACAGCGCAGAACCTGGCATTCGCTGGAGCGCTCGCGATCGCAGCACTGGCAACCGTCGGCTTGACGGCGCACGAGCTGTCGCACGAGCGTCTCGGGCAATCCGTCGCGGATCCCTCGAGCGAGTCGGAGCCGCGCCTGAGTGCTGCCGCGTAGGTCAGCCCGCCACTCGCGACGGCGGGCCGACCGGCTCGGCCCGCCGTCGCCTTTCCACCTCTCGCAGCTCGCCTCATCCCACAGCGCTGCGCTCCCAGGGGCATTTCGGCCGCGGCCTGTAAGTCCAGCTGCGGCGCTTCTTCCGCCGACGGCGACACCGCGCCTGCACCTCACGCCGCAGCGCCGGCACGTCGGGCGTTGAGGCCCTTCGCTAGGGGCCCCGCTAGGGGAGGTCTGCCGAGTGACTAGGGCGCCCTCAGATGCGAGCGCGCCGCGAATCCATGAACCTGGCCCGGAGCGACGAACGAGAGGAACGAGCATGGAACTTCGGCATCTGAGGTACTTCGTGGCGGTCGCGGAGGAGCTGCATTTCCGCCGGGCGGCCGAACGCTTGCATGTGGCCCAGCCGGCCGTCAGCGAGCAGATTCGAAAGCTGGAGCTGGAACTCGGAGTACGGCTATTCGACCGCACACAGCGCACCGTGGCGCTCACCGAGTCTGGAGCAGCGCTGCTCGCGGAGGCCCGGCTCGTGCTGCAGCAGGCCGAGCAGGCGCGGATCGCGGCGCGCGATGCCCATCAGCGAGGCGCCGCGACCCTGCGGGTTGGCTACTCGGCGGCGGCGCTTCCCGGCAGCCTCCCGCTCGCATTGCAGCGCCTTGCAGCCTCGATGCCCCAGCTCCGGACGATCCTTCACAGCGCGAATGGCTTTGAGCTGATCGAGGCGGTTCAATCCGAGCGCCTCGACGCGGCGGTCGTCTCCCTGCCGGCGCCAACCCAGGGGCTGCGGACGACAGTCATCGGTGAGCAGCGGGCGGTCGCCGCGTTCCCGCTCAGCCACAACCACGCGTGCAGATCCGCCGTGCGACTTGAGCAGATTGCGCCCGAACGGATCGTCGTCCTGCCGCGCGAGGCCAACCGAGCGTTTTATGACGCGGTGATTTCGACCTGTCACCAGGCAGGGCTCGCGCCGACAGTGCTCGAACTGCCGGACGGCCACATCGAGCGGGGGCTGATGACGGTCGCCGCGGGTGCGGGGATGGCGCTCCTTCCCGAGTCTGTTGCAGACCGGTATTCCCCGCCCGGCGTGCGGTTCGTGGCGCTCGAGGGTGATGCTCCGGCATTCACCGCGGCCGTGCTGACGCGCCGCGATACGGCGCACATGCCGACGGTTGCGTTGCTGCGCGCCGTCTCGCAGGCCGCGACGCCGCGCAGCTTCGCCACGGCGCGACGGTCGATCTCTGCCGCCTGACCCCTGGTTGCGAACCGAGACCGTTCGCGGATCGTCGAACACCGTCACCTCACGGAACGAGTTGGACACGGCGTTGTCACGTGAGTCGACACAGCGTCGGCGGGGCTCGTAGACGCCCCGCAGCTAGGCGCTCATGCGTTCGATCCGGCGCGCGGCCTGAGTGGGGGGCACGGCGGCACCGTGCCTGGCCCTGGCGGCGCGTCGGCATGGCCGGTTCCACGCTCCGCCCTCCCGGGACCCATTTGACGGGCCAGGAGGCTGCTGACTGCGACCGTGGCCAGGACTGCGACCGCAACTGAATAGACGAGCGCCGTCGCGTGCAGGCCGTAGTGCGACGTAGCGATGCCAGCAAGCACGGCGGGAATCCCAGTTGCCAGGTAACTAACGATGTAGATCGCGGTGATCAGCCCCGCCCGATCGTAAGACGTGGCCGGCGCGACCGTGGCGCGGTAGGCGCCCATGAATGCCGGTCCAAAGCCGAGCCCTGCGATCGCCGTTCCGACGAACAGGACGGCTGAGGTGCCGGTCTGGATCGAGGCGAACGTCGCCAATGCTCCGATGACGAGAAGCAGGCAGCCGCCGAGCATCACGACGGACGGATTCCTTTTGGCGAGCAAGGCCGAGGCTGCGGCCCCGAGACCGGTGAGCAGGAATATCAAGATGCCGCCCCAAAGCAAGTTCCGCGAGTGCAGCAGCTGCGCGGCGAGCGAGGGTCCCAGCGACAGATAGAAGCCGGCGAGCGCCCAGATTCCCACGAGGGCCGGCACCGCCGTCGCGAATGTGCCCCTGGCCGCGCGCGGCACACTGACATGCGGCCGCAGCGAGCTCAGGACGCCGGGGCGCATCGTTCCGGGCTCTGGCATCACCAATACGGCGACGATGCCGACCATGAAAGCCCCCAGTAACAGCCACCAGACCAGGCGGGTCGGCGCGGGAGCGTACTGGGCCAGCACGCTGGCGCCGATTGCGCCCAGGGCCTGGCCGCCCGTGGGTGCCGCGCTGGAGAGAAGCGGTGCAGCCGCGCCGTTTGGCCGCAAATCGAGCAGTGCGGCGCTGGCCGCTCCGGAGATAAGGCCAACCGCGACGCCCTGCAGGGCACGGGCCACAAACAGCAGCCGGACCCCGTGAGCGATCAGGAACATGCCGCAACCCGCCGCGCCGAAGGCCAGGCCCGCCAGCATCACCACCCGACGACCGGTGTAATCAGACACCGAGCCGAACAACAGGAGCGTGGTCAGCAGAACGACGATGTAGACCGTGAACAACAACGTCAGCGTTGTCGGAGAGAAGCGCAACCGCTCCGCGTAGACCCGGTACAGCGGCGATGCAGCGGTGTTCGCCGCAAACGCCAGGAACGCGAATGCGCCCGCCGCCCAAAACGACGCACGTCGCGACAGCGTTACTCGCCGTGACGGCTTCCCTTTCGCGATGGTGGACGCGGCAGACATCATCCAACCCTTTCGTTTGACACTCGGGAGCCCTCGCGGGGCTCGGACTCATGCCGGGGGCCGCGCCGGCAACCAACTCGTTCTGGTTCTCTGATGGACCGTACGCCCGAGTTGCGCTCCGTAAACAGCTCCTCGCTATGCCTCGATACCTGTCGCCATCAGGGGCACGCGAGCCATCTGCGACGGCTATCCCGTAAGCGTGTGGCGGAGCTGGCTCTAGTCAGGCGGCTTCATCACGCCGACTGTCCTCTTGCGATGATCGCGCGGTAATCCGCGACACCGCGTCGAGGCCACTCGCCGGACGGGACTCACCTGTGATCAGGCGGGCGCCGCGGCCGCGAGCGAGAAAACTGACGGCCCAGCGGATCACGATCAGAAGCCGGTTCGCGAAGCCGATCAGGTACCACAGGTGCACCATGAGCCAGATGACCCAGGCGGCGAAGCCGCTCAGGTGGATGCCCCTGATGTCGGCGACCGCGCGGGCGCGCCCGATCGTGGCGAGGTTGCCCTTGTCGTGGTAGCGGAACGGTCGGTGGGGTCGTCCACGCAGCCGATCGCGCACGACGCGTGCGGCATAACGCCCCTCCTGCATCGCGACGGGTGCAACGCCGGGCAGTAGCGTGGACGAGCCGTCGGACTGGCGGATGCGAATCATGTCGCCGAGCGCTATGACCTCGGGATGACCTGGCAGCGAGAGGTCCTCGAGGACCTCGACGCGCCCGGCTCGGTCCATCTTCGCGCCGGCGCGTGCGGCTAGGGTCGCGGCGAATGGTGAGGCGATCACGCCGGCAGCCCAGACCGCGGTCCGCGCCGGGGCTTGGCGGCGATAGCCGTTCCGGTCCTCGAGCGTGACGGACGCCCCGTCGATGTCGATCAGTGCGTGTCGAGTAAGGATGCTCACGCCGAGACGTTCCAGCGAGCGCTCTGCCCGCGCCGACAGTGAAGGCGGGAACTCTTGCAGGACCCGGTCACCGGTTTCGACGAGCATGATCTGGGCTTTGGTGGAATCGAGCGAGCGGAACTCGCCGCGCAGGTCGTACGCGATCTCGGCGATCTGACCGGCCATCTCCACCCCGGTGGGGCCGCCACCGACGACAACGAACGTCAGCCAGGAGGCGCGCCGCGCGGGATCGGATTCGAGCTCGGCCGCCTCGAACGCCGCGAGGATCCGTCGCCGGATCACGAGCGCACCTTCGAGCGTCTTCAGGTTCGGGGCTGGCATCCGCCAGTCGTCATGCCCGAAGTAGTTGTACTGGGCGCCCGTGCCAACGATGAGCGTGTCGTAAGGCAAAGGCTCGGGGCGCGGCTGGCCGGCAGCCTCCCGTAGCCGCACCAGGCGAGCGTCGAGATCGACGTCGCTCACCTCGGCGAGCAGGACGGTGACGTTCGCATGGCGGCGAAAGATGCGCCTCAGCGGATAGGCGATCTCCGCCGGAGACAGCGCGCCCGTCGCCACCTGGTAGACCAGTGGCTGGAACAAGTGGAAGTTCCGACGATCGACCAAGGTGACGTCTACCGGAAGTCGGGCGAGGTGAAGGGCGGCTTGGACCCCGCCAAACCCGCCGCCGACGACGACGACTTTGGGGCGATCTCCGACACTGCGTTCCATGAGTGCCAGAACACCAGGTGGGGGGCAGGACTCAATTGGTAATCCGATTGGCGCGATCGTCGTCTCGTATCGTCCAAGTTGCCGGCCCTGAGCGCCTCACCCAGACGAGATGGCCAAGATCGGCACAGCTTGGCCCGCTCAGTACGACCACGCCACCGAGCCAAGCCCGGGTTCCTCGCCACGAGCAGCCTCGCGGGAACGGTTACGCGCCCGGGGCGATCGCACAGGCTGCGACACAGACCCAGGTGCCCTCACGCTTCTGGTACACGTCCGTGTACAGAGCTTCCTGCTGCGCGCCGTCGGCGAGCATGGTGTATGTGCTGCGGCCATGGATCAGAGCGACGTCACTGAGGATGCGGATATTGACGTCGTGCATAGCGAGGTCCGTGAAGGGGCGCGGCTTCGCGATGTAGTCGAGGAACTCGGCGCGGTTCCGAGTGACACCCGGGAACTGCGAGATGAAGTCTTCGGCGAGGAACTCGCTGAAGCGCTTGACTTCGTTGAACTGGTCGGAGTGGAAGAAGTCCTTGTTGAGCTGTTCGAGGATCGCCAGATCTTCGGTGGACTCCATGGTGTCGGTCATCTTGTTGTTCCTTCTCTGTGCGGTTCGTCGAGGGCGGATTTCAGCGGCTCAATCGAACGCGGCACCACAGCGTTCCGCAAGACGCGGCGACGCTCAGTTGATCGGGGTTTCCGATCGCGAACGGCGGCGTTGCCGCCACGCTGTTCTGTGACCCTCCAAGGCAAGGAGAGGAAACATGGCTTCAATCGCCACCTCCAGCCGTCTGCCAGATGCAGCATGAACGCGCCCCAAACCTATGACGCTGGCGTCTCTCACCAGATCGGCCGCTACTCGGACGCCGTCCGAGTGCCCGCAGGCTATGACCAGATCGTCGTGTCCGGTACACCCGGGCTCGACAAGAACGGCAACATCCCGGCCGACTTCGCTGACGAGGCACGCCAGGCATGGCGAAACGTCGCAGCGATCCTAGAGAAGGCCGGCGCCTCGATCAGCGACATCGTCAGCATCCGCCAGTACCTGACCCGGGAAGAAGACATCGAGACTTACGTCGCAGTGCAGAAAGAGACGATCACGCACGAGCCCGCGGCGATGCTCCTGGTCCCCACGACAATGGCGTGGCCCGAGATCCACGTCGAGGTCGAAGCCGTGGCGCTCGTCCCATCAGGCCGCTGACCTGCGCGCACGCCATCGCCGAGGCTTCCGGGCTGATCGGCTACGGCAGTTAGGAGTCAGGAACGGGCGCTGCCTGTGATCACGAGACACGTTCGCTCGATATCGATCGCCGTTCGCTCTATGAGGCAGGGCTATCGGCTCTCTTGCGGGAGGTCTTGGGTCGCTCTACGATGGTCGTGCTCATGGCCGACGGTCTGCCTGTGCAGGGTTGACGATGCTGCGCGGGCGGCGCAGCGAGTGTGAGGCGCTCGACCGGTTGCTGGAGGCGGTGCGCGGCGGGCGCAGCGGCGCGCTGGTGGTGCGTGGTGAGGCGGGGGTTGGGAAGACGGCGCTGTTGGACTACGCGATCGAGTCGGCGTCGGATCTGCGGGTTGTGCGGGCGGTCGCGGTGGAGTCGGAGATGGAGCTTGCATTTGCGTCGCTGCACCAATTGTGCGCGCCGATGCTCGATCGGATCGATCGGCTTCCCGGTCCACAACACGACGCCCTCGGCATAGTTTTTGGGCTGAGGGCGGGCACTGTGCCGGACCAGTTTTTCGTCGGCCTGGCGGTGCTGAGCTTGTTGTCGGAGGTGGCGGAGGAGCGGCCCCTCGTCTGCGTTGTGGATGATGCGCAGTGGCTGGATCGGGCGTCTGCGCAGACGCTTGGGTTTGTGGCACGGCGTCTGCTGGCAGAGTCGGTGCTGGTGCTGTTCGCGGGGCGTGAGACGGGCGCAGAGCTAAGAGGACTGCCGGAGCTCGAAGTTCGCGGTCTGCGCGATGGGGATGCGCGGGAGCTCCTGGGATCGGTCATCCGGGGGCCGTTGGATGAGCGCGTTCGGGAACGGATCGTGGCGGAGACGCGGGGGAACCCGTTGGCGTTGTTGGAGTTACCGAAGGGGCTCTCGTCAGCTCAGCTGGCCGGCGGGTTCGGGTTGCCGAGCGGTCAGTCGTTGCCGGGTCGAATCGAGGAGAACTTCCGGCGGCGGCTCGGGGACTTGCCAGAGGAGACGCAGCGGTTGGTGTTGGTCGCGGCAGCGGAGCCCGTCGGTGATCCGGCGCTGTTGTGGGCGGCGGCGCAGCGGCTTGGGATCATGCGCGAGGCGTTGGCGCCCGCCGTGTCGGCCGGGTTGCTGGAGGTTAGTGCTCAGGTGCGGTTTCGCCATCCGTTGGTGCGCTCGGCGGTTTACTGGTCGGCGTCGGCGCAGGAGTGCCGGGCGGCGCACCAGGCGCTGGCCGAGGCGACCGATCGGGAACTTGACCCCGATCGGCGGGCCTGGCATTTGTCGGCGGCGTCAGCAGGGCCCGATGAGGAGGTCGCTTCCGAGCTCGAGGCGTCAGCTGGGCGGGCGCAAGCCCGCGGCGGCGTGGCCGCGGCGGCGGCGTTTCTACATCGCGCGGTCGTGCTGACGCGCGACCCCGCGCGCCAGGCCGCGCGTGCGCTCGCGGCCGCTCAAGTGAATGTTCAGGCCGGCGCGTTCGACACGGCTCTCGAGCTGCTGGCCACGGCGGAGGCTGCGCCACTGGGCCACCTCGAGCGCGCGCAGGTCGACCTGGTACGTGGGCAGGTTGCGTTCGCCTCCAGCGCGGGCAGCGAGGCGTCGGCGCTGCTCTTGAAGGCGGCAAAGCGGATCGAGCCGCTGGATGTCGGGCTCGCGCGCCAGACCTATCTGGACGCGTGGGCCGCCGCGTTGTTCGCCGGGCGGTTGGCGCGCGCCGGCGACATGAGGGAGGTCTCTCGAGCCGCCAAATCAGCGGCCCAACCTGCATCTGCTCCTTCCCCGTCGGATCTGCTGCTGGACGGGCTTGCCGTGCTTGTTACAGACGGACGCGGCGCGGCGGCATCCATGTTGCGGCGGGTGGCAACCGTCTTCGCCCAGGAAGAGATCGGCAGCGCGGACGGGCTTCGATGGGGATGGGTCGCCACGATCGCCCCAATCATGCTGTGGGACGAGGAGACCTGGCACACAATTGAGGAGCGCCAGCTGCAATCGGCCCGCGAGGCTGGCCTGCTGGTCTATCTGCTGATCTATGTGAACGAGGTGGCCATGAATGCCACGTGGCGTGGCGACTTGGCGGCGGCTGCTTCGCTGACCGCGGAGGGTGACGCGATCGCGGAGGCGACAGGGACCCGCTTCGCCCCGTACGGGGCGCTAATGCTCGCTGGCCTTCGCGGTTCGGAAGCCGAGGCGACCAGGCTGATCGCGGATGTGATGACGGCCGCGCGAGTTGCTCGACAAGGCGTGGGGATTCAGGTCTGCCACTGGGTGTCCGCAGTCCTCTACAACGCTCTCGGCCGCTATGAGGATGCCCTGTCAGAGGCCAAGCAGGCCGTCGAGGACACGCCTGAGCTGTGGGTCTCCGCGTGGGCGCTTCCCGAGCTGATCGAGGCGGCCACGAGAGCCGGGGAAACTGGGCTCGCCGAGGAGGCGCTGGAGCCGCTGGCCGAGGCGACGAGCGCCGGCCGCACCGACTGGGGGCTGGGCATATATGCGCGCTGCCGGGCGCTGCTCAGCGAAGGCGAGGAGGCAGAGGGCTGCTATCGCGAAGCGATCGACAGGCTGAGCCGTACACGGCTTCGTCCCGACCTCGCTCGGGCGCATCTGCTCTACGGCGAGTGGCTGCGACGCGCGGGTCGACGCCTTGACGCCCGTCACCAACTCCGCACCGCGCGCGAGATGTTCATGGCGATGGGGGTTGAAGGGTTCGCCGATCGCGCCGAGCGCGAGTTGCTGGCGACTGGTGAGCGCGTCCGCAAGCGCACTGCCGAGGCGCTCGAAGACCTCACCCCACAGGAGGCGCAGATCGCGCAGCTCGCGCGTGACGGTCTCTCCAATGCGGAGATCGGCGCGCAGCTGTTCATCAGCCCGCGCACAGTCGAGTACCACCTTCGCAAGGTCTTCGCCAAGTTCAACATCAGCGCCCGCGGCCAGCTCGATCGCGCGATCCCCCGAGAACAAAGCGGGGCGCGGGCTGTCTGACGGTGAGCTCGCGTCGCGTGCCGCCCTGGTCGGCCCCACGTAGTCCGACCAACACGGTGCCGGCGATCGCCGCGAAGCGACTCGACACGTCCTCCAACCCCTGGCCGTCGAGGGCTGCCACCGCACGAAACCAGGACTAAGGCGTGAGACGCCCGCTCCCCCTGCACGCCACGAGCGCGACTGCTCGCGCGCTCGCCGCGCAGGGAATCGCTGCTTGCCCTGCTGACCGCGCTAGGCGGGGCCCGCCTCGGCCCGGCTGACGTGCTCGTTGTCCCGGCAAAGCAGGCCACGTTGCGGCTGGGTTTCTCATGAAGACGCTGAATCGCTGAGGGCGCTGGCGAGTTGGCGATAGTTCCAGCTGGTGAGGTTGCCCATCGCCACCAAGCCGAGCTTGAGCTCCGGGTACACGCGCATCGTGTTGAAGAACCCAGCGCCACCACCGAGGTGCTCCCAGTATCGAGCGCCGCCATCCTCGTCGGCGCGACGCTGAAACCATCCGAGTGCGACATCCAGCTTGCGGCCGTGGGCGGTCTGCTGCTGCATCGCAGCGACGCCCTCCTCTGACAGGACGGTGGGATAGGGAGGTTCGCTCGCACCAAGATGGAGGCGTAGGAATCGCGCCGCGTCCTCGACGCTGCCGATCAGTCCGCCGTAGGGGGCGCCCTGCACGCAGAATCGCGAGAACGCCCACAGCCTGCCGGTTCGGTGGTCAAAGATCCCGCCCGGGACCATCGATCGCAGCAACGGTGTCGTCGCGTGGTAGCGAGGGTGATAGCCGGTGGCGGCACGTGAGGCCATGTCCTCGCGGTAGGCGAAGTCAGTGAACACGGTGTACCTGTGGTTCTCGATGACCAAGCTGGTGACTGCGACGGCCATCGTCCAGTTGGCTGAGCGCGGCAGGCTCGGGCTCGATGATCCGGTCCGCGAACTTCGTTTCCGGGTTTCCTTCGGACGTCCGCGGCCAAGGAGTGACCATTCGCCATCTGCTGAGTCACAGCGCGGGGCTGGCGAATCCGATTCCGGTTGGGTGGGTTCGTCCCGCCGTTACGCCGGCCGCCGATCTACACGAGTTCACCGGGCGCCTGCTGAGAAAGCACTCCCGTCTGCGATCGGATCCGGGTGCGCGCGCGAGCTATTCCAACCTCGGATATCTGGTGCTCGGCGAGGTGGTCGAGGCCGCGAGCGGGCTGCCCTATACCGAGTACGTGCGCTCGAACATTCTCGCTCCACTTGCGATGAGCTCGCGCAGATGCGGGCTGCCGCCCCTCGACATCCGCGAGACCGAACCCCTCGCTCCAAGCGTCCGCACCGTCGGCGAGCACCGCGACCGAAAGACCGGGCGGACGCCCGCGGACCGACAGCTCCCTAGCGACCTCTCGACAGTCCGCCGCCCAGCGTTGAATCACCGACCCACGCCGCTCGCCTGACGGCGGGACCGTGCTCCCGCTGCGTCGGGAGCACTCACGCGCCCACGCTACCCCTGCAACCAGTCGCGATCAATAGCGAGCGAGCAAGCGGATCGAGGGCGCCCGCTAGAACGGTGTCGGTCCCGGCTTCCGCGCGATGCAGGTCGCTCGTTCAGTCGGTCGAGGTTCGCGTCGGGGCGCGAAATGAGGTGTCTACACGGACGATCCGAGCCTGCTCTTCTGCATCCGCCCGAAGCGAGCGACGGCGAATGGATTAACACGTTCGCTGCTCGGCACGTGCCTGCTCGGTGGCGGCCGGTTGGCCGCCAGGCGACCCCCCACAATCGCCCATCGTTGTCGCTGCTAGCCGGTCGTCGGCCGATGTGCGCGAGAAACGCGGGCAAGGATGGCGGCGAAGCGCTCGGCTACTTCTTCGGCTTCAGGCTCCAGATGAAGTGCGCGTTACCCACCGGAGGCGGCGGGCAGTGGTTGGTGCCCACGTCTGACGTGTTGCACAAGCCGATGACGCCGGTGCCGAACTGGTAGCAGGTGTGGCCGGACGCGAGCGGGTTGCCGGGGCAGTCGTGGTAGGCGGGGGGGCCGTCGCCACCCACGACGGACAGGTTCTGGGGGATGTGGTTGCGGTCGCTGTACACGGTGCCGGACACCGTGGATTGAGAGCCGGCATCGAACGTGCCGCTGACCGTGGTCGCCACGCCGAAAGCCACAACCAGCTGGTACTTGCACTTCTTGAGGTCGAAGAACAGAGTGGCGGTCCCGAAGTTCGGCGGCTGGTTGGTCAGCGGGCCGCTGTGCGTCTCGTCGCCGCTGAACTGGCTGTCGCCCGAGTCGTCGTAGGTGTCATCGACGCTGGCGCTGCCGC
>JBJMLD010000053.1:0-13046 GCA_045805545.1 Solirubrobacteraceae bacterium | reverse complement strand
GCGTTCGATCAGTACAACGCGGGCGAGCTCTCGCCGGGACCCGGCGTCTCGACCGACGAGGAGGTCCTGGACTGGGTCGCGCGCGACGCAGAGACGGCGCTTCATCCATCGTGCACCTGCGCGATGGGACCGGGCGACGACAAGGTGGTCGACCCCGCGACGATGAAGGTGCACGGCCTGGAGGGCATCCGTGTCGTCGACGCGTCGGTGATGCCGTACGTGACCAACGGCAACATCTACGCGCCGGTCGTGATGCTCTCCGAGAAGGCGGCGGACCTGATCAAGGGCGACACGCCGCTGCCGCCTAACCACGCGCCGTTCTACCGCCATCAGATAGCGGACGGCGCCGGGGCGATCGGCGAGGCGAGCGCTACGCCGGCGGCGTCAGCACAACCGTCTGAAGCTCAGTGAACGACTGCATGACCTGGTTTCCGCCCACGCGGCCGATGCCGCTGTCGCTGCCGGCGCGGCCGCCGAACGGGAGGTGCGCCTCCCAGTAGTTGCTCGACTCGTTGATGTTGACCCAGCCCGTGCGCACGCGGTCGGCGAACTGGAGCCCAGCGTTCAGATCGCCGGTGAAGATCGCGGCGAGCAGGCCGTAGGGCGAGGCATTGGTCAGCTCGATCGCGTGCTCGAGCGAGTCGACGCTCACGATCGGCGCCACCGGCCCGAATGTCTCGTCGACCGCGACGCGCGCATCGGCCGGCACGTCGGCGAGCACGGTCGGCTGCCAGTACAACCGCGTCGGGTAGCCCTCGGCGCGGGCGCCGCCGCTGACCAAGGCCGCGCCCCGATCGACAGCGTCGGACACGTGCTCGTCCATCTTGACCGCGACTCCCTCGTTGTTGACCGGGCCCATCGTCGTCGCGTCCTCGAACGGATCGCCGAGCAGGATCCGCTCGGTCACCGACCGCGCCAGCTTCTCGACGAACTCGCCCTGCACGGCGCGGTGAACGAGGATCCGCTCGCCGGCCGTGCACGACTGTCCGGCGCACAGGTAGCAAGCGGTGAGCGTGGCCTCGACCGCAGCGTCAACGTTGGCGTCGTCCATCACCACGAGCGGCCCGTTGCCGCCCATCTCGATCAGCGCCGCCTTGCCCGCGGCGGCCTGCGCCACGTGGCGACCGGTAGCGGTCGAGCCGATGAAGCCGATGCCGTCCGTGCCCGGGTTGCGCGCGATCTCATCGCCCACCACCGGTCCCGGGCCGGTGACCAGGTTGAATACGCCGGGCGGCAGGTCGGCGTCGGCGATGCATCGGGCCAGCGCGATCGCGCACACTGCGGTCGACGGCGCCGGCGTCCACACGACGGCGTTCCCGCAGGCCAGGGCCGGCGCAATCAGCTCGGCCGGCATCGTGTAGGGCCAGTTCCACGGACTGATTACGCCGACCACGCCACGCGCACGGCGCACGAGCATCACGCGCTTGCCCGGCGAGATCGAGTTGGGTAGCTCGCCGGTCAGTCGCTTGGCATCCTCGGCGGCGCTACGCCAGTACTCGACGAGCTCGCCGACCTCGTCGTAGGCCTCGGCGCGCAACGGCTTGCCCTGGTCGAGCGTGAGCGTGCGGGCCAGGTCCTCGCGGCGACTCTCGATCAGGTCCCCGACGGCGTGCATCTTGGCCGCGCGCTCGAATGCGGTGAGACGCGCCCAGCCATCGGCCGCCGTCCGGGCGGCCTCGATCGCCCGGCGCGCGTCATCGCGGTCGCCTTGGGGGATCGCGGCGATCAGCTCGCCGGTCGCGGGGCTGGTCGCGTCGAACGTCTCTCCGCTCGCGCTGGCTTGCCAGCTCCCTGCGAGGAACATCTGCTGCACGGTGCCCGTGGCCATCGAATCGCTCCCTGGCCCGGGCCCGTAGTGCCGAGCTAAGGCCTCGTTGACACAGTTAGACAACTGATATATAACAGCCCGATCTGGACTGGGTCAATGAGCTCGACGTTTGGGCGGCACGCCCGGGGGCGCGGCCTGGTCCTCTGCGGTTTTCCGTGTTGTACGACCATCCGCGTGGCGCGGACTGGGGAGGTTGACTGATGGAAGCTGGGCCTTCGGACAGCAACGAACTGGCCAATTTCGGTTACAAGCAGGAGCTCGACCGGTCGCTGGGAAGCTTCTCGTCGTTCGCGGCGGGCTTCAGCTACATCTCGATCCTCACCGGCGTCATCCAGCTGTTCGCCTTCGGGTTTGCCTTCGGCGGGCCGCCGGTGTGGTGGACGTGGTTCATCGTCCTCGGCGGCCAGACGATGGTCGCGTTGTGCTTCATGGAGATGGCCGGCCAATATCCGCTTGCCGGGTCGGTTTACAACTGGTCAAAGCGCGTCTCCAGCGACTACTTCTCCTGGATGACGGGCTGGATCTATGTGATCGGCTCGATCGTCACCGTGGCCGCCGTGGCCGTCGCGTGGCAGGTGGTCTTGCCGCAGGTCTCGACGGGCTTCCAGTTCGTCGGCAGTGCGGCTGACGCCGGCACATACGTCACCAAGGGCGGCGCGCAGAACGCGCTGCTTCTCGGGGCGGTCCTCGTCATCTTCGCCACGATCGTCAACCTGCTCGGCGTCAAGATTCTGGCGCGGATCAACAACTTCGGCGTGATGGCCGAGCTGATCGGCGCGTCGATCCTCGTCGTCCTGCTGATCTTCCACTTCACCCGCGGACCGGGCGTCGTGTTCCACAACCTCGGCCTCGGCGCCGGCCACAAGTGGGGCTACTTCGGGGCCTTCATCATCGGCGGGATCATGAGCGCCTACGTCATGTACGGGTTCGACACCGCGGGGACCCTCGCGGAGGAGACGAACGACCCGAGACGAAAAGCGCCCCCGGCGATCATCCGGGCGCTGTACGCCGCGGCCACGCTCGGCGGTCTGCTGATTCTGTTCGCGCTGATGACCGTCCACGACATCCACGACAAGAACATCCCGCTGCTCGGGCTGCCCTACATCCTCAAGCAGGCGCTCGGCAGCACGACCGGCAACGTGTTCCTGATCGACTCGGCGATCGCGATCACCGTTTGCACACTGGCCGTGATGGCGTCGTGCATCCGGTTGCTCTTCGCGATGGCGCGTGACGGCCGATTGCCGTTCGGCAGGCACATCGCTCGAGTATCCGGTCGGCGCCGTGTCCCCGTCGTGCCCGCGCTAGTGGTCAGCTTCCTGTCGCTGGCGCTGCTGGCGATCAACATCTCAAACCAGAGTGCGTTCCTCGCTCTGACCTCGGTGGCGATCGTGATGTTCTACCTCGCCTACCTGGGCGTGACGGCCGGGATGCTGGTTCGGCGGTTCCGCGGCACCTGGCCAAAACCAGACCACGGCCCGTACTTCTCGCTCGGGCGCTTCGGTCTGCCGGTCAACATCCTGGCCGTCGTCTACGGCTCACTTGTGGCCATCAACATCGGGTGGCCGCGTAAGGAGGTCTACGACGCGCTGGCCACCGGCCCTGGAGCCCACGGACACTGGTATTGGCAGTACATCGCGGTTCTGTTCATCGGCATCGTCGTGATCCTCGGGTCGATCTACTACTTCGCCGTCTACAACCGCAAGCCGATCCAGGTCCTGCGTGAGCACGCGGCCGAGGTGCCGGACTTCGGCGAGCCCGCGATGGGCGAGATGGCGCCATGATCGGGGCCGGCAGGCTGCCTTGAGCACAGCGCCGGCGGCGCTGCACGAGATCACCCGCTTCCTGCGGGGCCACACACCGTTTGACGCGCTCGACGAAGCAACCGTCGAGCGCGTTGCCGCGGAAGCCGAGCTCGAGTCATACGCGGCAGGCGCGACGATCTTCTCTGAGGGCGCCGAGCCCGTCGAATACGTACGGGTCATCCGGCGCGGCGCGGTCGAGATAGTCCACGACGGCCGCATCCTCGATCTCCTCGGCGAGGGCGAGCTGTTCGGTCATGCCTCGATGCTGTCCGGTCTACCGACCGGGTTCGAAGCCCGGGCTGCCGAGGACACCGACTGCTACCGGATCGGGGCGAACGTTGCGCGGGAGCTGTTCGGCGCCCCGGCGGGCTTGCGCTTCGTCGCCCGCTCGCTGCTCGAGGTCATCGGCGAGGAGGCCAGCGTGCGCCTGCCCGATCGCGATCCGGCCCACCAGCCGGTGGCCGAACTGATCCGGCTGCCGCCCGTGGTCGTCGGCCCGGACACTCCGATCCGAGAGGCGGCAAAGCTGATGACGGACGTGGCCGCGTCCTCGGTGGTGGTCGATGCCGGCTACGGCGTATTCGGGATCGTGACCGACCGAGACCTGCGCAGCCGGGTGATCGCGGCAGGCCTCGGCGCCGACGCGCCGGTGTCCGCGGCGATGTCGGCCCCGGCGTACACGTGCCCGGCCGACCGACTGGCCGGCGAGGCCCTGCTCGACATGCTCGACCGTGGCATCCGCCACTTCCCCGTCCTCTCGGCCACCGGCGCGGTGCTGGGGGTCGTGGAGGACGTCGACCTCGTCGCCGTGCATACGCGCTCGTCGTTCTTCCTGCGCCGGCGCATCGCCCGGGCGGTGTCGCTCGACGAGCTGGTCGGCGCCGCGACCGAGCTGCGGCCGATGGTGATAGCGCTACACGACGCGAGCGTGCCCGCGATCAATCTGATGGGGATCTATTCGGTCGTGGTCGACGGGCTGACGCGCCGCCTGCTCGAGCTCGCCGTGGCCGAGGCCGGTCGACCTGCATCGGACTTCGCCTGGCTTGCGCTGGGAAGCTTCGCGCGGCGGGAGGCGGCTCCCAGCGCCGACGTCGACAGCGCGATCGTGTGGTTCGGCGATGCCCAGGAGGATGCGATTCGCCCCTACCTTCACGACATCGGGACGACGGTCGTGGCCGACCTCGAGCGCTGCGGCTTCTATGCCGATGTTCACGGCGCATCGGCTTCTAACGTCGTGTTCGTCCGCTCGCTTGAGTCCTGGCAGCATGCGGCACGCGGGTGGATCGCCGATCCAACGCAGGAGAAGGCGCTGATCCTGACCTCGGTCCTCGTCGACAGCCGTCCCGTGTGGGGCGTACACACAGGCCGGCCGGTGGCCGAGACGTTCGCGCTTGCGCCGGAGAGCCCGGCGCTCCTGCGCATGTTGGCCCGCTTCGCCCTCTCGCACCGGCCGCCCACCGGCTTCCTACGGGGCCTGGTGGTCGAGCACAGCGGAGCGCATCGCGGGCGGCTCGATCTCAAGCACGGAGGCGTGATCCCGATCGTCGACCTCGCGCGGTGGGCTGGCATGGCGGCCGGTGTGACCAGCGCTTCGACCCCCGAGCGGCTGCGGGCCGCGGGTGCCGCCGGCACGTTGTCGAGCTCCGATGCGCACACGCTCCTGGACGCCTTCGAGCTCGTCAGCACGTTGCGGATGGAGCATCAGGTGCAGCAGCTGCGGGCCGGCCGGCAACCAGACAACTTCGTCGACCCGGGCACGCTCAGCGTCCTGACGCGCTGTCATCTGCGGGAGGCCTTCCGGGCCATCGCGTCGATCCAGAAGCGGGTGTCGGCCGAGCTGGCGGGCAAGATCAGATGAGCGGCGACTGGCGTGCCTACCGGCCGGCGATCTGGCTGACGATGATCGGGATCGCGATCATCATCGTCGTCAGTCCGCACTACCTCGGTGCGTTCTTCCTCGGCGGCGCGATCGGCGCGGCTATCCGGATTCGCCAACGTGAGCGGCGGCGGGCGAAGCAGGCGCCGGCGTCTCGGCGCCGCGGGCGCGGCGGATCCGACCCTGGGCGACGGCGATCCCGGTGATCAGCACGACGGCGCCGACGGGCTGGTTCCAGCTCAGCGGCTCCTTCAGCACGATCACTCCGAGAGCGGTCGAGAACACCGGGATCAGGTAGGTGACGGTGGAGCCGACGGCGGCGCCGGCGGCGCGGATGATCGAGTAGTTGAGCAGGTACGCGACGCCTGTCCCGAGCACGCCTAGCGCGAGCAGGCTGCCTACGCCCTTGAGCCCGATATGCGTCGTGGGCGCGCCGGCGAACGGGACGATGGCGGCCAGGATCGCGGTGGCGCACAACAGCTGACCGGCCGACAGTGCCAGCGCGCTATCGGGGCGGCCGGCCAGATAGCGCCGCGTGTAGGGCCAGCTGATCCCGTAGCTGAGCCCGGCGCCGGCGCAGGCGAGGTTTCCGATCAACTCACCGTGTCCGAGTCCGCGCCACGGCCCGAGTACGAGCAAGACGCCCGCGAAGCCGACCAGCATCCCGGCCGCGCGGTCCCGGCTGAGGCGCTCTTCGTCGAACACGAGCAGCACCGCGACGAGCACCCACAGCGGCGTGGTCGCGTTCCACAGGCCGGCAACGATCGAGGAGGTGTGCTGCTCGCCGTAGGCGAACAGCGTGAACGGGATCACGTTGTAGAGGACGCCGACGACTGTGAGATGAAGCCAGGCCCGGCGGTCACCGAAGCGCACGTGCTCGCGGCGGATCAGCGTG
Source organism: Solirubrobacteraceae bacterium (assembly GCA_045805545.1). Classification (GTDB taxonomy): domain Bacteria; phylum Actinomycetota; class Thermoleophilia; order Solirubrobacterales; family Solirubrobacteraceae; genus Palsa-465. The sequence continues at coordinate 6,645 of JBJMLD010000053.1, read as the reverse complement.
ATCACGACCAGCGTCGCGGCCCCGAGCGCGACCCGGCTGAGCGCCACCCACGGCGCAGGCCAATGCTCGCCCAGCACCTTGATGAACAGGAAGCTCGAGCCCCAGATGGCCGCGAGCAGGACGAACTGGGCGCGCCATGGCATCTGAGGGCGAAACGCTTTGTCCGGCTTCGGCGTGAGATCCCTCTCAGTCGAACATGATCACGCTGCGGATCCCGTCCTGGCGCTCCATCAGCTCGAAGCCGTGGTTGACCTCCTCGAGCGCGATCCGGTGCGAGATGAACGGGTCGACGTCGAGCTTGCCGTCGAGGTAGAGCTGCACGAGCTCGGGCACCTGATCGCGGCCCTTGACGCCGCCGAACGAGCTGCCACACACGCGCCGGCCAGTGATCAGGTAGCGCGGGACGATGTCGAGCGTCTCGCCCTTGCCGGCCACGCCCGCGACCGTGCAAAGGCCCCAGCCCATGCGCGCAGACTCGACGGCCTGACGCATCACGCTGGTGAGCCCGGTCGCCTCGAACGTGTAATCGGCGCCGAAGCCGCCGGTCTCGTCGAGCACTTTTTGCACCGTGTCGGCGTCGCCGATCCAGGTGTCGGTGGCTCCCTGGCCGCTTGCCAGGTTCAGTCGATCCTCGCTCAGGTCGACGCAGATGATCCGTTCGGCGCCTTGCAGCCGGCACCCGGCCACCGCGCCCAGGCCGACCATCCCGGCGCCGAAGACGACGCAGGTCGACCCGGACTCGACCTTGGCCGTGTTGATCGCCGCGCCGAGGCCGGTCGATAGGCCACAGGCGAACAGCGCGGCGCGGTCGGGCTGGGCGTCCTGCGACACCTTGGCCAGGGCGATCTCAGGCATCACGGTGTACTGGGCGAACGTGCTCGTCCCCATGAAGTGGCGAACCGGGTCGCCGTCGCGGTTCAGGCGCGTGGTTCCGTCTGGCAGGTAGCCCTGATTCTGCTGCTCGCGGATGGCCAGGCACAGGTTCGTCCTCGTGCTGCGGCAGTGGATGCACTCGCGGCATTGGGGCGAGAACAGCGTCACGACGCGGTCGCCCGGCTGGAGGCTCGTTACGTTCTCGCCGACGCGTTCGACGATCCCCGCTCCTTCGTGACCGAGGACGGTCGGGGCGTAACCGGAGGGGTCGGCGCCAGACGCGGTGTACATGTCGGTGTGGCAGACCCCGCAGGCCTCCAGGCGCACGAGCACCTCGCCCGCCTTCGGCTCAGCCAGGTCGATCTCGGTGACGTTGAGCGGCTGGCCGAACTCCTCGAGCACCGCGGCGCGGATCTTCAACGGGTCTCCTCTCTCTCCGGATTAAAACGAACGTTCAATTTAAAGTTGGGGGTGTGGTGTGGGTCGCGGCGAAGGCTAATCGCCCACGTGGTAGGACTCCGGGCGTGAGTGGGTTCGACGAGCTGATCACGACCGATCCAGAACGTGAGGCGCTGGACCGATTGCGCCGCGCGACCGGCGTGGTGAACGGCCCGATGGAGCGCCACTGCCTGCGCTGCCGGCGCATCGCGGCCGAGATCGCAGGCCGGCGCGGCTGGGTGATCGACGGCGAGGTGTTGACGGTCGCTGCTCTGTTGCACGACGTCGGGCTGTATCCGTCGGTTTCGACCGGTGGCGTATACACGGCCGACGGCGCCCGGCTGGCGCGCGAGCTGCTGACCGCGCACGGCTGGAGTGCCGAGCGGATCGAGCGATGCGCCGCGGCGATCGACCGCCACCACGACCTGCGCCGGCAGCTCGACCGCGCCGGCGCCGAGGCCGAGGCGCTGCGCCTGGCCGACCTGATCGATATCAGCGGCGGTCTCGTGTCGTTCGGCGTCGCGCGCGGGTGGCTCCGGGGACTGATGCGGGAGGTTCCGCGCCGAGGCCTGGGCGCCGAGCTGGCACGAGAGGTCGGCCGGGCCGTGCGGCAGCGGCCGGCGACGCTACCGCGGATCTTCCTGCGGGGGTGAGCGTGGCGCGGGGTGCCTCGCGCATGGTTCCTAACCGCATACGCAAAGAAGTCTGCGTGCGACCCCCCGGCTGGCCAGCCAGCCAGTAGGATCACGGCTGGCGCGGATAGGCTTGCGCGCCGCTGCCGCAGGAGCTGCCGGACGAGCCGTAGCGCACCGCAGCCGCCGAACAGAGCCGGACCAACCAGGAGGGGGACATGTCGACGACCAAGGGCAATCTCGAGGACGTTCTCGTCAGTGAGCGGGAGATCTGGCTGCAGGGGCCGCCCCACGACCTGTTCGCGCAGCTGCGCTCCGAGTGTCCGGTGCACTGGACGTCGAAGATCACCGAATACCCGCGCGAGAAGGGCTATTGGTCGGTCACCCGGGCTGACGACATCCACAAGGTGAGCCGCGACTGGCAGACGTACTCCTCCGAGCTCGGTGGCGTGACCGCGGTCACCGACGTGTTCCCGATCGAGCTCATGCGGGCCATGTTCATCGGGATGGATCCGCCCAAGCACGATCGGCTGAAGATGCTGTTCCAGGCCGGTTTCACACCTCGCCGGATCGCCGCCCACGAGGGCGCGATCCGGGCCATCGTCGTCGACGTGCTCGATCGGCTCGAGGGTCGGGAAACGTGCGATCTGGTCATCGATGTGGCGCAGCCGGCGGTGTCGCGCGTGATCGGGAGCTTCATGGGCATCCCGCCGGAGGACGACGAGGCGTGGGCCACGCTGATGAACTCGGCCCTGGGCGCCGGCGATCCCGACCTCAACCCGGACGGCATCGAGAGCGTGGTGACCAACGACATTCCGGAGATCTTCGCCCGCTGCCAGCAGATGATCGCCGAGCGCCGCGAGCACCCGACCGACGATCTGACCAGCGTGCTCGTCCACGCTGAGATCGACGGCAACAAGCTCGAGGAGCACGAGATCGTGATGGGTTTCTTCCTCCTCGTGGCGGCCGGCAACGATTCGACGAAGGCCACCTATTGCAGCGGCATGCGCGCGCTGATGGAGCACCCCGACCAGCGCCAGCTGCTGCTGGATGATCCGTCCTTGATTTCGAGCGCGGTCGAGGAGTCGCTGCGCATGTTCCCGGCCTTCGCGCACTTCCGGCGTACGGCCACCGCCGACACCGAACTGGCGGGCCAGCCGATCAAGAAGGGCGACAAGGTCGTCATGTGGTACGTCTCCTCCAACCGCGACGAGTCGCGCTACGAGGACCCGGATCGCTTCGACGTCATCCGCAACCCTGAGCATCAGGCGTTCGGTGCGGGTGGTCGGCACTTCTGCCTCGGGACGGCGTTGGCCCGGCTCGAGCTGAACATCCTGCTCGAGGAGACGCTCAAGCGCTATCCGCGGATGGAGATGGCCGGCCCACCGGTGATGGTCGAGTCGGCGTTCCTCAACCAGCTGAAGACACTGCCGGTCCGGCTCTCGCCGGAGTAGCGGCGCGAGATCGCCGCGGCATCCCCGGCGTAGCGGCGCGACACCGCCGGGTCAGGGATTGATCTGGATCCGCACGCCGAGCAGGATCCCGATGATCAGGCACGCCAGCCCGATCCCGGCCAGCAATCCGCCGCGATACGCGTTTGCCCGCTTGCGGATCAGGCGATCGCGGGCAAACGGGACGTCCTCGACGGTCGCCGCCAGTCCTAGCTCGCGACGCCCGGCGTAGCTGAACAGCCCGTACGTGAGGAACGAGAAACCGGCTATGGCCCACAGCACGGCCAGGCTGACGAATGCCTCGGAGAGCCCGTTCGAGCGGGGCTCGGCCTTGACGAGGATGCCGGACACCGCGACGAGCACGCCGCACCCGGGTACGAGCGGCGCGGTCCGGGTATTGAGCGACGTGGCGGCGTTCTCCAGGTCTGCGACGACGATCTCGGCCGCCTGGTCGCGCGTCTCGCCCGTGGCCGCCGCGCGGTCCTCGACCCGTTGCATCAGGGCCTCCAGGGACCCGACGCCTCGCGCGCTTCGCCCGTGGCCAGGCCACATCCGACGACGGCGCGGTGTGCTCGATTCTTGCCTGACGTCGCTCGTCGCCACCGGGTCGGCCAGACTACTGCCGCGCGACGCCGTCCGTCAACGCGTCGGCCGACCAACCCTTCCCGCCACAAATACTTGGTGGCGCGCACGATCTGGTGGTAGACTGTTGCTCGATCAACGTCGTGTAAGGGAGACACCAGAATGGCCGACCAGCCGGTCACCGGCGAGGAGTTCGGGAGCGTCGAGCGAGACGCTCACCGGTTGCGCAACGGGATCATCTGGGCGGCGGCGTTGCTCCTGCTTCTGCTTGCCGTCGGGCTGGCCGTCCCGGATCTCCGCAGCGTGCTGCACCGTGCGGCCAAGGCCGCGCCCGGCTGGTTGATCGCCGGCGTCGCCCTCGAGCTCGCCTCGTGCCTCGGCTACGTGGCGACGGTACGGCTCGTGCTGCGGCGCGGGCCGCGACGTGAGGTGCGCGCGCTGGCCTGGGCCGAGATGGCGTTCGGGGCCGTCGTTCCCGTCGGTGGCGCCGGCGGCCTGGCCGTCGGGGCGTGGGCGATGCGGGCGTGGCAGCTGCCGTGGTCGCGGATCGCCAATCGATCGGCGGTGATCTTCCTGCTCACGAGCGCGGTCAACGTCTTCACGCTCGCTTTGAGCGGCATTGGACTCATGCTCGGCATCGGTAGCGGCCCCAGCGGGCTCATTTACGGCCTGATTCCGGGGGCCACGGGGCTCGCGGCGCTCGGCCTCTTCCTGGCCCTGCCAGTTGTCGTGCGCCGGATGAACCTGGGCGAGCACGACGGGCGGATCGCGCTGGTCCTCGTGCGCGCCGCCGATTGGGTGAGAGACACGGTGTGGATCCTGCGCGAGCGCGACTGGCGGCTGCTCGGCAGCCTGGCCTATCTGATGTGCGATATCGCGGTCCTGTGGGTGTGCCTGCGGGCGGTCGGAAGCCCGGCGCCGGTCCTGGCGGTCGTGGTCGCCTACCAGATCGGCTACCTGTCCAACCTGCTCCCGGTGCCGGGCGGCGTGGGCGTGCTTGAGGGCGGCCTGCTCGGCGCGCTCCTTCTCTACGGGCTGCCGGCGGCGCCGACCGCGGCGGCGGTCGTCCTGTACCACGCGATCGCGCTGTGGATCCCGGCCATCGGCGGCACGCTCGGATTCGTGCGGCTTCGGACCGCGCTGGCGAAGGGACCGCCGGCCGAGCTGGCCGAGCTACGGCCCGCCGTCACGGCGCCGGCGAAGGCCGAGCACAATCTCGCCGCCTAGACGAGGCAAACGCGGCCAGAAGAGGCAAGGCGGTCCCCGGGAGGACCCAGTTCCATCTGGGCCCTCCCGGAGGGGCCAAGGAAGTGGGGGCGCAGTTCCTTGGCCGGTTGGCGGCAGTATTCCCGACGCCGCCGGCCGCTAAACAGAAGAAATCTCGGCTGGTGCGACGGCGCCGGCCGGCTGGTGCTCAGCGCCAGTCGCTCCAGGGAGACCGGGCCAGGGCGAGCTCCTGATCGGCCCGGATCACGTGCATCACGGCGTTGATCAGGGCCAGATGTGTGAACGCCTGGGGGAAGTTGCCTAGGTGCCGGCCGCTGTGGGCGGACACCTCCTCGGCATACAGCCCGAGCGGGCTCGCGAAACCGAGCACGCGCTCGCACAGGTTCCGCGCCCGGTCGATCTCGCCGACCTCGCAGTAGGCCGAGACGAGCCAGAACGAGCAGATCAGGAACGTGCCCTCCTCGCCGCTCAGGCCGTCGTCGGTCTCGTCGACCCGGTAGCGCAGGACGAGACCGTGGTCGGTCAGCTCGTTGCCAATCGCCATCACGGTGTTGCGGACGCGCTCGTCGTCGGCGGGCAGGAAGCGCATCAGCGGCATCAGCAGCAGCGCCGCGTCGAGCGCGGTCGTGTCGTAATGCTGGACGAACACGCCGCGATCGTCGAGACCGTGCTCGAGGATGTCGGCGTGGATCTCATCGGCGGCGGCACGCCAGCGCTCGACGCGCTCCCAGTCCTCGCGGATCTCGGCCAGGCGCGAGCCGCGGTCGCACGCGACCCAGCAGAACATCTTCGAGGAGACGAAATGCTTGGGCTCGCCGCGGACCTCCCATATGCCGCGGTCGGGCATGCGCCAGCGCTCGATCGCCTTCTCGACCTGGTGCTCGAGGATCGGCCAGACGCGCTCGTCGAGGCTGTCGCGTGAGCGCGTGTGCAGATAGAACGAGTCGAGCAGCACGCCCCACACGTCGTGCTGGTCCTGCTTGTAGGCGGCATTGCCGACGCGCACCGGGCGGGCGTTCTCGTAGCCGGCGAGGTGGTCGAGGATCGACTCATCGAGCTCGCGCTCGCCGCCGATGCCGTACATGACCTGAAGGTCTTCGTGGCCGCCCGCGACGTCGGCGATGAAGTAGAAGAAGTCGTTGGCCTCCCAGTCGAAGCCGAGGGTGTAGAGCGCCCAGAGCATGAACGTCGAGTCGCGGATCCAGCTGTAGCGGTAGTCCCAGTTGCGCTCGCCGCCGGGCGACTCGGGCAGCGATGTCGTGGCGGCGGCGATCAGCGCGCCGGTCGGCGCATAGGTCAGACCCTTCAGCGTCAGCGCGCTGCGCTGGAGGAATGTGCGCCACGGGTGGTCAGGGAAGTTGCCGCGGTCGAGCCAGTGCTGCCAATGATGGGCCGTCCAGACGAGGCGGCCGTACGCCTCCTCGAAGGTCTGCGGGGGCTCG
>JBJMLD010000052.1:0-4644 GCA_045805545.1 Solirubrobacteraceae bacterium | reverse complement strand
GCGCGGGCCCTCGATCGGGTAGTAGACCTCGCCCGGCGGCACGCGGAAGCCCTCGGTCACGAGCTTGAAGTGGTGGATCAGCGCCTCCATCGAGGTGGCGAGCTCGTGGCGCGGCGGCAGCGCGTACTTGCGGTTGGGGGTGATGTAGGGCCCCTCGGGCAGGCCCTCGATCGCCTGCTCGATGATCTTCACGGACTCCCTCATCTCCGCCATCCGCACGCGGTAGCGGTCGTAGTTGTCGCCGATCGTGCCGACCGGGATCTTGAAGTCGAAGTGGTCGTAGCTCGAGTAGGGGTGGGCCTTGCGCAGGTCCCACGGGTTGCCCGTCGCGCGCAGCAGCGGGCCGGTGACGCCGAGGTCGAGCAGCGTCTGCTCGTCGACGATCGCCACGTCGCGCAGGCGCTGCAGGACGATCTCGTTCTTGTCGAGCAGCGCCGCGAACTGGTCGACGCGGTCGGGCATGCCGGCGGTGAACTCGCGCACCTTCGCCGCGAAGCCGGCCGGGATGTCCTCGAAGACGCCGCCGACCTGGATGTAGCGCGTGTGCATGCGCTGCCCCGAGGACATCTCGAACAGGTCGAGAACCTTCTCCCGTTCGCGGAAGCAGTACCAGAACATGCTGATCGCGCCGAGGTCGAGCGCGCTCGTCCCCAGCCACACGAGGTGGGACATGATCCGGTTGAGCTCGAGGTGGATCACGCGCAGATACTGGGCGCGCGGCGGCACCTCGACCCCGAGCAGCGTCTCGACCGCGCCGCAGTAGGCCATCGCGTTGAAGTAGTACGCGAGGTAGTCCATCCGCTCGACGACCGGGATCGCCTTCCAGTAGGACTTGTCCTCGGCCGTCTTCTCGATGCCGGTGTGGACGTAGCCGACGATCGGCTTGATGTCGCGGACGGTCTCGCCCTCCAGCGTGGCGAGCAACCGCAGCACGCCGTGCGTGGCGGGGTGATGGGGACCGATGTTGAGCGTCAGGAGCTCGTGGGTCTCGGTGTCGCCCGCGGGCTCGGAGGCCAGCGTGATCGATTCCTCGCGGCGGCGGTAGTCGCTGCTTACTGCCATCTGCCGTAGCTCTGCTCTTCGTTGTAGGTGAACAGCACCGGCTCGCCGCCGACCGGGAAGTCACGGCGCTGAGGATGACCTTCGTAGTCCTCGGGCATGAGGATGCGGCGCATGTCCGGGTGACCCTCGAAGTTCACGCCGAACATGTCGTAGACCTCCCGCTCCGGGTATTCGGCGCCGGGGAACAGGTCGATGATCGAATCGAGCTTCGGATCCTCTGTGTGGACACGGGCCTTGACCGAGATGCGGTCGACCTTGTCCATGTCGAGCATCTCGTAGAGGACGCCCAGCCGTGGCTCCTCCGGGTAGTAGTCGACGCCGTGCAGGCTGGCCACGAACCCGTAGCCCTGATCCATCAGGTACTTGATGACCGCCTTGACCTTCGTCGGGTTGGCGATCAGCACCGCCCGGTCGCGGTAGAAGCTGGTATCGAAGATGGCGTCGGAATCGACTTCTTCACGCAGCTGCTGGGCGATCAGCTCCAGGCCAGTCGCGTCAGGCACCGGCGGTGTCCCCGGGCTTGAATACGTTGATCGCCGGGCTCCCGCTCGGCGTCCCGTCCTGCTCCAGGATCTCCTCGGTGCCTTCGGCCTCGTAGCGCTCGCGCCAGCCGCCGCCGGGTTGGCCGTGGATCATGTCGCGCAACCGCAGGATCCCGTGGGCCAGGGCCTCGGGACGCGGCGGGCAGCCGGGGACGTGCACGGAGACGGGCAGGAACTTGTCAGCCGGCACCAGCGCGTAGTTGTTGAACACGCCCATGCTCGAGCAGCAGGCGCCCATGCTGATGGCCCACTTCGGATCGAGCATCTGGTCGTAGAGCCGGCGGATTACCGGCGCCATCTTGATCGACACGCGGCCGGACAGGATGATCAGGTCGGCCTGCCGGGGCGAGGCCCGCAGCGCCTCGAAGCCGAAGCGCGCGATGTCCATCCGCGCCCCGACGATGCCCATCATCTCGATCGCGCAACAGGCGAGTCCGAAGGTCAGCGGGTATATCGAGTTGCCGCGCCCCCACGCCACGGCCTTGTCCATCGTCGTGAGGAGCACGCGCTCTTCGAGGAAGTTCTCGAGGTCCTCGCCCTCCAGATCGCCGGCCAGCATCTGATGGGCACGGAGCTTGCGGACGTGCTGCTTCGACGGGTCGGCTTTCTCGTGCGACTCGGTGCCGAGATACGGCTCGCGCTTTATTTCCACTCGAGCGCTCCCCGCCGCCACACGTAGACGAAGGCGATCATCAGCAGGACGACGAACACGATCGTCTCGGTCATGGCGAACGTTCCGAACGCCCGCAGCTGCACCGCGATCGGGTACAGGAAGATGACCTCGATGTCGAACAGGATGAACAACATCGCGATCAGGTAGAAGCTGATCCCGAAGCGGAAGCCGCGCTGGATCTCCGACGGCAGGCCGCACTCATACGGCGAGACCTTGGAGCGATTCGGGCGGCCCTTCCCGAGCTTCAGGTTGAGAATCGCGAATGTCGCTCCGATCAGGCCCCCAAGAAGTACAAAGACGATGGCTGGGAGGTAAGAACGGAGCACGGGATGTCGTTATAGCACCGCAGCGAGGTAGCTTGTAACAAGATGTTACTTAGTGCGAAATGCGGCTATCTTCGCGGTGTTTGCTGTTACCCGCGTGCGGCGTTCGTCACGCGGTTTGAAGGTCGATCGTGAAAGAAGTTCACATCGTCGTCGGGGTCCTGGCGATCGGGTTGAACGCCGTCGCCGGCGTCTACGGGGCGTGGTGCTGGTGGCGGGCCATCTCGCCGGCCTGGTTCTGGCGGCTGCTGCGATCGGCGCAGGTCGTGATCGTGCTCGAGGCGGCTTTGGGCGGAGTGTTGGTGTTAGTCGGGCACAAGCCGCCCGGGCTGCACGTCGTCTACGGCCTGCTACCGCTGGCCGTGTCGTTCCTCGGCGAGCAGCTGCGGGCCGTCTCCGCGCAGATGGTTTTGGACGCGCGCGGGTTCTCGTCCGCGTCAGACGTCGGGCAGCTGCCGGCCGACGAGCAGCGGCGGGTCGTGGTGGCGATCCTCCAGCGCGAGGTCGGCGTGATGGCGCTGGCCGCGCTGGTCATCGTCGTGCTGCTGGCGCGCGCCGCCGGGACTTCTTAGCCGCCCGCCCTTCATGCGAACTTTCGCAATCCAGTTCCGAGGGGTGGAACTGAATTGCGATTCATCGACCGCTGAGCGGCGGGCCGTGGTAACGACCTTCGTACCAGAGCAGCGGGTCGCCGCCACCGAGGCCCAGCGCCACCACCTCGCCGATCCCGATCGTGTGATCCCCGCCGGCGATCAGCTCGCGCAACTCGCAGGCCGCCCAGGCCAGCGAGTCCTCGATGATCGGCATGCCGCATTCGAAACGATGCGCGACGCCGTCGAGCTTCTCCGACTCCGGCAGCTTGGAGGCGAACACGCCGGCCAGATGCTCCTGCTCGGCGCGCAGGATGTTGACGGCGAAGCGGCCCGAGTCGCGCACGATCGGCAGCGTCCGCGCGCTGTTCTCGAAGCAGACCAGGGCCAGCAGCGGGTCCAGCGACAGCGAGCACAGCGCGTTGGCGGTCATGCCGCCGGCGCCGGCAGCGCCGGCACTGGTGATCACCGCCACGCCGGTGGCGAAGCGGCCGAACACTTCGCGAAACAGCTCGGGATCGGGCGGGCGCATTCCCGGCCGGGTTATAGCGATCGGCCCCGGCGCCGGCCTGTCTGGTTGCCGCCGTTTGGAGGACGATCGCGAGGAGTGCTAGGCGAACGTCTCACCCAGCCGGCGCCGGGGGATCGGGCACAGGTTCGCCGCCGGCCGGGAGGGTCCTGCCTGGCGGTCCCCTCATGACAGTCCCCGCCCGGCCAGGTTCAGCCGACGATGAGCGTCCCGTACTGTCCGAGCGCCTGGTCGGACAGGATCGTCGAGGTCATCATGTAATGGCCCGGGGCCAGCGACAGGTCGAGCTCGGTCGACTCCCCCGGCGCGATCGGCTTGGTCGCCGCCACCGACTGGCCGTCCTTGGACACGACCACGTTGTGGGTAAGCCGCCCGTAGTTGTGGATGAAGATCGTCAACGTACCCTCGCTCACGCTGACGTTCTGCGGGTGAAGCCGATATTCGGTCAGCGCCAGCCGCAGCGGATGCCCGTCGGCGACGTTGCGAGATCCGCCGCAGGCAGCAACCGCTGTGGCCAGCGCTACGGCGGCAACGGCACTCAAAAGCCAGCGCGACATGCGCGCGATCGTAGCTGCCGGCCAGGCGCCGGCCGCCTGCAGTTCCGTATGATCTTCGCCCGCATGAGCCGGCCGATCAGGGTCCTCACCATCTCGGTTGCATCGGTCGCCCTGGCGGCTTTCCTAGTCGCGTGCGGGACCGAGCACCTGAGCGTGCCGGGCGCCAACGCGACGGTCCACCACGGCGCGGTGCTCTTCTCGCAGCGCTGCGGCGGCTGTCACACGCTCTCCTACGCCGGCACGCACGGATCGGCGACCAACGCGCGCACCCGTCAGATCACCGACGGCCCCAACTTCAACGTCCGCTGCGAGCGCCCGATCGACCGCGTCATGTACGCGATCGAGAACGGCGGCTTCTCCGGCGCGAT
>JBJMLD010000051.1:0-10142 GCA_045805545.1 Solirubrobacteraceae bacterium | reverse complement strand
GAGGTCGGCCACACGTCGGCCGCGAGGCAGAGCGGATCGCGCGGCGAATGCCGGGTTCTTCGCAGTAGTCGGACCCGCCGTCTCCATATTGGACGGGGTCGGCCGTTAGGTCGGGCCCACTGCGACGACCTCGAGCAGGCCTTCCAGGCCGCCGAAATCGGTGGGGTTGCGCGTGTAGACGGGAAGCTCGGCGGCGACGGCGGTCGCGGCAATCAGAAGGTCGACTGCTCGGCGACCCCTGGCCTTGCGTCCTGCGCTGACGGTTGCTGCGTAAACCAGACCGTAGGCGCGTGCTGTCGAGCCGTCGAATGGGATCGGCTCGAACGTGGCTTCCGCTCGCTGGAGGCGGTCTTGGCGCCGGGCCCGTTCGGCCGGGTCGTCCGTTGCATGCGGACCGGCGGCCAGTTCTGCGAACGTGATGGCTGACACCGCCACCTCACTAGGTAGTGCCTCGCCCGCCACACGTTCGATCTCGATGAGAACCGACGTGTCGATGAGGCCGCGCGGGTGCCGCTTCTCAGGCACGCGGGGCGGTGTCCTGGCTGAGTGCGGCGTCGAGATCGGACCGGAACTGCACAGGGTCGACGGCCGGAGCAGTCGCGAAGGTCGCGATTGCCACGCCCGTGGCCACGAACTGACGGGATCGAACTGGTGTGAGCTCTCCAACCGGTACGCCGTTGCGAGTGACCAGGAACGCCTCCCCTCGATCTAGGCCGCGCATGATTTCGCCGCTGGCGTTACGAAGCTCTCGCTGGGTGATGGAGCGTGTCATTGGACCACTGTAGCACGTGTGCTACAGGGCATTTGCATCGTGGCGGATGGGTGCGTCCGAATACCCCGGGGGGGTATATACTCGGATCATGATGATTGCCACTCCTCACGCACCTCACGAACATCAAGCGGATCACCGCGGCGACAGCGAGGGGCCCAGCTTGAACCGAACGGCGCTCTCCGCGACCGTCCACTGCCTGACTGGGTGCGCCATCGGGGAGGTCCTCGGCATGGTCTTGTCAACGTGGTGGGGCTGGAGCAACACCGGGAACGTGGTGCTCTCGGTCTCGCTGGCGTTCGTGTTCGGGTACTCGCTGACGATGCTGCCGCTGCTGCGCGCTGGGCTGACGCTGCGGCGTTCGCTACCGCTGGCATTCGCGTCCGACACGCTCTCGATCGCGACCATGGAGCTGCTCGACACACTGATCATCGTCGTCGTGCCGGGCGCGATGAACGCCGGTCTCGGTGACCCGCTGTTCTGGGGCTCGCTGGCCGGCGCGCTGGTCGTCGCGTTCGGCGCGGCGTTCCCGGTCAATCGCGCGCTCATCGCCCGAGGCAAAGGGCACGCGGTCGTCCACGCCTACCACTGAGCAGTGGTCAGTGATTATGCATCCGCCGGTGAAAGGCGCGCATGGTGTCTCGTCGGCCGGTGTCGTCGCCAGCGATGGGCTTCCCGTCGTGCAGCCATGTAACGGTGAGCTGCTCCTCTCCCGCATGCCCTTCAAGGTGCCGAGTGATCAGGTCGCACACTTGGCGGAGCGCGGACTCGTCCTTGGCTTCTGCGCGGAGGGTGAGGACGGTCGCGGCGGCGTGGACGGCGCAGCGGGCCCACCCGAAGTCGATCGTGCCGTCGGTCTCTGTCCACTCGACTTTCACCGCTCGGTCTGGCATTGCCGCTGCCCTCTCCTCGAGCGTTCGGCACAGCTCTGCCAGATGACGGGGTCCCTGCTCGGTCGAGACGACGGCTTCGGCAAAGCTGGGCGTCATGGGCGTCATCCCGAACCGATTACGCCGGTGAGGTGCAGTGCCACCACAACGACGACGGCCGTGCCGATCAGCGCGACGAGCCAGACGGGCGGTCCGCTTCGGCGGGCGGGTTCGGGGTCGTTCTCGGAGAGCGTGGGCATGCGGGTCCTTTCAGTCGATGTCGCGGCGGGTGATGAGCGTCGTGCCGGCGAGGGCGGCGAGCGCGGTGTAGCCGGCGAGGAGCAGGAGGCCGAGGGCCGGGGCGATGAGGCTGTCGGCGATCTGACTCTGGATCGCGCCGGCAATCGCGCCGGCGCTCGCCTCCGGGAAGTACTTCGCGGCGCTGGGGACGTCACCGAGCAGCAGCGGTTCGATGAACAGCAGCCAGACGCAGAGCCCGACGAGGGTCGCGACTTGGTTGCGCACCGCGGCCCCGACGCCGACGCCGATTGCGGCGAACAGCGCCGCGGCGAGCGCGCCGCCGGTGAGGAGCTGGACGTAATCGCCGGCACCGAGACGGATGTGGATTCCCCGCGCCGCGAGGCCGAGGGCTTCCGCCGCAGCGGTTAGCGCCTCGGCGAGCAGTCCCACGCCGATGCCGGCGAGCATGCCGGCGAGGAGCTTCGCACCGAGCACGCGGGTGCGGCGGGGGGTGACCAGCAGCGTGGGGCGGATCGTGCCGCTGCGAAATTCGCCCGTGACTGACATCGCACCGAGTAGGGCGGCAAACAGCGCACCAATCGTGGTGCCGAGCCCGAGGATCTTCAGTTGGTTGGTGTCGCGTGCGAGATCGGTCGCCGTGAGGCTGAGGACGTGCAGCGCCGCGACGAGCACGACGAGTCCGACCATCCAGGCGAGCAGCAGGGCGTTCGTGCGTGTGGTGCGCTGCTTGAGCAGCTCGGAGCGCAGCTGGGCGATCATCGGTCCCCCTCAGTGGTGAGGTCGAGGTAAAGCGCCTCGAGCGCCTGCGGATCGGGAAGGTCGGCGATCCGGCGTTCGGCGAGCAAACGCCCCCGGCTCAGGATCAGGGCCGAGTCGACGGTCCGGGCGACCTCGGCGAGGACGTGGCTTGAAATCAGCACGGTTCGTCCGGAGTCGGCGAATTGGCGCAGGAAGCCGCGCAGCCAGTGCACGCCCGCGGGGTCGAGGCCATTCGCGGGCTCGTCGAGCATCAGCAGCTCGGGGTCTCCGAGGAGTGCGCCGGCCAACCCGAGGCGCTGGCGCATCCCCAGCGAGTACGTGCGAACCGGACGATCGCCCGCCGCGGTCAGTTCGACGAGCGCGAGCAACTCCTCGACCCGGTCAAAGCCGATCTGCGCGGCGAGCGCCTGCGTCCGCAGGTGGTTGCGGCCCGAGCGTCGGGGGTCGAAATCGCCCGACTCGAGCACCGCGCCGACCCGTCGGATCGGTTCATCGAACTCCGCGTACGGGCGCCCGAAGACGAGGCCGGTGCCGGCCGTCGGTTCGGCAAGCCCCAGCATCAGTCGCAGCGTCGTCGTCTTGCCGGCGCCGTTGGGTCCGAGAAAGCCGGTGATGCTGCCTGGCGGCAGCGAGAAAGTGAGGCCGTCGACGGCGAGGACATCGCCGAAGCGTTTCGTCAGGTTCGTGGCGCTCAGCGCCGGCCGGACCCGATTCGAAGCGAGGTCCCGCGGTTCATGTTCGGTGGCGTGTGGCATTAGCGACATGCTCCGTGCCGCGGGCGCCGACCACATGCGCCGAGCGCGGTATTCGATCTACTCCGGGCGGAGTATGTGAGGGCTGCGGCACGCCGTTACATTCGTCTCACGATGCCGCGACGCGCTCCGTCAGTCGTCGATCTGGTGGTGCCGCTCCTGGTCACCGCAGTCGTCGTGGCCGGGACTGTCGCGCACAGCGGGGGTGTCCGGCTCGCGCCGCTGATACTGGGGGCCGCGGCCGGCGTGTCGCTGTTCGCACGACGCCGTGCACCCGCGGCAACCCTCGCGGTCTCAGGCGTGCTGGCCCTCCTCGTCTTGCACCTCGAGCCCGGCGCCGGCGCGACGACGGTCATCGCCCCGGCCGTCGCGCTCTACTCGCTGGCGCTGCGCCGCGGAACCGTAGCGCGAGCAATCGCCGCGGTTGCCGCGGTTGCCGCGGTCGTCCTGGCGGATCTGCTCCACAGCGGCACGCCGTCTCTGCTTCAGACCTTCGCGCACGTCTTGCTCATCGCGATCCCACTGCTGATCGCCGATGTTCACCGCACTCGACACGCCAACGTCGCGTTGCTCAAGGAGAGGCTCGAGCTCGCGGAGCGCACTCGCGAGCAGGAGGCAGAGCGTCGCGCCGAGCAGGAGCGCCTGCGGATCGCACGCGACCTCCACGACGTCATCGCCCACACGCTCACGACGATCAACGTCCAGGCCTCGACCGCGGCGCAGCTGCTCGACCGCAATCCCGATCATGCCCGCGGCGCGTTGGAGACGATCGAAGACGCAAGCCGCGACGCGATCGACGAACTGCGAGCGATCCTGGGTGTCCTTCGCGAGACCGAGGCCGCCGACGCGCCGCTGCGCCCCGCACCCAGCGTCGACGACCTGCCCGAGCTTGTCAGGCGAACGCACGAGGATGGTGTCGACGTCCGTATGGCGGTCGTCGGAGAGCCACCCCGGCGGCTGCCCGAGGCGGTGTCACTGGCGGCATACCGGATCGTCCAAGAATCCCTGACCAACGCCCGTCGGCACGCGTCCGGCTCGTCCGTGCGGGTCACGGTCGCATTCGAGCGAGATCACGTCGGCGTGACGATCGAGAACGGAGAGGGCACAGCCGAACGCACGAATGGGCACGGCCCCGGCGTCGGGATCATGGGCATGACCGAGCGAGCCGCGGCGGTCGGCGGGACCGTCAAAGCCCGAGCGCTCGCGCGGGGGTTCTGTGTCGAAGCCGGCCTTCCGTACGGCCGCCCATGATCCGCGTCCTCGTCGCCGACGATCAGGCCGCCGTTCGCGGCGGGTTCGCGGCGTTGATCGACGCCCAGGACGAGATGGAGGTCGTCGCCGAGGCCGCTAACGGCCGTGAGGCCCTCGATCTGACGCGACGTGTGCTCCCACACGTCGTCTTGATGGACATCCGCATGCCGGTCCTCGACGGCCTCGGGGCTACACGCATCATCTGCTCAGACCCTCACCTCGAGGCCACCCGCGTGCTCGTGCTGACCACGTTCGATCTCGACGAGTATGTCTACGGTGCCCTGCGCGCCGGCGCCAGCGGCTTCGTTCTAAAGGACACCCGGCCGCACGAGTTGCTGCGCGCGATCGAGATCGTCGCCGCAGGGGATGCGCTCCTCGCACCGAGCATCACGAAACGCCTCATCGCCGAGTTCGCCGCCCGCCGTGACCCCGCCGAGCCTCCGACGGCGCTGGCTGCGCTCACTGAGCGCGAGCGCGAGATCATGCGACTGGTCGCCGAAGGCCTGACGAACAACGAGATCGCGGACCGGCTCGTGATCAGTCCGCTGACCGCAAAGACCCACGTCAGCAACGTGCTGCGCAAAGTCGCATGCCGCGACCGCGCGGCCCTGGTCGCACTCGCCTACGAGTCCGGCCTGGTCTCTCCCGGCCCCGGCTGACGAGAATCAGCCCCGCGGCGCTGGCTGTTGTGGCCTTGTCATACGCGGTAGGCTTTGGTGTATGACGATGCTGAGCTTTCGCGTGCCGGACGATGACGCTGCCGCGGTTCAGCGGTGGGCCGAGGCGCTCGGTGTCGATCGCTCCGAGATCCTGCGTGATGCATTGCATCGCCATCTCGTCGTGCTGAGTGGTGAGGCGGACGCCGAGCGGTGGCGCGAGCGGCCGGCGACCGACGCGGAGCGTTCGCTGGAAGCAGTTGCCGAGTGGGGTCCGGCGGAGGATTGGTCGGATTGGGCTGATGCAGAGGGGTGAGATCTGGTTTGCGGCGACGCCCGGTGGCGATCGTCCGGTCCTCGTGTTGACTCGAGATCCGGTCGCGGACCGGGTCGGTTCGGTGGTCGTGGCGGCACTCACGCGTACGCGGCGCGGCCTCGTCTCCGAGCTGATGCTTACAGCAAAGGACGACCACGTGCCGAGCGACTGTGTAGTGAACTTCGACAACATCCACACCATTCCGCGATCCACGTTCCGCATGCGTGTCACGACGCTGTCCGTAGCTCGGATGGGCCAGGCTTGCCGGGCTCTGCGCGACGCGGTCGGCTGCTGAGGCGACTCGGCCACAACGTGAGCGCGTGGGCCGAAGAGGTCGGCCACACGTCGGCCGCGAGGCAGAGCGGATCGCGCGGCGAATGTTGGGTTCTTTTCTACACGCCGGCCAAGCCCACCGAGTAGCTACGGCTCGCGGTTGCTGAGGATCAGCCCGCCTGGGTCGTACCTGAGTTCGATCTCCCGGAGCCGCGCCCAGCTCTGGGCATCGAATCCGCTCGCCGGATCCGTTCCCCCGACCGCCGAGCTGAGCAGCGCGTGCTCTGCCGCCCATGGGCCGAGGGTTTTCGCCAGCGTGTCGAGCGCGGCGCTGACCGTCGTGGCCGCATCCGGCGAATCCGCGACGCCACCGGCGAATACGGAATAGGTGCCGGACAGTGCCCCGAGCGCGCCGTGGTCTTCCGGCGGACGCGCGAGTGCGCCCCCGAGGTGACGCAGCTCGAGAATGGTCAGCGGCGACAGTTCCGCGGATCCAATCGAGTCGACAAGGCGTTGCACGGCCCCCTCGGCGAGGGTGGCGAGCATGAATCCGCTTCCGCGCGCTGGCGCCGGATCCTCCGGGTCGCCCGCGACGCGGACGAGCTCGGTCGGCTCGATCGGCTTGAACGTATCGGCCAGCGTCCCACCGAGAGCGCGCAGCTGGGCCAGGCAATCAGGCTCACCGCCGACATTCACCGCCAGCAGCGCAACGATCTTGCGACCGCGCAACGGTGGCGGCGGCCCCTCGATGTCCGGAATGGCGATGAACCTGAATACCAGGCTCAGAGCGTCGGGCGCATCAAGCGTGAGCTCACGGTATAGAGCGAGAACGTCATCGACGCGCTCGGCCGGCCACACCAACATGCCGCCGTACAGCTCGGTGAGCCGGTGCGCGCGCAGCTCGAGCGAGGTCACGATCGCCGAACGGCCGCCACCGCCCCGCAGCGCCCAGAACAAATCCGGCTCGGTCTCCGAATCCACGCGCTTGCGCTCGCCGGACGCGAGCACGACCTCGAGCCCGGTGACGTTGTTCGCCGCGAGCCCATATGTGCGGCTCAGCCAGCCGATGCCGCCGGCCAGCGCGAGACCCGTCACGCCGACCGTCGGCGAGAGCCCCAGCACAGGGGCGAGACCGTGCGCGCCGGCCGCCGCCGCCACGTCTCCGGCCCGTGCGCCCGCCTCCGCTTTCGCGCGGCCGGCATCGGGATCGGCGCTCACGTTTCGCATGCGCCCTGTCTTAAGCAGCAGCGCGCCGTCCAACGCGCCGAGCGCCTCGGAGCCGTGACCAGTCGACTGCGGCGCCACCCGCAGGCCCTCCCGACCGGCGAACTGCACCGCGGCTTGGACATCGTCGGCGCTGGCGGCGTCGACGACCGCGGCTGGACGCTGGTCGACCGACAGGTTCCAAGAGCCGCGCGCCGCGTCCCACCCCTCCTCGCCGGGGAGCGTCACGGCTCCCCTGATCCCGTCCCTCAGCTCGGCGTACTGATGATCAATTGAAGTCATGCCAACAGGATGCCCCAACGGCGCGACAGGCGCCTCGAACATACGATGCGGTGATGCCCCACGCCGTTGGGCCGGCGATGCTTGTGGCGCTCACGACCGCGCTCACAATCTTTGCCTGCGGCGGCGGGCTCGACCGGCAGCAACGAGCCGACCGCGCCTCGGTTCGAGTCCTACCGTGTCAGCAGACAATTGGCGCCGAGCCTCCTGACCCCGACATGAGCGTCGTTCTGGGTGTGGTCGGACTGCCCGCGAGTCCACGTATGCGCCGGGGGCTCCAGACGGCCCGGACGGGTTCTCACGATCGGGCAACCCGCCTCTTCGCCAAGTGGGGCCTCGTAGTACGCGCCGGCGCCGAGTTCCAGCTGACCGTCCCGAGGGAGCATCGAGGCGACGCGACCATAGGCTGGGGCAATGCCGGCGAGGGCCACGTTGGCGGCACGATCGCGGTTCACCGCTGCCGCGGTCAGCCAGGCCACGAATGGCTCGATTTTGCCGGCGGCTACTGGGTGCGGCGACCAATATGCCTGCGGTTGACCGTCACCGCGCACGGACAGAAGCGAGAAGTACGGATCGGCGTTGGCAGGGGATGCCCAGGTCAGCTCCCGCCGCTCCAGCCAACGGAGAGCTGAGCATCCGGTCGGTCGGCCGTGGCGTCCTGTCGAGGTGGGTCGCCTAGACACGTGGCGCGACTCGCGAGCAAGGATTCTGGCAGGGCCTTACGCTGGAGCCGATCGGCCGTTGCGAGGCGAGGATCGCGAGCGCTCGGCTCGCGAGTGTACGATTGTGCTGAGTCGGTCAAGGTAGCTTCGGCTACTAAGGGAACCCGGTCTGAGTCCGGGACTGACGCGCAGCGGTAGAGGAGACGAGCGGGCGCTCGTCCACTGGGTCCGGCACGGGCCCGGGAAGGAGCCCGTGAGGTCGATCCTGAGTCCGAAAACCTGCCGGCTCAATTCGTCATCACGGCTTCGCGAGATAAGCCGACGCACCAATGGGGCGCCCCTGTCCCGTCACCACCGAGGAGCAATATATGACCGAGTCGTCACCTGAGGTCCCGAGTGGGCACCTGACCGCGCGGCTGGACGCCGGGCCAGTGATCTGTGCTGAGGGCTTTCTGTTCGAGCTGGAGCGCCGCGGATACCTGAGCGCCGGTGAATTCGTGCCCGAGGTCGCCCTGGAGTACCCGGAAGCCCTCCGAAGCCTGCACGTTGACTTCCAGCGTGCCGGCTCTGACATCGTCGAGGCGTTCACCTACAACGGTCACCGCGAGAAGATGCGGGTCATCGGCAAGGAGGACCTGCTCGAGCCGCTGAACCGAGCCGCGCTTCAGATCGCCCGGGAGGTCGCCGACCGGCGACCCGGCGACCTGATGGCTGGCAACATCTCGAACACCAACATCTGGGACCCCGAGGACACCGCCCGCCAGGCCGAGGTGCGCGGCATGTTCGAGGAGATGGTGGGCTGGGCCGTGGAGGGCGGCGCCGACATGATCATCGGCGAGACGTTCTACTACGCCGGCGAGGCGTTGGCGGCGCTCGAGGTCGCGAAGGCGACCGGCCTACCCGTCGTCCTCACCATCGCGCCGATGGCGCTGGAGGAGATGGCCGACGGGGTCGGCATCGTCGAGACCTGCCAGCGTCTCGAGCAGGCCGGTGCGGAAGTCGTGGGAATGAACTGCTTCCGCGGGCCGGAGACCATGCTGCCCTGGCTGAAGCAGATCCGCGCGGCCGTGTCATGCCACGTCGCTGCACTGCCGATCCCCTACCGGACGACGGCCGAGGAACCGACGTTCTTTAACCTCAGCGACGACCGCGCTAGGGTGCCCTCGCCGCACGGCCGCACCTTCCCGACTGCGCTGGACCCGCTTTACGCGAACCGATACGAGATCGGCGCCTTCGCCAAGGAGGTCCACGACCTCGGCATCAACTACATCGGTGTCTGCTGTGGAGCCTCCCCGATGCTGGTCCGCGAGGTAGCGGAGGCGGTCGGCAAGTCCACCGAGGCCAGCCGATTCTCGGAGAACATGCGTAACCACTTCATGTACGGCGACAACGAGCGGCTACCCGAGCACATCGTGTCGCTGGGCGATCAGGCCTAGCTGCGCCCGGCCCTGTACTTGATGTGCGTGACGCCGGGCGCCTCGACCGCGCGGACCTGCTCGAGCTTGAGCTCGGCGCTACCGAGGTTGTCGAAGAGGCGCGCGCCGCCCCCGAGGAGCAACGGCACGATGTGCAGCTCGAGGACGTCCAGCAGGCCCGCCGCGAGGTACTGGTTGATGATCTGGGCCCCGCCCCAGAGCATGACGTCCTGACCCTTGGCGGACGCCGTTGCCCGCTCCAGCGCCCGCTCGATCCCGTCGGTGACGAAGTGGTATGTCGTTCCCCCCTCCATCTCCAATGGCTCGCGCGGATGATGGGTGATGACGAACACGTCGTTGTGGTACGGCGGGTTATCTCCCCACCAACCCCGCCACTGCTGATCGCCCCAGTCCCCGCCGCCGATGGGCCCGAACATGTTGCGGCCCATTACGCCGGCGCCGATGTTCTCACGCGCCTCTTGCACGATCCGTGCGCTCTCGTTGACCTCGCCGCCCTGCTTGTCATGTGCCTCGCGCCAAGCGGCGAGCGGCACGATCCAGTCGTGGAGCCGCTCGCCGCCCTCACCGAGCGGGTTCTCCTCGCTCTGGTTCGGGCCGGCGACGAAACCGTCCAGCGAGATCGAGATATGACACCG
>JBJMLD010000050.1:0-22115 GCA_045805545.1 Solirubrobacteraceae bacterium | reverse complement strand
GCGCCCAGCGAGCGCCCGCCGGCCGCGGCGACTGACGTCCCGCTCTCAATTGCCCCGGCTACAGCCGCTGAGGACTCGGCTGAGATGCTCATCGCTACGCCGATGCCACGGCAGCGGCTGGCAAGAGACGGTTGCCGCCGGAGACATGGTCGAGCAGGACCTCTTGACCGCCCAGCTTCAACGACCGCTCCGCCGCCTCAACCATCTGGACCACGCTGCGAGCCAACGAGCGCTGGTACTCAAGGCGCTCCCCGCTGACGATCGCCGAGATGAACTCGGTGGTCTCGGCAGCGAGCGGCTCGTAGGTGTCGATCTTGGGGGAAAGGATGTCCCCAGTTCGATACGAGAGGTGATACTCACCGAAGCTGGAGGGGTCCTGATAGACAACGCCGGAGTCGAACAGCCGCACCGGTTCAGGCGCACCGTCGTCGTAGACGACCATCCGCTCGGCGCCGACGAGCACGGTTCGGCGCAGCTTGCTCGGGGCGAGCCAGCTCAGCTCGACGTTCGCGACGATGCCCGAGGCGAACGTCATGGTGACGAACGCGACGTCGGCGATCCCGCTCACGATCGAGTCGCGCCCGACTGCGCGGATGCTGCGGGGAAGCTCGCTCAGCCAGTAAAGGAGAATCGAGAAGTCGTGAGGGCCAAGGTCCCAGATCACGCTCACGTCCTTCTGGTGCAGCCCGAGGTTCACGCGACTGGACGACACGAAGTAGATGTCGCCGAGCGTGTCGGCTTCGAGCAGTCGCTTGACGGCACGGACCGCCGGGCTGTAGACGAACGTGTGCCCGCACATGAGGACGCGGTCGGTTTCGTCGGCAAGCGCGATCAGGTCATCGGCCAGCTCGGTCGATGAAGCCAGCGGCTTCTCGACGAAGACGTGCTTGCCGGCGGCGAGCGCTTGCGCCGCGAGATCGAAGTGTGTGTGGACCGGCGTAGCGATCAGAACCGCGTCAACGTCGGGATCGGCCAACACGCGATCGAAGCGCCGAGTCACGCGTGCACCTGGATAGCGGCGGCGGAACGGCTCCAAGCGATCAGCGTCGAGATCGCAAACCCACCGCAGGTTGACGTCCGGATTGTCCGCGAGCACGCGGGCGAGGTTCGGACCCCAATAGCCCAGGCCGACAACCGCAACTTCGACCGGCGACACTGAAGCAGACGTCCCGTCAGCTCGGTGTCCCTGGGTCAATGCTTCAAACATCGTTACCCCCTCGGCGCAGAAATAGCCCAGTTGAGTACGTGCGCCACGTACTCGATCTCGTCTTGATTTAGGTGCGGATGCATGGGAAGCGAGACTTCCTCCGCTGCCCAACGTTCCGCGTTCTCCACGGACTCGAAGCGAAGAGGCGCCTCCTTCCAGGCCTCGTGGCCGTGGACTGCCGGCGCGTAATGCACACCCGTCTGGATACCTTCCGCGGCCAGCAATTCGCGAACGCGGTCGCGGTCCGCGAGCCGCGCCGGGAACAGATGGTGCACGCTCGGAGTTCGAGGATCCTCCTTCACCAGTGCCACCGCTGGCGAGAGGACGGCGCGATACCGGCGTGCCGCGGCCTGGCGGCGACGATTCCACTCGTCGAGATGAGCCAGCTTCACGCACAACAGTGCGGCTTGGAGATCGTCGAGACGCTCGTTGTACCCCAGATCCGCGTGCCGCCCCTTCTCGCCCTGGCCCAGGTTGCGTAGGCGTCGAATGCGCGCGGCGAGCGCTTCGTCGTTCGTGCATACGGCGCCGCCATCGCCGAGCGCGCCGAGGTTCTTACTTGGATAGAACGAGAACGCCGCGCCGTCGGCCAGCGAACCGGCACGCCGGCCCTCGAACGTCGCGCCGTGCGCTTGGGCAGCGTCCTCGAGCAGCAGCAGACCGTGCGGAGCCGTGACTGCGCGCAGTGCATCGATGTCACAGCACTGGCCGTAGAGGTGGACAGCGAGAACCGCGGATGAGCGCGGTCCGATCATGGCGCGCGTCGCATCGGGGTCGAGCAGGCCGCTCGCGGCGTCGACGTCAGCCAGGACGGCCGTGGCTCCGACGTGGGCCACAGCGAGGGCCGACGCGATGAACGTGTGCGCGGGGACGATCACCTCGTCGCCTGGGCCGATGCCGTGGGCGCGCAGCAACAACGTCAGGGCGGCGGTACCGGAAGAGACGCCGACGCAGTCGCGCGTCCCGCAGTAACTCGCGAACTCGTGCTCGAACTGCGCGAGCTCTCGACCCAGCACGAACGAGCCGGCGCCGAGCACACGTGCGAACGCCGCCTCGAGTTCGGCGCCGATCGGCGCGTGATCGCGGCCGATATCGACGAGGTCGACGCGTGGCGGCTCCACGGCTCTCAGACGCGCAGCCGAGCGATCCCGTGTCATTTCGCTGTAACGGCTCGCCTCCACAGAGTGAAGACTGCGTTCTCAGGCCGTCCGACGCAATAGGCGGCCCGGCCGGTTTTCGTTCAGGCGACGTGAACGCGGATCAAGCGCGGCGCGCGGCGCGAGCGCTGCAGCGATAGCTGCCGCTGACGAGCTTCCAGTGGCCGAGCTCGCGGAAAGTCGGGGCGCAGAGTGCACCGTCCTTCCGTGGTGTGTCGCAAGCTCCTGCGTTAGACCATGTGCCAAAGAGTGGGCGCGCAGACCGGCCTTGCGCAAGGGCGCAGCGGGAGCCGGGAGGCCCGGGAGCGCACGTGTAGACATGCCCCGTCGCGCGGCGTCCTGTGGCTTGCCAACGGCCTGACTGCACGCCTGGTGGGTCAAGCGGACCGTGGCAGGGAGCATCCGCCCGTACCAACGCAACGCGAATGCCGCCGGGCTGCGTACAAGCAGAGGGCGTTCCGGACGCCGGACAGGTCGCGGCCAGTGCCGGATCAGCCGGTGGCAGGGGCGTCGATGGCGGAGACGGCCCGACGCCGCTCACGCTGGTCGTGGGTGCGCCGCTGGCGCCGCAGGCCGCCAGGAGCAAGCTCAGTCCGCACGCGATGCACGGCGCCGAGAGCCTCAGAAATGTGTGCCGCGCCACGTTTGCGCCAACATGTGCGTGCGTACGCCTCGCGCGTAGTGGTCGGCTGGCGGCGTGTGCCACTGCGCTTTGAAATAGGCGCCGACGGAACCCCAGATGTCGCCGGCACGATACCCGTGGTGCAACCAGGTGGCGTAGCCGTCGTAGTAGTAGCGCAGCGTCGCCGCGTAGGCGTCGACGTCGAACGCGGTCGACCGTTGCACGAGCGGCCAGAACCCGGGGTTGAACGTCTTCTTGAGCTGCATGATCCCGTAGCTCGTTCCGCCGTCCCCGATGATGCTCTGTCTCCACCACGACTCGTAGACGGCGGCCGCCCGCAACAAATCGGCCGAGATGCCCCACTTCCAGGCGGCCCACTGAATGATCTCGTCGGTCGTCCCGACGTAGTGTCCAGTGATCCGCGACTTGTACGGGTTTCGGTTGACCCGGCGGAACGCGGCCAGCTGGGCCTTGGTCGGCACGCGATGATTGAACCGGGAGTTCTCCGGCCGTGGCTCGAAGCGCGACAGGTTGACCAGGCACGCCGCGATCCCGTCGCGGAGAATCGCTGACTTCGGGGGCCGCGTGCCGCTCTGGAGCCGCGGCACGCCGCAGGCGCGCAGCCGGCTCGCAGACGCTGGCCGCTCGTTCGCGGTGCTGGCGGTGCGCCCGGCGTGAGGATTGGCGCTGCCGCAGGCAGGCGTGCCGAGTGCGACGGTCGTGATGAAGGCTGCTGTAATGCTGCGCGCCAACAGCCGGGATGGGATCGTCACACCGAAAAACATAGAACCTGGCTCCCGAGAAAACCAATCGGAACCAGCGGAGTCGATGGTCCGGGAGGACGAGCCAGGCGTTCAAGAAGTGAACGCTCCGATGGTCACGGGGGCCTATTGAACGACCAGCGCCCCCGCCCCACGATTTCCCTGGTCATGCCAATCGCGCCGAGTGCTCCACAGCTCGACCGCGCAGAGAACTGAGTCAGCACTGGAACCCATGTTCGAAAATCTGCAGGAGGTCACACCGCCGACGCCGGCGGCCAGCGCAAGCCCGGCCGTAGCGCCGGCGTTCCGCGAGCCGACGCCCAGCGAGCGTCTGCGTCAGTACGCCGGGCGGCTGCGGCGCCGGTGGCTGCTGCTCGTGCTGGTGACGCTGTTGACGACCGCGGCCGCCGCCGCCTATTCGTTTTCGCAGCCGAAGCAGTACGACGCCACGGCCACGCTCTATTTCCCGCAGACCTCGCCGCTCAGCACAGCCCTCGGCATCCCGACCTCGCAGCCGGCGGATACCGAGCGAGAGGCCAACACCAACGTCGCTTTGGTGACGTCGCCCTCCGTGGCCGCCGCTGTTGTGGCGCAGCTGAAGCTGAGCCTCCCGATCCAGTCGGTGCTGCAACACGTGCAGGCCGCGGTCAGCAGCAACTCCGATCTCGTTGCCGTCACCGCCACGCAATCCTCCGCCGCGGCCGCCGCGAATCTAGCCAACGCGTTCGCCAAGGAGTACGTGAACTTCCGCCGCAGCTCCGTGCAGGCAGCGATCGATCAGGCGATCACCCAGGCCAGCCGCTCGCTGACGAGCCTCCCGCGCAAGCAGCAAGGCGGCTCCGAAGCGGCGGCCCTCAGCGCTCGCCTGCGTCAGCTGCAGACCGCGCGTGATCTGCAGACCGGACCCGCACAGTTGCTGCAGGCGGCGGCGGTGCCAAACCAGCCGAGCAGCCCGCACCCGAAGAAGACAACCGCGCTTGGCTTTGGGCTTGGTCTCCTGCTCGCCGTCGCCATCGCGTTGGCGCTGGATCTGCTCGACCGCCGCCTCAAAGACGAGGACGAAATCGTCGCGACGTTGCGCTCTCCTGTGCTCGCTGCCTTCCCGTCAAGGCGGCGCGGGGACCGCGCGGCGCGTCTCACGGCACGCCAGCGCCGCGCGGCCGAGCTCCTCGCCTCCTATCTACGTCTAAAGGGCCGTGACACTGGCGAAGTCATCCTCAGTGCAATCGACGGTGAGGACGGGCAGGCACAGGTTGCGCTGGGTCTCGCCGCCGCGCTCTGCCACGCCGGCCGCCGTGTGGTGGTCCTCCAGGTCGGTCCGGAGGGCAAGCTGCTCGACAAGGTTCTGGGCTTCGTCGACCGTCCGGGCCTCGCCGCCGCCCTCAGCGATCCATCGATGCTGGAGTCGATGACGATTCCGGTCGCGGCCGAGAAGCTCGTACCGTCCAACGGCATGACGACGGCCAAGACGTTCGACGTCCTGCCGATCGGCTATGCGAGCACGGAGTACCAAGACCTCGCGGGCCCATCAATGCGCAAACTTCGGGCCTACTCCCGAACAGTGGCCGATGTCGTTGTCGTTGTCGTGGCGTCTCTCGAAGACGCGATGGCTTTCCTCGACGAGTCCTCGACGCCGTTGTTGGTCGTCCGCCGAAACGGCACAACTCGTGACGCGGCCGGCACGGCCGTCGCGACCCTGCACAACGCGCACGTGCGCCCGCAGGGTCTCGTCGTCACGAACGCCGTTCAGTAAGCGCACATCCCCAGCGGGGCGCAACACCGCTCTCGCCGTGCGCTGGCATCGTCAATTCGTCGATTAAAGCTGCGCATTTGTGTGCGCAGCCCAGCTCCGGGTACGAGGAATCAAGCAGACGAAGTTAGATACCTCGCCGGGAGACTTCGATGTCCGCTGTCTGCAGCGCGGGGCGGTTCGCCCTGCTTACATTTGTCGTTGCCCTGGCCGCGGTGCCGGCAGGGGTCAGCAGCGCAGTGGCACAGCGCACCGCCGCGACGGTGCAGCACCGGCAAGCGCGCCAGCACCACCCGCGGCGTCATCATCGGCGGCGGCACCACCGGCGCCACGCCCACCGCCACGCGTCCTCGGCGGCACAAGCGTCGCGCCTGCGCAAAGCGAAGCCCGCGCCGGTCCGTCCGCGCGCCGTCGCGGAGGCGCATCCGCAGGCGGGCTGGGTCGCGCCGGGCACGACGCCGCTTTCCGATGCGCAAGCCGCCGGGCTCGTCACGCACGAGCCTGAGACGCGGCCGGCCAACGCCAACGCCAACCGCTACGTCCCGACCGACGCCCAGCTGCAGGCCTTCCATTCGGCCACGCGCTCCGACGGCACCCTGGCCGACAGCGCAAACACGCTGCGCAAATACGTCACCGGCCGCCCCGGCCTGTCGAACCCGTCCACGGATGACCTGATCCAGTGGACAGCACACAAATGGGGCATCCCCGAGGACTGGATCCGGGCGCAGATGGTCATCGAATCATCCTGGAACCAGACCGCGCTCGGTGACCGCAGCGTGATTGTGACCAACTGGGCTTCGCTGTATCCCGGTCAGGCGCACATCTCCGGTAGCGCGGACGTCTACCAGTCGATGGGTTTGCCGCAGATCCGTTGGGCGCCGGACGGCAGCCAGAGCCCCGGAACAGAACCGCTGCGCTGGCAGAGCACAGCGTTCGCGCTCGACTATCTGGGCGCGCAGCTTCGCTGGTACTACGACGGCGACTGCAGCTGGTGCGGCACTGGCTACAGCTCCGGCCAGCAGTGGAACAGCATCGGCGCCTGGTATGAGCCCTATCCCTGGAACAACGGACAGCAGCAGGCCTACATCCGCAAGGTTCAGGCCGCGCTCGCTACGCGGCGCTGGACGACGTCGTAGTCCTCACGCCGGGCCGAGACGGTGTCTGCGCGCAGATCCCTATAAGCAATCCCAACGCGCACGTGCTGCCGAAGCCACTGAACGGCGGAAACGTCAGCGAGGCGATCAGTAGCACGAGCAAGGAAATCTGCGATCCGGCACGCAGCGCCGCCAATGTGTGGTCACCCGGTGGTGGACCTCGCCAACTGATGGCCAGTAGGACGACAGCGAAGAGAAGCGCAGCGCCGATGACCCCGAGCCGCCAGGCGAGCCACAGGTAACCGTTGTGCGAGTAGGTGTACGCCCGGGGCGGGACTTGCTGCCATGGCCTGCCGAACCAAACCGATGCCGCCAGACCCGATCCGGTGAAAGGCGCAGCCCTTATCGCATGGATGACATGCCTGGACTCCACTGCGCGCTGGCGCAACGAATCATCCGTGCTGAACTGACCGATCGACGTGAAACGCTGAACGGCCGTCTGCACTGTGGCGGGCGAGGCGATGCTCAAGGCGGCGGCGGCGGCGGTCGCAATCACCACCGTCCAGATGATTGCTTTCATGCGTCGCAATCCCTTGCTGCGTGCGATCACGAGCACGAGTCCCACAGCAGTGGCCACCCAGATCGTTCGCTCGAACGTGACGAGCAGCGCAAACAGGTTCAAGCCGAGCGCGGCGATCACCCACAGTCGTGCGGAGCGCGAGCGCACCGATCCACTCGCCAGCACCGAAGCGGAGATCAGCACACAGAGCGGGAAGGAAAAAAGTCCGCCTTGAATCTGACCGACGCCACCGCTGGTAAAGCTGACGCCCGGCCGCAAGCCGAAGTCCTGCGAGTCAGACAGCTGAAGATGCAAAGTCCACTGCGCGACTCCAAGTAATCCGATGAGGAGGCCAAGGACGAGCATCGCCGTGGCCAGCCGTTGCTTTGCACCATCGCCACGCAATGTCGCCATGCAGATGAACGCGACGGTGTAGCCCATCAAGGTGCGTGCTTCGGCGCCGACGGTGGAAACGCTCCTCCCCGCGCGATACCCCTTGACCGCGGCGTAGAGCACGATCACCTCGAACGCGAAGATCAGCCCGAGCGTCCAGCGCTGGCGAGCATCCATCGGCGACCGGGAAAGCACAAGTCCCGCGCGCAGGAGGCCCGTCAACAAGAACACATCGGATGGGAGTAACCCTGGGTGAGTGCTGAAGCCGTGCTGCAGGCTGTACGGCAGCACCGTGGTCAGCACGAGCAAGCACAGCAAGTGCGCCACCGGGGCGAAAAACGCCATCCAACCGACGGCCGCGACGTACACGATCCCGACCACGATGAGCAGGGCCACTTTCGGCTGAGCCGCGACAAGCGCGCCGTAGCAGGCGGCAACCGCCGCGACCAGCGGCGTGAGAAGCCAAGTACGACGGATGATTGCCTGCGACATCGGAGCGGACTCTCAGAAGTTGATTGCTACGTTCTCGCCATGCGGATGGCGGTCATCGTCCCCTTCCTGAACGAGGAAATGTATCTGGGCACCTTGCTCGAGTCGATAGGCCATCAGGCCCGTATGCCCGATCAGCTTCTGCTCGTCGATGATGGGTCCAACGACGGTTCGCTGGCGGTTGCGGAGCAGTTCGCGGGTGAGCGATCTTGGGCCCATGTTGTGGCGCGGCCGCGCCGCTCTCAGGAGCGGGATCGCCTCGCCACGGCAGCCGAACTCGTCGCGTTCACATGGGGGGTCGAGCAGCTCGAACCGGGCTGGGACGTCGTCGGGAAGCTCGACGCAGACCTCCGTCTGACGCCGGCCTGCTTTGCCGAGATCGAGAAACAGCTGGAGGCGGATCCGCAGCTGGGACTCGCCGGCGCGTACCTGAGCATCATCTCGGAGGACGGGCGGCCGGTCCGGGAGCGCTGCCCGCCCGACCACGTCCGCGGCGCGACGAAGTTCTATCGCCGCCAATGCTTTGCCGATGTATTCCCCCTGCCACCAGCCCTCGGGTGGGACACCGTCGATGAGGTGAAGGCGCGGATGCACGGCTGGCGGACCGCGAGCTTCGCGATCCCAGGCGGCGATCCGATCCACCTCCGCCCGACCGCCTCCTACGACGGCGCATTGCGAGGTTTCGTTCGCTCAGGCGTTGGCACCTATGCCTACGGCGCCCATCCGCTTTGGATGGTTCTCAGCGGCCTCCGTCGCGTGCATCACGCACCTCCGGTTATTGGCAGCCTCGCGTATTTCGCGGGTTGGACGCGGGCCGCAGTCCGGCGGATCCCGCGTGCAGATCCAAGCGTCCGTCGCTATGTCCGTCGGGAGCAGACGGCGCGCATGCGAGCGGTCCTCCGCCCCTCCCGGATGCCGTGACGCCGCACATCCTTTGCCTTCTCGAAAACGAGGGGTACCCGCATGACCGAAAAGTCCGCCAGCAGGCGGACTCGCTGGTCGCGGCCGGCTACCGAGTGACGGTGATCAGTCCGACCGGCTACGGCCACGATGAGCCCGAAGAGGTCATGCACGGCGTGCGTGTCATCCGCTATCGGCTCCCTCCGGAAGGCGGAGGTGTAGTTGGGTACGTGCGGGAATATGGGCTCAGTCTGGCGCGCATGGCGCGCGCGGCGCGAAGCCTGATTCGCAGTGATCCGCCGGACATCGTCATGCCCTGCAATCCGCCCGATCTGCTCGTTCCGCTCGCTCGCGCGCTGACGCGTGGCGCGGCGGCGATCGTCTTTGACCACCACGATCTCTCCCCCGAGTTGTTCGAGCGCAAGTTCGCTCGCCGCGGTGCGTTGCATCGGCTCCTCCTGACGACCGAGCGCGCGGCATACCGATGGTCGGACGTCGTGCTGGAACCGAATACGGCGTATGCCGAAATAGCGCAAGCCCGCGGCCGATTTCCGCGCGAGCGAATATTCGTCGTGAGGCATGGAGCGGACACCGATGTGTTTCGCCCGACGCCACCCGACCCACGGCTGCGGCACCGCTCGCGCATGATTCTGTGGATGGGAAACATGACCTCGATCGATCGCGTCGCTGCTCTGCTCGACGCCGCTGCGGTTCTTCGGGCACGACAGCGCGACGACATCGGATTCACGTTGCTTGGATCTGGCGAGGCTGCCGAAGAGATCCGCGACGAAATCCGCTGCCGGGATCTCGAACCGTGTTTTGATCTTCCCGGCCCGGTCTACGGCGACAAGCTGCGGACCTATCTCGCCACTGCCGACGTGTGTGTGAGCGTCGACGTGCGTAACCCGATGAACGACGCCTCGACGGTCACGAAAGTGATCGACTACATGACGATGGGACGGCCCGTCATCCAGTTTCCGCTTCGCGAAATGAGCCGCCTCTGCGCCGAGACGACGGCCTACGCCAAAGAAGGTGATGCCGTTGACCTGGCCGATCAGATCGAGGCGCTCTTAAACGACTCGGACCGGGCAGACCGACTCGGTGCGGCCGCGCGCGAGCGCGTCCTGGACGTGCTCGCTTGGGACAAGCAAGTTCCGGTGCTGCTCGATGCAATCGGCGCCGCGCTCGCGCTCAGGCAGACGCCCGCGCCACTCGCTTCCGCGAGATGACCGAGCAGCTGACCTATCTCCCGGCGCAGGATGCCGGCTGGCGCGCGTTCGCCGACGCCCACGCCACCTCTCCACTCCAACAACCCAGCTGGTTCGACGTTCTGCTCGACGCCTACCGCCGGCCGGCGCGTGTGGCCGCGCTGCTCGGCGAAGACAATGCGATTGCGGCCATCTTGCCGATGCTGCAAAGCAAGCTGCCCTGGCGCCGTACCTGGACCGCACTGCCCTACACGGACGTGTTCGAACCGCTCGCCCTGAGTGCAGCAGCCCGGCAGCAGTTGTTGGGGAAGCTGGCGTCGGCACCCGCGGCGGAGCCGATCATTCTCCGCGCGGGCGCCGACTCGCCGGGCTGGACGTCCCGTGAGCTCGGCAGCGTCCAAGTCATCGACGTCTCAGGAGGCGCCGAGGCGGTGCTGCGGCAAGCCTCCTCGGCCACGCGGCGCAACGTCAAACGGGCGCGTCGGCCGGCAAGCGGCCTGGTGGCACGGCCAATCTCCTCCGCCGAGGAATTCGTCGGTTCAAACCTGTGGCTTATGTCTCAGACTCGCCGGCGCCTGGGTACCCCCACCCAACCCAAGCGCTACTGGGCTCGGCTCTGGGATCTGCACGCAGCCGGACACGCCTTGACCATCGGCGTCTATCTCGAGCAGCGGCTCGTCGCGTCCGGGGTCTTCGTCGCCGCGCGCGAGCACGCCGTTTACAAGTACGGGGCATCCGACGCGTCAACGTGGGAGCTGCGGCCGAACTTCCTGATGTTCGCTACGGCGTTCGATGAGCTCGCGGCGCGTGGGATCAAGACGATGGATTTCGGCGTGACCGATGCTGCCAATGCGTCACTACGGGACTTCAAGGCGCGTTGGGGCGGTGAGGAGCGCGCGGCACACTACTCCGCCACCGATGAGCGGCTGCTACCCGCCACACTGGAGCCAGGCCGGCTTCTAACCCGCAGCCTGCAGCGGGCTCCGGCGTTCGTCGGGCGTGGCATCGGCACCCTCGCATACCCGTTCGTCGGCTGAGCAGCCGCGCTGGCCGATCGAGCATGCGTTCAAACCCTGAACGCTTTGTGGTTCGTCTGCCTCATCGACGCTCCAGCTGCTGACTGGTTTCGTATGAGCTGGATGTCCAGGCGAGCGAGCACGCGATGAGCGCGGTGCGTGCCGAGGCGGGCGGCGCGATAAAGGTAGACCTAGATCACGGCGCGGCCGCGGAGACCGTGGCCGCCCCGAACGCTTCGCTGGAAACCGTCGCCCGCGGCGTTTCTTGGACCGTCGTTGGGCGCGCGGTCGGGCAAGGATCGTGGTACGGCTCGCTGCTCGCCCTGGCCATACTCGTGCCGCCCAGCGCGTTCGGCGCGGTCGCCGTCGGCTCGGTGATCGTGGCGATCACGACCCTGCTGATGGAATCCGGAACCGGCGGCGCGATCGTCGTGGCCTCCGAGGTGACGGCCGGCCATCTGCGCCGAGCCGTCCTGCGTACCGGCTCCGCGGCGCTTGTCATGTGTGCCGTCGCCGCCGTCCTGGCCGGGCCGATCATGCGCCTGTTCGCGCCTGGCGGCAATCCGAACGTGCTGCGGGTGATGCTTCTCGCCGTCGTGCTCGCCGCATTCTCGATCGTCCCGATGGCGCTGCTCAAGAAAATGCTCCAATTCCGGCGCCAGGCGCTTGTCCTGATCGGCGCGGCGATCGCCGCCTCGGTCCTAGCAATTGGGACCGCAGTGGCGGGCGCAGGCGTCTGGGCGCTGGTGACACGGATCGTGGCCTACCAAGGATTCGTCACAGCGCTGGCCTGGGTGGCGGTTCTCGATCTGCTGCCCCGCCGACACGAAGGATCCGGTATCACGTCGCACCGCCGGCGCGCCACCTCGCCCTGGTTCATGGTTATCGCGCTCGCGGCGTTCTCAGCCCAGACGTTCGACAACCTGATCGTCGGTCACTTCACCAACGTCAGGTCCTTGGGCCTCTACGCGATGGCCTTCGCGCTCGGACTCGCGCCGACCACGCAGATCTCGTGGCAGATCGGCGGGGTGCTGTTCCCGGCGATGGCCGCGACGCGCGACCCAACCCAGCTGGCCCAGCGGACGCTCAAGGCGATGCGGCTCATGGCGCTGATCCTGCTCCCGCTCGTGCCACCGGCCGTCATCCTCGCACCAACGCTTATCCCCGCCGTGATGGGCCACAAATGGGCGGGAATGGTGACGCCGTTCCAGGTGCTCATCGTCGTCGGGATCGTCCAGGGGATCATGAACGTTATGGCCGAGGCGCTCGCGGCCGGACGGGGGCTCGTGGCGCGCGCGTGGATTGACGGCACGTGGGCCACCCTGACGATCGCGGCCGTCGTGATCGGCGTGAAGCTCGGCGGCATCACCGGCGCCGCGTACGGACACTTGGTGATGCTCGTCGTCGTGGTGGCGGCATATCTGTGCTTCGGTGCGTCCCGGGTCGGCCTAACGGCTCGCGCGGTGATCGTCAACGTCCGCGGCCCGGCTGCCGCCGTCCTGGTACAAGCTGCTTGCACGTCTCTGCTGTTCGTGGCGCTTCGCCGGCTCGACGTGCCGTCCGCCGCTGCCGCTTGCGCGGCGGCCGTTGTCGGGTTTGGCGCGTTGGCGCTCGTGCTGAGGCGCGCGGCACCTGAGCTCCTAGCCGAGGTACGCGAGGTGGTCCAGGCGGCGCTGCGTCGCAGGAAGAATTGACGAAGTCGGTCATGGCACGCTCTCACGCCCGCCCGGCTACGAAGCAGAGCCGGCTGGGCCCACCGCTCATCCTGACGCCGGCCCTGCACGGGCACTATCAGCAGCCCGACCCGTCCTCCGGCCCGCGGCTCGACTACCTCGAGTTCGCGCGGAAAGTCAACGGACAGGTGCTGCATGCCGAGATCGCCGCGGGCTGGCCGGGAAAGCTTGAGGCGCGAACACGGAGATTCGGCGACTGGCGGCAGGCCTCCCGTGCCCGCGGCACGGACGCCCGTGTGTTCCTGTCAATGACTGAGAAGACCGCGCTCGGGATCGTCGCCGTCGACCGCAGCCGGCCGCACGTAGCGATCACGCAGCACCTCACGAGTGATCGTCGCCGCGCGCTGCAGCGGTGGACGAGGTGGCTGGGCAGGCTGGACCGGGTGATCGCGCTGTCCCGCCGACAGGAGGACTACATCCTGTCCGAGGCCGGCGTGCCGCGCGAGCGGGTGCGCCTCGTCCTGCGTGGCGTGGATCAGCAGTTCTTCGCGCCGCAGGGCGGCGATGAGGAAGGCTACGTCGTGAGCGCCGGCCAAACGGGGCGCGACTACGCCACGCTGATCGAAGCTGCCAGGCGGACCGGGTTGCCAACGGTGATCGCGGCGGCCAGCCCGTGGGTGACCGAGGAGGCGAAAGTTCCTGAAAACTTGCCCTCGAACCTCAGCGTCCAGCCACGGCTCGACCGTGTCGCGCTGCGTGATCTGTATGACAGGGCTTCGGTAATCGTCGTGCCCTTGAACGGTGGGACCGAGATCGCGGCCGGCGTGAACGCAACCCTCGAGGCGATGGCCATGCGCAAACCCGTCGTGGTTTCCGCAACGCCCGGAATCGCCGACTACGTCCGCGATGATGAGACGGGGGTCCTGGTCGCAGCCAACGATCCCGACGCACTGGGGCGCGGGCTCGATGCCCTTCTTCGTGACGCGGACCGGCGGCGGCGCTTGGCCGCCGCGGCGCGCGCGACGGTCGAGACCGAGCGAAGCTTGGACGTGTTCGCTGACAACGTGGCCGCCGTCCTTGCCGAGGTGGTCGAACTCGATCAGCCCTCGCCGGCAACCACTACGGCGTCACTCTGACCTGGCCGTCTTCGAGTTCGGCAAACGCGACCCTCGCCCTGGCAACAGATGCCGCGTCCGAGCCTTCGACGCGGGGCCCATCCGGCCCCTCCACCACGCGCAGCTGCTCACGCTGCTTCCACCACATCGCCACGTCACGCGGGACCGCGTGCCACCCGCCGCGGGCATCCAGGCGTTCGCGCAGCAGGGCGCAGAACGAGTCGTACAGGGCGAGCCGGTGGTCACTGAGCACGTAATCCGGGTGCACGATCACGTTGATCAGCCCGCGGTTATCGATTATCCAGTCCGACTTGGTCCGCCACAGCTCGACCGATTCGTCGCGGAGGATCTCCCACAACGTGTGGTCTTGGGGAAGTGTGATCGGCAGCTCCACCAAGCCGTCGATCAAGAACGGGAATATCGAGCAGCACCCACCCGCCTGCGGCTCGAACGGATCTGTGTCAGGAAACGAGCTGTCGTAAAGGCAGCCCAGCTCGGGCATCCATTCCGCGTTGCGATGCGTCGCGGGGGAGCGAAACCCGACCGCTTGCCAGGCATTCAGGTAGCGATGGATCGCGGGCAGATTCGCCGTAAACGCGTCCCGGTCGGCGAACAGCTTGCCGTCGTGCCTGATGCCGTGCAGCCCTATCTCGCCTTTCGCTGCCCGGATCTCATCGAACAGCCCATCCCGGATGGGATACCACTCGGCAACGAAATTCCAAGACGAGACGAGGCCGTGTCGCCGCTCGACGTCGATGACGCGCATCACGTTGTCCGCTCCCGCTGGCCCTTCCACGTCGTGCGTCAGGACGGCGGCGAACCGATGCCCGTCCGGCCACTCAGCGAGGAAGGGCACGCGGCCGCCGCCGCGCCGCGCTATGTCATCCCGGAGCGCCAACTCGCGGGCTTGCACGAGCAGCGGTTCGATCGGCCACGCGGGAAACGAGGTTTTTGCCTGGCGAGTCGCGTAGGCTCGGCGTACGGCGAGCTGGAGTCGGCGCGGCATCAACGGTTTCAGGCCGTAGTACGCGCTCAGCTTGAGCGAGCGCTTTCCATGTGCTGCATAACGTTCCAGCAGGTAATCCGCAGGATCGATCGCACGCGGATCCGGGCGTTGATCATTCACGTTCCGGGCGGCCGCCACGTCGAAGAAGGTATCGATCAGGCCGCGTTCATCGCAGTGAACGCTGTCCGGTACGAGCGGTCTATGGCGACGGGCGAGGATCGCTGGTTCAGTTCTCGTTGATTCGGAGAAACATGACGACCACAACTCTCACACGGCGGGCGACGGAAATGATTGATGGCGGCGTTCAGCGGATCAGTCCGCGGCGCGCCGCAGAACGCTGGTGGCAGCGTCAGCTCCGCCAGGGCAACCTCCTCGTGCGTGCGGCTGATGCGCTCGTTACCGCGGGCGACACCGTGGTAGACATCGGGGCAGACTGGGGCACCTTCACGGGCGGGTTGGCCCGGGCAATCGGTCCGACTGGAACGCTGCACTCATTCGAGCCGAACCCTGCGGACCGCGAGTCACTCATCCGCGTGCGCGACGGTCGCGAGAACGTCGTCCTGCATCAGCTCGCGCTGAGCGATGCCGCGGGCCGCGCGACGCTCCAGATCAAGCGCCGGGACGGCAAGTCGATCAACGCAATGGGCACGCTTGGCTCCGGCCTGGCCGCGCATTGGCCTGACTCGACAGCGGTCGAGGTCGCGACGGCGCCGTTGGACGACGTCCTCGGCCGCGAGGTGCGCCCTCAGTTCATCAAGTGTGACGTCGAAGGCCACGAGTACCACGTGTTTCGGGGTGCCGAGGCGCTTCTCAGGCGCAACCGTCCGGCGATCCTGGTGGAGATCGAACAGCGTCACTCACAGCGTCCGATCGAGCAGACATTCGAGCTCCTGGCTGACATCGGCTACGACGGCTTCTTTGTCTCGAGCCGTGGCCTGCAGGAGTTGTCGCGATTCAGTGTGCGTACGCACCAACTCGACGTTCTCGATGAGCACAGGAATGTGCTCGCTCCCCGCGAGTACGTGAGCGACTTCGTGTTCGTGACGGACGGGTGCCAGCTAGATGGGTTGCTGGCGCACCGGCCGTGATCGAACCCGCGTCGAAGCTCAGAACGTCGACGACGCCCAGGTGCGGCTAGCCAGCGCACTCTGGACCTGCTGGATGTACCACGCCTGCCCTGAGTTGTTCCAGGGGTAGGGCTCATACCAGGCGCCGATGCTGTTCCACTGCTGACCGGAGCTGTAGCCAGTGCCGCACCAGCTGCAGTCGCCGTCGTAGTACCAGCGAAGCTGGGCGCCCAGATAGTCGAGCGCGAAAGCTGTGCTCTGCCAGCGCAGCGGTTCTGTTCCGGGGCTCTGGCTTCCGTCCGGCGCCCAACGGATCTGCGGCACGCCCATCGACTGGTAGACGTCGCTGGTGCCAGAAATCTGCGCCTGAGCTGGATACAGGGAGTACCAACTGGTCGACACGGTCGTCCGGTCGCCCATCGCGGTCTGGTTCCAGGATGATTCGATGACCATCTGAGCCCGGATCCAGTCCTCGGGGATGCCCCATTTGTGTGCTGTCCACTGGATCAGGTCATCCGTCGATGGGTTCGACAGGCCGGGGCGGCCGGTGACGTACTTGCGCAGCGTGTTCGCGCTGTCGGCCAGGCTGCCGTCTGAGCGCGTGGCCGAATGGAAGGCCTGCAGCTGGGCGTCGGTCGGGACGTAGCTGTTGGCGCCCGCGTTGGCCGGCCGCCTATCAGGCTCGTGCGTGACGAGCCCGGCGGCTTGCGCATCGGATAACGGCGTGCTGCCCGGCGCCACCCAGCCCGTCTGCGGATGCGCCTCCGGCACCGAGCCGGACCCGCCCGCCGACGACGTGGTTTGCGACGTGGTGGTGGTCGTGCTGGCGGTGGTCGTCGTGGTCGTCGCTGTGGTCGTGGTCGTCGTCGGCGTCGTCGTTGTCGTTGTTGTCGTTGCCGAGCTCGCGGTCGTCGTGAAGTTGAGGTCGGACCCATAGCTCGTCCCGGCCGAGCTGCTCGCCACGAGCCGGAAGTGGTACTGGGTGCCGGCACTCAAGCCCGTGACCGGGGCGGAGACGTTGATGGACGACGTTCCCGCCCCAGCGCTCACCGACGCGGTGGTGTAGCCGAATGACGTCGACGGGCCGTACTGGAAGTGATAGGTGGTCGCTAGCCCCCGCGGGTTCACTGCGCCGTTGAGCGTGGCGGACGCACTCGCGATGCTGGTTGCGCTACCCGTGGACGCACTCGGCGCGTTGGTCCTGCGCGCAGAGGCAACACTTGCCAAGGCAAGCAGGGCCAGGTTTGCAAGCAGAAATGCGCGCAGCACTGAACGGCAGTCCCGGGGCATGGCGACCTCCTTGTCGACTGCCTCGGCTTGACGCCCATGACCAGCTTGGGAGCATGGTGAGCTGTCCCCTCGAGCATGGCTCGAGCGGGGCGACCGGACCGAGACGGGGGCTTATCTCTTCAGCGGGGGGAGCAAAAGACTGCTTTTGTGATCGAGCAGGGTTCCCCGGATCGCCAGCGGCATCACCCGCTCTGGACAGACGTTGTAGATGAAGCTCGGTGGGAGCAGCCGATCGTACGATCGATTCGGCGCGGCGAGGCTGTGCCGTGCGGCGATTCGAGCGGCTATGATCGCCGGCCGGTGAGGTTCACGGCCCGCGTTCGTCGACGTCAGGGGTTGGACACGCCGGGAGACGAGCCGTGACCGAGCGCCTTCTCTTCGCGACCCGCCGGCCGCCTTTTCCCCTCGACAACGGCGCGAAGATCCGCGCGCATCGTCTCGCCGGCGGCCTGGCCAAGGAGTTTGAAGTCGTGCTGCTGACGTTCGCGCACGATCCAGCGAGTCCGGACGGCGCGCCTGACCTAGGTGCGCTACGAGCTTCGCTGCCGGACGTGGAGATCGTCACCGTCAGAGGACTCGGCGCCGGCAAGCGGTGGCGCCAAGCGCTCAGCCTGGCTTCGCCGCGATCGTTCGAGTTCGGCCGCTACCGCCTACGTCGGTTTGGAGCAGAGCTCGACCGCCTGAGCCGCGCTTGGCGCCCGAACGTCGTGCACTTCGACGATCCCGCCGTCGCCGCGTTCGGGCCGATGCCGGGCGCACTGAACGTCTTCTTCCCGCCGAATATCGAGCACCGCGTTATCCGCGACAACGCGCGCGCCGCCGGTCTGACCCGCCGAGCGTTCGGCGAAGTGGAATGGCGAAGGGTGCAGCGGGATGAGTTTCGTGCCGCGCAGATGGCGGATCTGTGCGTAGCCGTGTCGGACGCCGATGCCGGCGTGCTGCGCGTGGCCGGCGTGCGGCGGGTGGAGATCTGCCCCAACGGAACTGACCGCGTGGAGACGCTGCCGCCCCCGCGCCGCGAGTCTGGCGAAACATTCAGGATGCTGTTCATCGGGTCCGGGGCGTACCGGCCGTACGAGGTCGGGTTGGCGTGGTTTCTCGAGTCCGTGTACCCACGCCTCGCGGAGGTTGTCCCGAGCAGCTTCGACGTGGTCGGCGAGCGACCGAAGCGCCCGCGTGAAGGGCGTGGCGTCACATACCACGGCCGGGTCCCGAGCGTGTCGCCGTACTACGAGCGCGCTCATGCCCTCGTAGTGCCGGTATTTGAAGGCTCGGGCACACGGCTGAAGGTGATCGAGGCAGCCGCGCTCGGGCGGCCGATCGTTTCCACCACGCTCGGGGCCGAGGGTCTCGGGCTGAGCGCGGGCATCCACTATCGCCGGGCGGATGATGCAGCCACATTCGCCTCCGAGCTGATCGCCTTGGCTCGCGAGCTTGAACAGCCGACCACGCTCACGCCGATGCTGCACGCCGCTCGCTCGGTTGCCGAAGGCATGTTCTGGGACGTCATCACGGAGAAGCTCGTGAACACGTATCGAGCGGCGGCCCTGAGCCGTGAGGCCGTGCGCGGCTGAATTCGACGCCGCGGCCGCGTTCACGACCGTGAACGCAAACTGCCCAGGTGGTCCATGGCGCGCGGGGTGTTGGACTGGGACATTCCCTGGTCGTGCGATCGATCGTCAAGCGC
This sequence comes from Solirubrobacteraceae bacterium, assembly GCA_045805545.1. GTDB lineage: Bacteria > Actinomycetota > Thermoleophilia > Solirubrobacterales > Solirubrobacteraceae > Palsa-465. The sequence continues at coordinate 3,121 of JBJMLD010000050.1, read as the reverse complement.
AACTCCATGCTCGGGGTCCATACCGTCGTGGCAGCAGCGTTCGTGCTGCTGCTTCTCATGACGCTCCCCACGATGGCAAGCGCAGCCGTTCCCGCGACAACGGTCACGCTGACCTTTGACGACGGGCTCGCAGACCAGTACACGAATGCTTTGCCGGCCCTCAATGCGCATGGCCTGAACGGAACGTTCTACGTCAACTCCGCTCATGTCGCAAACGGCAGCCAATACCTTACGTGGGCCCAGGTTCAGGCCCTGGCCGGCGCCGGCAATGAGATCGGCGGACACACCCTCGATCACCCAGACCTCACGACGCTCGATCCGAACGAGGCGGCTCGGCAGGTCTGCAACGACCGCGTCAACCTGATCAACCAGGGCCTGCAGCCAACTGACTTCGCCTACCCGTTCGGAGCGAACAACGCGACAGTCCAATCGATTGTCAGGACGTGCGGATACAACTCCGCGCGCGCGCTCGGCGGGATCGTCACGCCGTTTGACGGCGCGTGCTCGAGCGGCTGCCCGTACGCCGAGACGAATCCGCCAAGCAATCTCTACGCGATCAAGACGCCCGACAGCGTCGTCTCTTCGACGTCCCTCTCGGATCTCGAGACGCTGGTTACGCAGGCCCAGAGCCATGGTGGCGGATGGGTAAATGTCGTGTTCCACGACGTCTGCGACAGCGCCTGCAGCAGTCGCTCGATCTCGCCTGCGAACTTCAGTTCTTTTTTGGACTGGCTCCAGTCACAGCAGTCCTCGGGCGGCGTGGCGGTCAAGACGACCCAGCAAGTGGTCGGTGGCAGCTTCCAGGCTGCCGTGCCGGGTCCCGCGCCGACCGGCACCTCGCTGCAGAACGCCTCGCTTGAGACGGCAAGCGGAGGCGGAAGCATCCCGAACTGCTGGCAGTCCGGCGGATTCGGGACCAACATCCCGTCCTTCACGCACACCTCTGACGCGCATTCCGGCTCCTGGGCGGAGCAGGTCGCGGTGAGCAACTTCTCGAGCGGCGCCGCGTCACTTGTCGTCGCACAGGACCAGGGACAGTGCTCGCCCGCTGTCAGCCCAGGGCGCGCCTACAAGCTGAGCATGTGGTACAAGTCGAGCGTCGCGCTGAGCTTCGTCGCGTACTACCGCGACCAAGTCGGCGCGTGGCATTCGCTCGCCACCAGTCCATCGATTGCCGCCGCGAGCTCGTGGACGAACGCCGTGTGGACGACACCGGCGATGCCGAGCAACGCCACCGGGATCAGCTTCGGCCCGATGCTGACGTCCAATGGATCAGTGACCGTGGACGACCTCGGCCTGAGCACGGCGCCGCCAACTGTCAGCCTGAGCGGACTGACGGCGGGCAAGACATACTCCGGCGTGCTCAACCTGACCGCGAACGCGGGCACTGGTACGGATCACGTTGACTTCCTCGTGGGCGGAAACGTCGTGGGCACCGCAAGCGCGGCGCCATGGAGCATCACGTGGAACTCCGCCAACGTCTCCGATGGCCCGACGACGGTGACGGCGAGGGCGGTCGACGCCGCGGGCGCGTTCTCGGCGGCCTCGGTCAACATCAGCCTTGATAACTCGGGTTCGGCCATCAAGGACAGCTCGGTGGAGTGGACGAGCAACGGCGGCAGCACCCCTGATTGCTGGCAGCTATCGGGTTTTGGCACGAATACCTTCGCCTGGTCGCATACCAGCGATTCCCACAGCGGCAGCTTCGGCCAGCGGGTTGACATCACGAGCTACACCTCAGGCGGGCGCTACCTGCTGACGAGCCAGGACAACGGACCGTGCGCACCATCCGTGACGCCGGGCAAGATCTACACGCTGTCCGAGTGGTTCAAGAGCAACGTCGCGGTGAGCTTCCTGGCCTACACGCGCGACAGCTCTGGGAACTGGACGCTGTTCAAGGGATCGCCGAACATCACAGGATCGGCGACGAGCTGGACCCAGGCGAAGTACACGCTGCCGGCGATCCCGGCGGGCGCAACTGCAATCAGCTTTGGTCTGCAGCTCGCCTCGGCCGGCTTCCTCACCGTCGACGACGCGAGCATCCTGTGCGGCACCAGCCCCTGCGACATCACCGCACCCACATCATCGGCGACGGCGCCCGCCAGCTCGGCTTCAGGATCAATCGGCGTTCAGTTCACGGCCCGCGACAACACCGGCGGCTCAGGCCTGGCAAAGATCGACCTCTACGCCAAGGCACCCGCTGCCAGCAGCTACAGCAAGGTCGCCACCGACACCAGTGGCAACGCCACCGGCACCTTCAACTACAACGCATCCGCCGGCGACGGCAGCTACAGCTTCTATACGACGGCCACGGACAGCGCCGGCAACGCCGAAGCGGCGCACCCGGCCGCCGACGCAACCACCCTCCTCGACACCGCGACGCCTACCTCGTCAGCAAGCGCTCCCGCCGGCACCGCCTCGAGCTCGCTCACCGTGTCCTACGTCGCCTCGGATACCCAGGGTGGGTCCGGCCTGGCCAAGGTCGACCTCTACGCCAAGGCACCCGCTGCCGGCAGCTACAGCAAGGTCGCCACCGACACCAGCGGCAACGGCACCGGCACGTTCAACTACACCGCGTCCGCGGGCGACGGCAACTACAGCTTCTACACGATCGCCACCGACAAGGCCGGCAACAGCGAGACGGCCCCCGCCGCATCACAGGCGACAACGCTCGTCGACACAACAGCTCCGAGCTCGTCAGCCAGCGCACCCGCAACGTCCAGCACAACCGCACTGAGCATCGCGTTCAACGCCTCGGACGGCAACGGCGGATCCGGTCTGGCGAAGGTTGACCTGTACGCCAAGGGCGCGGGGGCGACCGGCTACAGCAAGGTCGCGAGCGATACCAGCGGCAGCGCCACCGGCACCTTCAACTACACCGCGTCCGCGGGCGACGGCAACTACAGCTTCTACACCGTCGCGTCCGACAAGGCCGGTAACGACGAAGCCGCGCACGCCACCGCGGACGCCACGACGCTGCTCGACACGGCCGCGCCGACGTCCTCGGCGAGCTCGCCGGCCGGCTCGCGCTCGGCATCCCTTGCTGTGCCGTTCACCGCCTCCGACGGCAACGGCGGATCAGGCCTGGCCAAGGTCGACCTCTACGCCAAGGCCCCCGGCG
>JBJMLD010000049.1:0-25028 GCA_045805545.1 Solirubrobacteraceae bacterium | reverse complement strand
GATGCCCCACGGCGGCACGCTCACGATCCAAACCAAAAAGACCGTGCTCGAAATGGAACGGCAGGACGTACAACCCGCGCTCCCTGCCGGTCCCTACGTGCAGCTGACGATCACCGACACGGGCACGGGCATCAGCCCAGAGATTCAGAACCGAATCTTCGAGCCGTTCTTCACGACAAAGGACACCGGCGAAGGAACCGGACTCGGACTTGCGACCGTGTACGGCATCGTGAGTGAAATTGGCGGGGGTCTCAGCGTCCAGTCCGAGAAAGGACAAGGTACGACGTTCACTGTGTACTTTCCCGTCGCTGCAGTGGCCTCGGACGATCAGCACAAGCCAACCGTGCGCAGCGACGCGGGAGGCAACGAGACGATTCTCGTTGTCGAAGATGAGCCAGCGGTCCTGCGGCTGGTTAAGCGCATCCTCACTAAGAACGGCTATGTCGTGCTCGATGCGGGTAGCGCCGAGGGCGCGATGGCGCTGGCAGCTCAGCATCAATTCGATTTGTTGCTGACTGACTCGGTGATGCCAATCATGTCCGGCGGCCAACTCAGCGAACGAATTGAACAGATACGGCCCGGACGCCCAGTGCTGTTCATGTCCGGCTACAGCGGGACTCTGCTGGCCCACCAAGCCGCGCTCAACGACACGACCGCACTCATTCAAAAACCTTTCACCGAACAGGCCCTGCTCGACAAGATCCGGGACACGCTCAGCTCTGTGCCGAAGCAATCTTCTCCGCCAGCTCCACGATGATCCCCGCTGGGCCGCGCACGTAGCAGAGCCAGTAGCTGTTCTCGTAGTTCACCAGCTCGCCGACCAGCTCGCCGCCGTGCGCTCGCAGGCCGGCGAGGGATGCCTCGATGTCGTCGACCACGAAGAGGATGTGGCGGATGCCCGGGGCGTTGGCCGGCGGCGGCCCATCGTCGCCCTCATATGAGGGCGAGCGGTACTTGGCCAGCTCGACCTTGCTGTTGCCATCCGGGGTCCGCAGTATCACGACATCCGCCCGTACGCCCTCAAGACCGTTTATGCGGTCCACCAAGTCCCCCTCGACGGACGCCTCGCCCTCCAATTCGAGCCCGAGTGCGGCGAAGAACGCTGTCGCCGCCGCGAGGTCGTCGACGACGATGCCGACGTGCTCGAGGCGCCGGACGCTCATGAACGGCCTCCCGCCAGGTCCTGCGGCGTGTACTCGTCGTGCAGCAGAGGTGCGGGCGCCGACTGTGCGATGTCCATCAGGAGTTTTGCGATCTGTTCTTTGGATTGCCCGGGATGCGCGAGCCACCAGCTGGCGAGGGACTCGCCCGCCCCGGCGAACGCGTGGGCGAACGCCTCATCGTTGAAGAGCGTGGTCAGCATACGGGCGACGCGTTCGCGCAGCTCTGAGAGTTCTGCCGCTAGCGGGCCGCCCTGCGCGAGGCTTTCTCGGTGCAGGACAGTCCAGCCTGCGCTGTGTTCCTCGGCGTAGGTCAGGAAGGCGAGGATTCCGGCTTGTAGGCGCTGAGCCGCGGGTGCGCTGCGGGAGTCGGCCTCGCGCATGCTCGTCGTGAGCGCGCGACCGGAGCGCTCGACGTAGGCAACGTAGAGACCCTGCTTGGAGCCGAAGTAGTTGTAGAGCATCGGCTTGGAGATGCCCGCGGCTTCAGCGATCGCGTCCATGGACGCCTCGTGGAACCCATGGGTCGCAAAGGCCTGGCCGGCTGCTTCCAGCATCTCGTCTTCGCGCTCGGCGCGCGGCATGCGGCGGCGACGTTTTGTTTTTAAGGCTGAGGGCATGCTCGGGTAACCAGTATCTTACCCTAGAGTAACCTTACTCGTGAGTAACATTGAGCTCTCGACCGGATTGGAACGCGGATATGAGTCACGATTTCGTTGATCAGATGTTGGAGAAGAGCAAGGCGGGCGATTTGCGCTCGCCCGTGTCGGAGACGCTGGGGATGCATCTGGTGGAGTTCGAACGCGGTCAAGCCGTGTATGAGATGGAGGCCTCCGAGGAGCTCGGCAATCCTCTCGGCGTCATCCAGGGAGGCGTGGCGACGGCGCTGGCGGATGCGGCCATGGCGGCGGCCACCACGACGATCCTTGACGACGAGGAGATTCAGCGCAGCGCGATCACCACAATCGACATCTTTGCGCGCTTCATCCGTCCCGTGAACGCGAAGAAGATCGGGCGGCTGCGAGCCGAGGCGAGGGTCATCCGGGCGGGGGGCCGTTTGGTGTGGGCTGAAGCCGACGTGCTGGCTGACGGCGATGTCGTGGGCAAGTTCGCGTCCACTGGGATACGAGTGGCGTTCGATCCGGCCTCCTACGTCGCGGAGCGAGGTGCTTCCAATGAGTGAGCCGGGTGCGGATGTCATGGCCCGTTTCGTCGGACTGGACAACGTCGAGCGCGGGCGGGAATATCTGGAGCAGCTCGATCCCGAGCTTCACCGTTACATCATGGAGTTCGTCTACGGCGAGGTATACGCCGGGGACGCGCTGGACGCCAAGACGAGGGCTCTGTGCACGGTGGCGATGCTCGCCACGCTGGGTCAGCAGCTGCAGCTGGGTGTCTACGTCCGCGCCGCCCGACGCGTCGGCGCGACCGAGGAGGAGGTCCGCGAAGTCCTGCGCCAGGTGGCGGTCTACGCCGGCTTCCCGAACGCCTGGAACGCACTGGCCACGATGAAGCAGTCGCTGGAGGGGTTCTCTGAGACCGACGCCGAACGGGGTGCCGGCTCATGAGCTTCTCGCTCGAGCTGACCGACGAGCAGGCTGCGCTGCGCGAGAAAGCCCACGCGTTCGCACGCGACTTCATTCGTCCCGTCGCAGCGCGATACGACGCCGCTCAGGAGTTCCCCTGGCCCGTCCTGGAGGAGGCCGCGCGCCAAGGTTTCTACGGCTGGGAACTCTATGCCCAGCTGTCGGTCGATCCGACCGGCCTGTCGCTTCCGATCCTGATGGAAGAGCTCTTCTGGGGCTGCGCTGGGATCGGCCTGTCGATAGTGATGCCCGCGCTCGCCCTGGCGGCGATCCGCCAGGCCGCGACCGACGAGCAGCTGGCTCGCTGGGCGCCCGAATGCTTCGGGACGCCGGGCGACGTAAAGCTCGCCGCACTCGCGGTGACCGAGCCCAGCGGCGGGAGCGACATCCGATCGATTCAGACCCAGGCTCGAAGAGATGGCGGCGACTGGGTGATCGACGGGCAGAAGGTCTTCATCGGTAACGGTGGGATCGCTGACGTTCACGTCGTCGTGGCCACCGTCGACCCGGAAGCCGGTCATCGGGGCCAGGGCGTGTTCATCGTGCCGAAGGGCACCGTCGGCTTGACGCTGCTGCGCAAACTCGACAAGCTGGGATGTCGTGCGTCGCACACCGGCGAGATCGTCTTGGAGGACTGCCGCGTGCCGAACGAGCATCTGCTGGGCGGAAACGAGCGACTGCAGGAGCGAATCGCCAGAGGGCGCGAGGCCGAACAAGGGCGCAAGCCGATCGCGCCGGCCGAAGAAGGCGGGCCGGCCGCGGCCGTCCAACGCCGCAGCTCGGCCGCGCTCGGTGCCTTTGAGCGGACCCGGCCGATGGTGGCTGCGCAGGCGATCGGAATCGCCCGTGCCGCGCTCGAGTTCGCCCGCGACTACGCGGTCGGGCGAGAGGCTTTCGGACAGGCGATCATCGAGAACCAGGGGGTCTCATTCCCGCTCGCCGACATCGCTGCCGACGTCGACGCAGGGCGGCTCCTGACCTGGCGGGCGGCGTGGATGGCGGCTCAGCGCCGTCCGTTCGACAACGCCGAAGGGTCGATGTCAAAGCTCAAGGCCTCCGAGGTGGCCGTCCGCGCCTGCGAACAGGCGATCCAGACCATGGGAGGGTGGGGCTACATCAAGGACTTCCCCGTCGAAAAGTGGTACCGCGACGCCAAGCTCTACACCATTTTCGAAGGCACCAGCGAGATCCAACGCCTGGTGATCGGCCGAGCGTTACGCGCTCGCGCCAGCACCGAGCCGCTCGATCAACGCATGCAAAACCCGCGCTGAGGGGCGCCGGGCAGGTCTGGCTATTCGCCCAGCGCGATCGCCTGAATCGGCTGCGTGCGCAGGGCCCTGCGCGTCGGCAGTGCCAGCGCCAGTACCGCCAGCAACGCTGAGACGCCGAGGATCGCGCCCAGTTGGTCGAGCGGCACGTAGGGGCCGATGCTTCCCGTGAGCGCGTGGCTAAGCGGTAGCAGCGCAGCAGCGGCGATCACGAGACCAAGGCCCAGGCCGATCGCGATGATCAGGACGGCCTCCCAGCGTGCCATCGACCGTACCTGGCCTCGGGTGGCGCCTACAAGCCGCAGGAGTCCGAGCTCGCGGCCGCGCTGTAGCGCGATCATCATCAGCGTGTTGACCACGGCGATCGAGGTGAACGCGAAGATGATCACGACGAACAGCGGACCGAGCCAACGGTTTGCTTCGCGCTCGGCGTCGGTGGCGGTCCTCAGCGAGGCCCGGTCGGCGACTTGCAAGCCTGGATAGCGCGAGGCGAGTGCCCGCAGTCGCTGGGCGACAGCGGCTGGCTGGCTGGTTTGCACAAGGATCGTCGCTAGCAGTGGGCTTGTCTGGTGGCCGGCCGCTAGCTCTGGCGCGAGCAGCGCATCGCCAAACGCGAGCGCGCGCGTGTAGATCGCCACGACAGTCGCACGCGTTCGCGTTCCGTCGCCGAGCATCACCGCCACGCGATCGCCGACGTGGGCGTGAGCGCCGGCGGCCCGGCTGCGCCCGAGCGCGATGGCGTTGCCATGCAGCGCCGTCAGCGACCCGGAAACCACTCCCGGATTGAATCCTCCACCTCGGCCGTCGACGCTCACGGCTCCGATCGTGTCGTCGGAGATGCCGAGGCTCGGGCCGAGGGTGGTCGGCGTCAGGGCGACGGCCGAGCGCACGCCAGGGGTCGCGCGGACATCAGAGACCGCGGACACCGGTAGCCCTGGACCCGCGGCCGTGACGGCGAGCTCGCTCGTCAGCCCCGATTGTCTCTGCTGGGTGACGGCATGGTCCTGCGTTGTCGTGCTGAACAGCAACGTGCAGCTCATGCCGACGGTCAGAACGAGTGGCGTGCTGGCGGATGAGAAACGGCGCGTCGCGGTGCGCAGGTTCCCGGAGGCAAGAAAGCCCCCAACCGGTGAGACGCGGGCGAGTGCTGGGCCGAGGACTGCAGCCGCCATGCGTGCTGCGAGCGGTCCCAGGAAGCCCGCGGCCAGGACGAGGAAGAGCGCTGTCATCTCCGAGGTCGCAGCTGCGGTGTCGGGGGCGGTCGTGGTGGCGGAGACGGCGAACAGCGGGATCGCGCCGGCGAGCGCGATGAGGCCCCCAACCACGCGACCAGGCCCGAGCAGCCGTGACTGGACGGCGGCGTCCGCCAGCGCGCGGGTCGGAGCCACCTTTGAGGCGCGGCGCCCGGCGGCGAGCACCGCGAGGAGCGCGGCCGCGATGCCGCCACCGATCGTCGCCACGATCGCCAGCCAGTCGGCGGTGACCGAGAAAGTCGGCGGGGCGATGCCGTGGCGGACGAGCGCGTGTGCGAGTGCGTGGCCGAGGATGGTCCCCCGGCCAGATACCGGCCGCCGAGCCCAAGAGGGCAACGATTGTCGCCTCCCACGCGATCATCCGGCGAATCTGGCTGGGCGTTGCAGCGACCGCTCGTAGGAGCGCGATCTCGCGCTCCCGCTGTTGGATGGATAGTCCCATCGTCGTCGCCACGACGAACAGCGCGATGAACAGTGCGAGTCCTCCGAACGATGCGGTGACCGCGATCAGCTTGGTTCGCGCTTGCAGAAGCTCGGGATGTTCGGCTCGCCCGCGGCCCTCGCCGGTCAGGACGACGGCGCCGGGCGCGGCGGCACGTAGGCGCGTGGCGTCGAAGCCGTCAGCGGCAAGGACACCGATCGCGTCCACGGTCCCGGGATGGCCGGCGAGTCGAGTCGCCTCGGCGTCAGTCAGGAAGATCGAGGGCGGTTGACGGATCGAGCCTCGGGGGTGTGCCACGCCGACAACGGTGACGGTGCGGACAGGTCCGGTCGAGCCGAGACGCAGGCGCGAACCAAGCGCTGCTCGGTACCCGCTCACGACCTCGTCAGGCTGCGCGGGCGGGCGTCCGGCGCTCAGCACATACGGCGTCAATGCTGCGCTGCTCCAACCGTGGATGACGGTGGACCCGCTGCCGAGCTGCGCCGGCACCGACACGTCGGCGATGGCAGTGCGGACGCCTGGAACCGCGGCGAGCCGCGGGACGAGCGCGGAGCTGACACGAGCGCGTTCGCCCAAGGGGACATCGTGCTCGGTGCCCACGATCTGCTGGCCTGTAATGACGGCCGCCGCCGCGCGATAGCGCTCGAGCGGCGGATGGTTCCGCAGCGCGGCCTCGAGCATCATGCCGCCGGCCATGACAAGCACGGCAGAGGCGAATAGGGCAATCAGCGCGCCGGCGAACGTTCCAACGCGGCCGCGAGCACTGTGGATGGCGAGACGTAGCATGGTTCAGCTCCCGAGATGTGCGAGGTGTTCTGCGACCTGGTCCGCGCTCGGAGCCTCGAGCGTTCCAGCAAGCCGGCCGTCCGCGAGTAGGACGACCCGATCCGCGTACGCCGCGGCCTGGGGGTCGTGCGTGACCATCACGACGGTGTGACCGTCGCCGTCCACGACCTCGCGCAGGAGCGTGAGTACTCCACGCCCGGTCTGCGTATCGAGAGCGCCGGTCGGCTCGTCGGCAAACACGACCTCGGGACGAGTAACGAGAGCCCGGGCGATCGCGACGCGCTGCTGCTGACCACCGGAAAGCTGAGACGGACGATGACGCAGGCGGGTGTCCAAGCCGACGCGGGCCGCGACGTCTCGGACTTCCGAGCGCCGTGGCCGGCGCCCGTCGAGGCGCAGCGGCAGGCCGATGTTCTGCGTGACCGTGAGCGATGGCATCAGGTTGAACGCCTGGAAGACGAACCCGATCCGCTCACGCCTGAGGATCGTCAGCCGCCGCTCGCTGAGCTTGGCCAGGTCGGTATCCCCGAGGTTCACGCTGCCAGATGTCGGGCGATCAAGCCCGGCCGCCACGTGCAGGAATGTGCTCTTGCCCGATCCTGACGGACCCATGATCGCGGTGAACGATCCGGTTGACAGGGCGATGCTGATCCCGTCCAGGGCAACCACGGAGGCATCGCCGTGGCCATGGACCTTGCGAACGTCACGAAGGACGACCGCGGGAGAGGTGAGAGATGAGCGGCTTGTGCTCGCCCCAGACGGAACGGGCGCCACGACGGTCTTGGCATTCATGCGAAGATCCTCCTTGGGGTGGATTTCGAACATGGCGCTCAGCCTGCCGGTCGCGGCGTTTGCCGACCATGGGGAAGGCAGGCATATCGGAGGGGCGGCTGCGGTCCCCCGGCACTTCGGTTGACCGCCTCCGCGGTACGGGTAGCCGTATCGATCTCGGCCAGGCCGTCAGCGAGAATCGCCGTCGTGCCCCGGACTGCCCTGATCGTTGACGATCACCCGAGCTTTCGCGCCAGCGCTCGGCGCATGCTCGCGGCGGACGGGTACGACATCGTCGAGGAAGCGCAGGACGGTGCCGCCGCCATAGTGGCGGCTCAGCATCTGCATCCGGATCTCGTGCTGCTCGACGTGCGGCTGCCCGACATCGATGGCTTCGAGGTCGCCCGCCGCCTGCTGGCTACGAGCGGACCCATGGTCGAGATCGTGTTGGTGTCAAGCCACGACTCGACTGATTTCGGCGATGCCGTCGGAGCCAGCGGGGCGCGCGGTTTTGTCCCGAAAAGTGAGCTGAGCGCGGAGGCGATCGCGGCCGTGATCAGATGATGCGCCTGACCCGCGCCCAGATCGGGCTTGCCGCGCTCGCGTTCCTATGCGGGATCGCCGCTTTTGTCGTGGTCGTTAACGGTGCTCACAACGCCCATCGCGGTGCCTACGCGGGCTTGACGCTCGGAATTGGCTGGGGATTTTCCGGCACCGGGCTGTATGTCTGGAGGCGGCGTCCCAACAGCAACATCGGTCCGCTCATGATCGCGGTCGGGTTCAGTGGGATGTTGAAGTCGCTGGCGTTCTCCAACAACAGCGTCGTGTTCACAGTCGCTTCGCTCGGCGAGGTGCTGATCTACGCGTTGCTGGTCCACCTGCTGCTGTCGTTTCCTGCCGGCCGATTGGAGAGCCGGCTGGATCGCGTGCTGGTCGCGATCGCCTACTTCAACACGACCGTGATTCAGCTGGCGGGGCTCGTGTTCACGGATCCGGCGAAGGCGGGCTGCGCGCAGTGTCCTGCGAACGCGCTGCTGATTACTCACTCCCAAGCCGCACATGTGATCGGTACAGCGCAAGTCGATATCTCGATCGCGTTGCTCGGTGCCGTCGTGGCGGTTCTGTATCGGCGTTGGCGTGGCAGCACACCGAGCCAGGCCCGGGCGATCGCTCCAGTGCTTGCGGTTGGCGGCCTCACCTTCTTGCTTCTGATGGCCGAGCTGGTCGTCGAACAGGCCGACGTTTCGGGCGATGTCGCTGACGGGCTGACGCTCGCCCTGTTCGGCTCGCTCGCCTGCATGCCCTTCGCGTTTCTCGTCGGCCTGCTGAGGTCGCGGTTCAGCCAGGCCGGAGCGATCACCTCGCTCGTCGGCCAGCTGGGAACTCGCGGAGGGCGCGAGTCGCTGCGCGACGCGCTGGCGGAGGCCCTCGGCGACCGTACATTGCAGCTCGCCTACTGGGTGCCCACCCAGGGCGCATATGTGGACGCCGCGGGGCGGCCGATGTGCATCGATCCGCCGCCAGAGGGGAAGATCGCCACCACAATCGAGCACGAGGGCCGCCGGGTTGCTGCGATCGTCCACGCAGCCGATCCCGAACAGCGCGACCTAGCGCAGACGGTCGGCGGCGCTGCCGCGCTGACATTGGAAAACGAGCGCTTGGAAGCCGAGCTCCGAGCGAGGATCGCCGAGCTGCGAGCCTCGCGGGCGCGCATCGTGCAGGCCGGCGACGAGCAGCGGCGGCGGATTGAGCGAGATCTGCACGACGGCGCTCAACAGCGGTTGATGGCGCTGGGCATCAACCTGCGCCTGCTCCGCGATGAGCTCGAGCGCGACCCGCAGGAAGCGACCGAGCTGCTCGACGCCTCGCTTGAGGAGTTGAGCGAAGCGACGAGCGAACTGCGCGAGCTGGCCCGGGGCATCCATCCCGCCGTGCTCACCGACCGCGGGCTCGCGAGCGCTCTGAGCGCGCTCGCGCGACGTTCGCCGATGCCGGTCGAGATCCTCGCGACCCCAGTCGACCGCCTCCCGCAGCCGATCGAGTCGGCGGTGTATTTCGTCGTTGCCGAAGCGCTGACGAACTCAGCCCGTTACGCCGAGGCGCGGCGCGTCACTGTGAGCGTCGTGCGCCACAACGGCGACGTCGAGATAGACGTCAGCGATGACGGCGTCGGGGGCGCCGACCTGGAACACGGATCGGGGCTTCGCGGGCTGCACGACCGCGTGGCCGCCCTCGACGGTCGCCTCGACCTTGCGAGCAGCTCCGGCAAAGGCACGACCGTGAGGGCACAGATCCCGTGCGGGTGATCGTCGCCGACGACTCGATCTTCGTACGAGAAGGCGTCGTGCGACTGCTCGAGTCGGCTGGATTCGAAATCGTGGGACAGGCCGCAGACGGTGAGGGGCTGATTCGCAAGACGAGGGCACACAAGCCCGACGTCGCGATCATCGACATCCGCATGCCGCCGACACACACGGATGAGGGCGTGAAGGCCGCGCTGGCGATCCGCCGAGAGATGCCTGACACTGGCGTGCTCGTGCTCTCCGAGTACATCGAGGGGGAGTACGCGGTGGAGCTTCTGGCCGATGATGCCGCCGGCGTGGGCTACCTGCTCAAGGATCGGGTCTACGACAGCGAGCGCTTCGCCGAGGCGGTCCGCAGGGTGGCCGAGGGCGGCTCAGCACTCGACCCCGAAATCGTCTCGCAAATGCTCGGTCGACGACGCGTCGAGACGCCCCTGAAAGACCTCACGCCTGGCGAGCGCAATGTCCTCGAGCTCATGGCTGAAGGCCGCAGCAATCGCGCGATCGCCGAGACGCTCGTCATCTCCGAGCGCGCCGTCGAAAAACACGTTACGAGCATCTTCGCGAAGCTGGGCCTGCCGCCCGCCGCCGAGGATCATCGGCGGGTACGCGCCGTGCTCGCTTTCCTCGAAAGCTGAGACGCGAAGACGGGCCTTGCGCTGTACTAGCCAGCTGAGGGCTTGCCGATGTGCGCCCCTTCGGCCTCTGCGACCGCGAGGATGATGGCCGCGAACGTTTTGAACTGCTTGAACTGCTTCGTTGCCAAGCTGGCGCCGTAGGAGGCGGTGAGCTGGCTCGGCACCCGGACCTTTGCCGCGCTACTGCCCGGCCGCAGGATGAAGCGGTCGTCGCCGACCCATACCTTCACGCTGTCAAGGCCCTTGGCGACCCAGACGTCGCTGGTCGGCGCCTGCGCGATCAGGCTTCCGTCCCGCTTGCGCAGCGCCAGATCCCCATGGTCAATAGTCAGCGTTCCCCGGCGGCCGCTGAGGTAGACCCCCTTGCCGACGGAGACCGGGCCTTCGAACATCGGCTCGGTCGTCTCTTCTGTGTCTCCTGGCTGCCCCATGACGGCTCCAATCTTTGCCCGGAATTGCCCGGTTCGCGTGGCCCCTGGTTCTAGTCGTCCTTGATTGTCGTTGGTCGCGTGATTGGTCTCAACCTAACTCAGTAGATCGGAAGGAGCACGCGGTTCGCTTCCGGGTTGTCGGCCGCGGTTACTGCCCGCACCGGTACCGGTCGCGGGCCGCGCGGACGAGTTCGCGTACGGCTGATTCGCCCGCCGCTCGTGCTTCGGCGTGGCTGAGGCGTAGGACGTCGCGCAGGACGATCATCGATTCGACCCCGACCAGGATCGAGAGGGCGGTCTTCAGCCGTTTGATCTCGCCGGCGGGAAGCTCTGTCTCGAGCGGCGCGAGGGCGCTGTTGAGCAGGGCGGAGCGTCGTGCGCCGCGGAACGGCTCTCCTGTGCTGTCGGGGTCCTCGAGCGCGCGCAGCAGCGTGTTACGCAGAAAGAGTCGGAACTCGGTTTCGTGGTCGCGTGCGAGGTCGTAGAGGGCGTTTTGCACCAGGGCGGCACGGTCCTCCGGGTCGTGAGGAGCCGTGTCGTCGTCGAATAGCGATTGGATGGTTGGCGCGGCGATGTCGATCGGGATCTCGACGAGCAGCGCCTCTTGGGTGGGGAAGTAGCGGTAGGCCGTGGCGCGGGAGACGGTCGCGGCGTCGGCGGCTTGGGCGACGGTCGGCGTTTTGCCTTGTGCGGCGAGCTCGCGTGCGGCGGCGAGTAGCGCTTGGCGAGTCCGCAGCTTCTGAGCGACTCGTTCGTGTGTGCGTCCGTGGCTTGACATCAGGTCTCCGCTCATGATACAAGATCTCGTCATAAGACGAAATCTCACAAGGAGTTGCTTCATTATGTACGGAATCACCGACCAGTCCACCGCTCTGCGCTCGATGTGGGTCATCGGCCATCGGGTCACCCCACTGACCTGCGCGGGTCGGGTCGTCGCGCTCGAGGTCGCGACACCGCCCGGCGTTCCCGGCCCGCCGCCGCACCACCACGAGGACTGCGCCGAGTTCTTCTACGTCACCGCCGGCCGCCTCGGAGTGATGCGCGACGGCGAGTGGGTCTCGCTCGAGGCCGGCGAGCACGCCGAAGTTCCGCGGGGCGTCGTGCATACGTTCCGCAACGACAGTGAGGAAGAGGTCCGAGCGATCACCGGCTTTGAGCCCGCCGGATTCGAAGCCTTCTTCGAGGAATACGGCGTCGACACGACACAGCCCGGCGCGTTCGAGGCATCGGTGAGCGCTGAGACGATCCAGCGGGTCATCGACGGATGCAGCCGGTTCGGGATGATCATCGCACCCGCGCAGACGCCTTCAGGGAACTAGACGCGCGAAGCGGGCGCCCGGCGGCCGGCGAGCCGGGCGCCCTCGGCGGCCGTGCGCACGCAGGTGCGCTCTTGGTTAGGCGAGACGGACTTGTTAGTGCCGAACCAGCGCGCTTGCATGGCCGGCGTCTGGTCACCTCGTGCTGTGTGTGCGCGCTCATGTCGGTCGCCTTTTACTCCCTGGATGCGGTTGGCGGTGATGGTGAGCACCGGCGCCGATGCTTTCCTGATCGCCTGAGGCGTAGGAGAAGTAGATGAGGCTGCGAGCGTTCTCGTGGCCGATGAAGTCAAGCAGGGTGCGGTTCGCCGGTTGCTCGTCGGTGGCGCCGAAGAGCACGATCGTTCCGCCACTCCACGCTCCTAACACCCAGCCGGCGACCGGCCTTGGCGAAGAGGTTTAGCATCCTAACTTAGTTTGCTAAGTTATTGCCATGACTTCGCTTAGCTATGACCTACACAAGTTGACGGCCCGCCTAGATCGAGCGGCGGATCGTCTGCTCCGAGACCATGATGGGATCTCCTACTCTCGCTTCCTGGCTTTGTTTGCGATCCGCCAAGGGGCACTCAGTCAGCGTGCGCTGGCAGACTGGTTGGGGCAGAGTGAACCCTCTACCAGCCGAATGGTCGGAGTGCTGGCCGACGAGGGTTTGCTCAAGGTGACGAGGGTCGCAGGCGCGGGTAACCGCCGGCACCTTGAGCTGACGGACAGCGGGGCCGCGCTGGTCAAGCGCGCCAGCGGGCTGCTCGAGGAGCGCTTCGTGGTCCTGGTGAACCGCAGCGGCGTGTCGTATGCCTCCTACCAGCGCCATACTCGGCGTCTGCTGAGCGAGCTCGACGCCGAGACGGGTGCGGTGGCCGGTCTCGGGAGCGCGGCATGACAGCCGCCGTCAAGCACGCGCTCCGCCCGGGCGCGGCGGTATCCGTTGATGGCACGAAGATCGGTTACCTCTCGCTGGGAGAGGGTCGAGGGCTCATCATCGTCGGCGGGGCGTTGAGCAGCGGCTCGAACTACCTGCCGCTGGCCGAACGGTTGGCGGGGAACTTCGAGGTCCACGTCATGGATCGCAGAGGGAGGCCGCGCAGCGGCCCGCAGCGCCCGGGGCACTCGATCGAGGAGGAGTGCGCCGACCTGATCGCGGTCGCCGAGGCCACCGGCTCGACGGTGGTGTTCGGCCACAGCTTCGGCGGGCTGGTTGCGCTTGAGACGGCTCGCCGGCGGGATATCTTCGAGCTTCTCTACGCATACGAGCCCGGCGTGCCGATCGATGGTGGGTTTGACTTTGGCTGGCTCGACGGCTACCAGCAGCTGCTGCATGACGGTGACCGGCGGGGCGCATTCGCCTCGATGGTCAAGCATGCCGGGTTCGCGCCGCGGTGGCTCGCGGCGATGCCGCCGTGGTACGTGCGAGCCGTGCTGCGCTTGGCGATCCGCGGCCGGCGGTGGGAGGAAATCGAGCCGTTGCTGGACGCCAACCTGGTCGAGCATCGCATCTTGGCCGCACTCGACGCGCCCACGGCGGAGCGGTTCTCCACGATAACGGCCCGCACCGTCCTGCTCGGCGGCGCGAAAAGCCCCGGCTTCATCAGCGGAGAGCTGTTAGCCGAACTTGGCCAGGTCATTCCTGACAGCACGGTGATGCTCCTGCCGGGACTCGGCCACACCGCCCCCGAAGAGCAACCGGGCGAGCTCGGCACCGCGATCCTCGCTGCCGGTACGGGCAGCCCCGAGCAGACGGTCGAGATCGTCTGAAGCATCCGTGCGTGGGCACCCCACGGCGTGTGCCCGACGCTACCCTCGGCGGGGTGTTCGACCACGTCGGTGTCCATAACTCGGACCTCGCGGCCTCGGAGCGCTTCTACCGCACCGTCCTGAGCGTCCTTGGCGTCGAGCCGAGCTACGCGGGCGACGACATGGTCGGGTGGGACGACTGGTGGATCGGGGCGAGGGACGCCGAGCACTCGGTGACCCGTGGGCTGCACGTCGGCTTCCGGGCCGGCGACCGCGCGCAGGTCGATGCGTTCTGGCAGGCCGGGATCGATGCGGGGTACAGCGACGACGGCGCGCCGGGGCCGCGCCCGCAGTACGGCGCGAGCTACTACGGCGCCTTCCTGCTCGATCCCGATGGCAACAGCGTTGAGGCGGTCCACTACGACCGCGAGCACGCCGTGCCCGACGGCCGCATCGATCACCTGTGGATTCGTGTGGCCGACCCGCAGGCCTCCCGGCGGTTCTACACGACGATCGCCCCGCACGCCGGGTTGCGGTTATCCCACGATGAGCCCAGTCGCGTGCAGCTCTCCGGCCGGGATTACCACTTCTCGCTCGTCCGGGACGAGCGGCCGCTCACCGAGCACGTTCACCTCGCGTTCCCCGCGCGCGAGAACGCCACGGTGCGCGCGTTCCACGCCGCCGCGCTCGCGGCGGGCTACGAGGACCATGGCGCGCCGGGCGAGCGCGCGGTCTATCACCCCGGCTACTACGGCGCGTTCGTGCTCGACCCCGACGGGCACAACATCGAGGTCGTCCACCACAACCGCGACTGAGCCGCGACCGACGCAGACGAACCGCTCAGCGGACACTTGCACCTGTGCGACCGCGGTATCGTGTATCTGGCTGCGACCGGGATCGTGGCGGGAGCGAGGGAGCTTGTTTTGGTGGCGGGTCAAACAAGAGCGGCTGGGCTCGCTGGACGCGATCCGGATGGCGTGCTGGTGGAGCGGGAGCATGACCTGGCGGTCGTCGGGGATGCATTAGCGCAAGCGGCTGGGGGGCGGTCCGGGTTGGTCGTGATCGAGGGGCCGGCGGGCATCGGCAAGACCAGGCTGCTGGCGGAGGGGAAGCGCCTTGCGCTGCAGGCCGGAGTTCGGGTTCTCATCGCGCGCGCCAGCGAGCTGGAGAGCGAGCTCGCTTTTGGCGTGGTGCGCCAGCTGCTTGAGGGAGCGGGGGGCGCCGACGGCGCGGGGCCTTCCGGAAGCGCAGCGGCCGCGGCGGCCGAGGTGCTGGACGGCGCGCCGCGCGCCGCGGCTGAAACCGGATCGAGGGACGCCTCGTTCGCCACGCTGCACTCCTTGTACTGGCTCACGGTGACGCTGGCAGCGGACTCTCGCCTTGCGGTCGTCGTCGACGACCTTCATTGGTGCGATGAGCCTTCGCTGCGGTTCCTCAACTATCTCGTGCGCCGGCTCGAGGGACTCGGGGTTGCCGTGCTCTGCACAGTGCGGCCGCGAGAGCGACGCGCGCGAGCGTCACTGGTGAGCGAGATCGTGGGTGACCCGCTGGCGAGATTGGTGCGCCCAGGACCGCTGAGCAACGAGGCGACGGCTCGGCTCGTCGGCGAGGGGCTGGGCGAGCGCGCCGATGAGACGTTCGCGACGGCGTGTCATACCGCCACGGGCGGTAACCCGCTCTTGCTCAGGGAGCTGATCAGCACGATGCAGATCGAGGGGGTGACGCCGGATCCCGGTCACATCTCGGCAGTGACCGACCTGGGTCCGCGGGCTGTCTCTCGTGCCGTCTTGGTTCGGCTCGGCCGGCTCACCGACGATGCGCTGAGGCTGGCGCGCGCTGCGTCCGTCGTGCAAGCCGGCGCTGATCTTGCGCTGCTGGCCGCGATCGCGGGACTCGAGCTCGACGATGCGCCGGCGGCAGCGCGGGCGCTGGTCTCCGCTGAGATCCTCAACGATGACGCCAATGTGGCGTTCCTTCACCCGCTTGTCGGCGCAGCGGTCTATCACGACACGCCCGCGCTCGATCGCGCGCTCGCTCACGAGCGCGCGGCGCACCTCCTGCGCGAGCGCGGCGGCCCGGCCGGCACGATCGCTGTCCACTTGGCGCTGGCGCCGGCACGCGGGCGGGAATGGGTGTGCGATGTGCTCGAAAAGGCCGCGCGAGAATCGCTTCGAGCCGGATCGCCCGCCAGCGCGACCCGCTATCTCACGCGCGCGCTGTCCGAGCCGCCGCCGCCCGAACGTCGCGCCCCGTTGTTGCTCGAACTCGGACGCGCCGAGGCGGAGCTCCACACCCCGTCCGCAGTCGAGCATCTCACCGAGGCGTTCGAGCAGGGCGGTGACAGCGCCGTTCGGGCCTCGGCGGCCGTGACGCTGGCGCGGAGCCTGGTGTTCTACAACCGACCGGACGAGTGCGCTGCGCTCGTCCGCCGCGCAAGCGCGGAGATGGAGCCCGGCTCGGACGTCCGCCTGGCGTTGGAGGCGCTGGAGCTGATGACGGCGGCGCACGGCATGGGCCGCACAGTTTCGCCGGAGCGCCTCGAGCATCGCCTGGCAACTGATGCGGGTGCCGGCGCGAAGATGCTCGCCGCGGTCGTCTCCAGACAGTGGGCGTACGCCGGCGGGAGTGCCGCGGAGTGCGCGAAACTTGCCCTCGACGCGCTTGACGGTGGCGAGCTGATGGCGGCCGACATCGCCTTTCTCTCGGTCACCGCGATTCTTACCCTGGTGCGGGCCGATCGGCCCGAGGCGGACGACCATTGGGCGGATCTCCAGCAGGAGTCGCGAGTCCGCGGCTCGCTCGCCGCAGAGGCCGGCAGTAGTCTCTGGCGCGGCTACGCATCCTTGCGTCGGGGCGAGCTCGACGATGCGGAGCTGTCGCTCCAGAACGCGGTCGAGGCGTTCCGATTGCTGGGCTTGGCAGCCGAGCCCAACGTCCATCACGCGGCGTTTCTCTCGGCGGTCTTGCGAGAGCGGGGCGATCTCGACGGCGCGCAGCGAGTCCTCCAAAGCGTGGATGTCCCCCGCGACGCGTCAGATCAGTCCCGGTACTGGCTCGACGGCCTTGCGGAGCTGTTGCTCGCGGAGGAGCGGTTCGACGAGGCGTACGTCGTCGCGACGGACATGGAGCGCCGTTTTTCGTTCATCGCGAACCCGTTCGACACGCCGGCGCGTTCGCACCGGGCGGTCGCGCTCTACCACCTCGGTCGCCACGAGGAGGGTCTCGCGCTTGCCCTCGAATCGCTCGAGCTGGCACGCCGCTGGGGCGCGCCCGGAGGGTTGGCCCGAGCCCTCCGGGTCCTGGGCACGCTCGAGCGCGAGGACGGTCTCGGTCATCTGCGCGATGCCGTCGATGCCGCCGAGGGGTCGGTCGCTCGGCTCGAGCACGCCAAGGCGCTGGTGGCCTTCGGCGCATCGCTGCGGCGCTCGCGGCGGCTATCGGATGCCCGCGAGCCACTGCGGCGGGGTCTGGAGCTCGCGGCGGCGCTCGGCGCCGAAGCGCTGGTCGCCCGGGCACGGTACGAGCTTCGTGTGGCAGGCGCCCGCGCACGGACCGCGGCGCTTACCGGGCCCGCGGCGCTCACGCCTGCGGAGCGCCGCGTGGCCGAGCGAGCGGCCGCCGGGCAGACCAACCGGGCGATCGCCGAGGCGCTGTTCGTGACCACCAAGACCGTCGAGCTGCATCTGCGCAATGCATACCGCAAGCTCGGCGTACGCTCACGCGGCGACCTTTCCGGCAAGCTCGAGACAGCGCCGTAGACACCTAAACACTAGGGTGCCGGTATAGGGGTTACCTAGATGTGCCCGGGGCGAATCCGCGAGATGGTTCGGTGCGATGGGGCGAGTTCGCGACGGCGCGCCTGACGACCAGGCTCATGTGATCCAGATTGCGCTGCGGCACGACGGCTCGATGCCCACCGGCGTCGCGACGGGACCCGACGGCGTAACACGCGACTTCACAGGCTGGGTCGGACTGATGTCGGCGGTCGACGCGCTCGCCGCGGGCGGAGAAGACAAACTGACTGAGGAGGAGTAGCGGTGACTGGGAGGGGTACGCGTGTTGCAGGGGTTGCTCTGGTTGTGGCGCTCGTCAGTTGTGTCGGCTTGGCGTCGATCGCTCGCGCCAATACGTACAAGCTGAGCGGCTCGCTCGTCCAGCGGCAGGCGCCATCGGGCAACTTCGATTACGGGTATCGGGGTCCCCAGTTCAATGTCTCGTTCTTGGGCACCAGTAGCGACACATATGTCTGCCCGGTCATCCCGACCATCGGGCCCTCGAGCGTCTCGAACTGGGTGGTCGTCGGTGACATCGCGGACAGCGCCGACCGGGATTTCAGCGCCTCAAGCACCGGTTCCGGTCACCAGATCAACATCGACGTCGTTGATTGGAGCCTCAAGACCGTGTACTTGCGGGCGGCGATTTCTTGCACCACGTCCCCGAGCGAGTTTCCGTACAACCCGCCCAATTGCATCGATGACCCGACGAATTGTTTTTATCCACCGGGTGTTTATCTGCCGTTCTGGTATGGCGTGTTCAAGGCGGGTCAGCCGGGCGTCACGCAGTATGCCGAGCTGGTCAAGCGCGCTTTCTGCTGGAGCTCGACCTATCCGGGGTGCGCGACGGGAGCGCCGAAACCGACTCGGCGATTCGCGCTGCACAACGGAACGGACACGATCGATCTGACGTTCAGGGATTTGAACGGGGCGCGGCCCCCGGCCATCCGTCTCGTTGGTGCCGCCAATTGCACAGTGCGGCGGATGGCGGTGGCGGTGGAGAACGGGGCGGGTCACCTTCGCCTCGTGCTCGGTTGTCGTCGGCTCACTCGAAGCGCTGCGGTACGGGTCCGGTTCGTCAACCCAGTCCGGCGGGACTTCCGTCTGCGGCGTGGGAATGGGAGCATCCGGGTGCGCCTGTCCAAGCCGCCTGGGACGGCCCAGCCGCTCGTATACCTGACCTACGGCCGGGCGAACAAGTGCCGCAACGTCGTCACTCGGTTGCGTGTGGGCTCGCGGACGTTCGATCTCCGTGTCAATGCCCGCTGCGGTCGGGTCGCCGGTAGCGCTATGGCTCATCTCTACATCGGCGGGCTGCTCCGATAGCTCGCTACGCGCGTATGTCCCCTAGAAACGTTGCCGCCGCACTGGTCGTGTGCGTCTGTGTTTGTGCGGCGGCGGTCGGGCCCGCGAGTGCCGCGCCGGTCGTTCGGACCGCCCCGGTCGTGAAGCTGGTGCCGGTGTGGGTGCTCGTCGACGGAGACACACCCGTGCGCGGGGGTGATGTGCGGATCTACGCCGGCGATGTTCACGCCGGCAGTACGGCCGCGCCGGTGAGTACCCGCACGTTGCGGCTCCTCAACGGGGCGCGTAAGACGCGCACCTCCGCCTCGGGTGAGGCTTTGCTCGAGCTTGGGCGCCTTCCTCACAACTTCACGGTGGTGGTGAGCGGCGGTCGGGCAGGGGGGCGCACCCTGAGCGGGTCGCTCAGCGCCCAAGTGCACAGCTACCGCGCCGAGGCGGTGGTGAACGTCAACCCAGTCAGCACCCTGGTCGAGTTGTGGCGACGGGTCGACCCCGGTGTGAGCACGCGCCGTGCGACGCTGACCGTTCACCGCGCGTTGGGGATTCCGGCCTCGATTGACGACATCGATCTGGGCTCCGGGCACCGTTGGTTCGACGCGAACCGATTCCTGAGGAGCTCGTCGCCGGGGAGTCGCGGCCGCGCAGACATCGGTCGCGAGACCAACGAGCTCCTACTGTCGATCGAGCACGGCGGGCGCACCCGACATTTCGGCGCGCGTCGCGACACAGCGGCGTTCGCAACCGATCTTACGGCGGCCAGGGACGATAACGGGGGGACGATCGCGGAGTGGTGGAAGCAGGCGGATGTCGGCAGCTTGATAACTGATGGGCTAAAGGATCTGGGTTCCGGGGTGCTGAAGTGGGCCGCCGGAGCGGCGGGGAAATGGCTCCTTGGGCACATCCTGGAGCAATGGGGCCTCAAGGACATCCTGTTGCCCCCGAGCGACACCGAAGTGATCATCCAGATGATGAAGGCGCTCACTGAAAAGGTGGCCGCCATTCACCTTCAGGTCGACAGCGTCAAAAAGGCGCTCGCGCAGAGTGAGTTCAACATCTTGGTCGGGCAGCGCGACCCGGAGGTGGCAGCGATCAACAGCCTGTGGGACCGGCTTCAGTATGTGGCGGCGATCAAGGAGAAGGATCGCTACGGGATAGAGCTCTCGCAGAAGCTTGTGTCAGACATCGGTACGCGGCTGGTCAAACCCGGCGTGGCCGACACGCTCAATCTGTCTCTGGGCAAGCCGCACGCCGATGGCATCCTGAGGGCGGCATCACATGTGTACGGGGCAAAGAGGTTCTTCACGCACAGCGACTCCGAGGCGATTCAGGCGGTGTACAACTACTACGCGCTCACGCAGCTCCGGCTTGCCACGCTCGTGACCGAGTACTGGACCGCCAAGCCGGCCGGTAAGACGACCTGCTCGCCGCCATGCGTGAAGCTGGAGATCGACACCATCAACGGCAATATTGAGGCGCAGAAGAAGCAGCTCAAGCCGGTGTTGCCGAGCGGCATGTTCATCGACACGCGCAGCTGGCTCATGTGGGACTCACAGCCCCAGTGGGTGAGCGGTCAACGCTACCGCGAGTGTATTCCGCAAAGCCGCCGCCGCGACAACTGCACCCCGCCGGCTCAGGTCGATCCCGGATCCGATCTCGGGACTAAGCAGCAGTTCGAGGGGCTGGTCGAGGATTGGGAGGCGAAGGGTGCGAACTACGCCAGCCCGCTTGCGTACCTGGAAAGTCAGGCTGGTCTCAAAATGTCTGGATTTGCAGGAGCCGCTCCGAACGGAACGCCTAAGGATCATCTTGGCCATGTCTGGTTAGGCCCGAAGCCTGTGGCCCCGGCTTGCGGCCTCTGCGGCGGTGGCCTGACGATCACCCGGATCAACCTCGTCGACAGAGGCGGTGCGCAGCCCCATATCTTCTACAACCGACTTCACCAATTTGATCCACAGCATTACTTTGCGTACCGCATGACCCGGCACGCGGTCGCCAAGGACAAGTATCTCTGGCCGTTCGGGTGACTCGACCCAAGCGACGAAAGGTCGGCGCGATCGCGCTCGTCAAGCGCGGGCGCACCGAACTCCGGGCGGCCGGCGAGATGCACCTGACCAGCGCCTATCGAAAGCTCGATGTCTCCTCGCGAGCCGAGTTGTCAGCCGCTCTCGCCGAAGCGAAATAGACGCGGCCTCCCGTCCGGGGGCCGGTCAAGCTGGGGTCGCGGTGTCCGCGATCGCCGGGGTCGCGGGGAGCTCCGTGCGGAGGGCCGGGCGGCGGCGGCTGCTGAAATGGTCGGCGGTGGCCCACGCGGCGTAGCAAAGGGTCCCGACGGTCGACGTGACGGTCAGTAGCACGCCGGCTGCGGCAGCTGTAGCGACTCCGTGGGAGCCGAGGATCAGCACGGCTGCTGCCGCGCCGATAGTTGGGCCGATTGGGAGCTGACCGAGCGTGAACATCGCGATCAGTAGCGCGATCGCGTCGAACAGCGAGATGTGCACGCCGATCGCGCGCAGCACCAGCCAGTTGCGGGCGATCTGCGCGCAGATGGCCACCACCACGAACGCGGCCATGCGACCCCGGTTGCTGCGCATCACGGCGAGGCCTGACCAGAGCCCAAGCCGGCGGCGGTTTGACAGTCGCCCGAGCCCGAGCACTGCGGCACCCGCGAGGGCGACCGCGATCACCGGCGCCCACCATGGAACGCCAAGCGGACCGACCAGTGTGAAGGAGAAGATCGCCGTCAACGCGGCCTCGACGCTGATGATCGGTACCTCGGCGGCCAGCAGCGCGGGCACACGCGGGCTGTCGTTGGGGCAGGTACGGCGCAGCGCAGCGATCCGCGCCGCGACGCCGAGTGAGCCGTTGAGCAAACTCGCGAGGTAGCCGACGCCGGCGGCACGGAACAGCGGGCGGCGGCCCACGGTCGCGCCAGTCGCGCGCACGCACACGTGCCATGCCTCGGTGCGCGCGATCAGGGCAACGAGCTGAAGCAGTGCGACCACCGACAGGATCCAGATCGGAGCGGCATGGATTGCCGCGGTGAACTGGCCCCGCTGTCCGGCGAGCTCGACTGCGAGGGCGCCGGCGACCACGGCGGCCCCGAGGATGCTGATTAGCGCCCGCCGGCGAAGCGACGGTGCTCGTGAACTGCGTTGCGCAAACCGGGAGATGATTAGCCGATCAGCGCGAGTTGCTGCGCTTTGTCGCGGCCGGCTTGCGCGGCGCGGACGCCTCTGGGGCGCTCTGGTTGGCGCGTTGGGCGCGACGCTCCGCGGCTTCTTGCTTGAGTTCCGCCTGCTTGTTCGAGATCGACGCCATCCGCGCCGCTTGTCGCTCAGCCGAGCTGGGCCGGCGGTTCGTCGGTTGCGTGGACACTGTCACCTTGTGCTTGGCGGCCATCACTCTCTCCTTCGGTCGGGTCCCACTTTGACTTGAGCGTTCTGCATGGATCGCGCCTCGACCGTCACGAGCGGTTCATGGCTGTCAGGCCGCGTCCTCACGATGGGCAGCGACTTGCCGTTGCCTCGGGGAGTTCTGTCTTGCGGTGGCCACGGCCGACCGTCTTTCTGCTCTTCTCGATTGAAAACGTCCGCCCCGGAAGCGAGAAGAGCCGGGCTCTCTGAGCGCACCAACGAGGCTAGCAGAATCCGACTAAGGCACTCGGATTTGTTCCGGCACGTGGCGGGCACGCGACCGCTCCGTGGCCTTGACAAACGGGCCGGCGGAAATTAGTCTGCGCGTAGATGATCTCTGCACAGACTAGGAGCGACAATATGTGGACGACCGAGCACAGCATCGAGACGAACGTGGGCGCGGACGCCATCTGGCGAGCGTGGGCCGACGTGCCGCGGTGGGCCGAGTGGAATGGAGATATCGAGCGCGTTGAGCTGACCGGTCCCTTCGCGAGCGGCAGCAGGATCGTGATGACCCCAGTTGGCCAGGATCCGGTTCATCTGCGGATTGCCGACGTCATCGAGGGAGAGCAGTTCATCGATGAGGCCGAAGTCGCCGGAACCGTTGTTCGGACGATGCACCGCATCGAGGCGCTCGATGAGCACCGCGTGCGCGTCGTGTACCGCCTCGAGGCGTCGGGCCCAGCGGCGGAGGAGCTCGGCCCGGCGATCACCGCGGACTTCGATGACACCCTCAGAGCGCTGGTCGAGTATGCCGGCTGAGGTCGAGCCAGCGCCGAGCAGCCGGTACGCGGATGGTCCGGCGTCCAGCCCCGGGTTCCTTTTGTGGCACGTCACGCACGCTTGGCAGCGGGCCGTCGCTGCTGCGCTCGCGCCGCTGGAGTTGACGCATGTCCAGTTCGTGCTGCTTGCGTGCGCGTGGTGGCTCGAGCAGCAGGGACGCACGGCGAACCAGCTGCAACTCGCGCGCCAAGCGGGCACGGACGTGAAGATGACCTCGCAGGTGGTGCGCAAGCTTGAGGCAAAGGGTCTGATCGACCGCGCCGTCGACCCGGCGGACACCCGGGCGCGCCGCCTGCGAGTAACCGTCGCCGGCGCTCGCCTTGCCCGGCGCGCGATTGTGGTCGTCGAGGATGTCGACGCCCGATTCTTCGCCGGTGAGACCCACGCCGCGACGGCGGTCCTTCAGCGTCTGGTGGCGGCCCGTGAGTGAGGGATCACCGGTCCAGATCGGCGCTCTCGTCCCGCTAATTCGGCCTGGCTGGGTCGAGGCCGGCCAACACTTGCTGGCTGGACTCGAGCTGGCCGTTGGCGAGGTCAATGACGCCGGCGGAATCATCGGAAGACCACTCGAGCTGGTGGTCCGAGACACCGCGGCTGATCCAGACAGAGCGGCGGCGGCCGTAGATGAATTGGCTCGTCTGGGCGTGGCTGCCTTGGCGGGGGAGTATCACAGCGTCGTCGCCTGCGCGGCCGCCGCCAGAGCCGACGCCCTCGGCCTGCCGTTCCTATGCTCATCAGCGGTTCTCGACGCGCTCACCGAACGGCCAACGGAATGGGTCGCGCGTCTCGCCCCGGCGCAGTCCCACGGCTGGCAGATCTACGCAGACTTCCTCCTCAGCGCGGGCCACAGCCGAATCGCCGTAGCAGCCGAGCCGAGTGTCTACTGGGCATCCGGAGCCCGCGTTCTGCGGGACCACCTTGCTCTACGCGGCGGCACCGTCATCGAACTCGACGCGCGCGCGCTCGCCCCGGCGGGCGTGTGCGACGAACTCGTCGACAGTCGCGCCACGGCCCTCCTTCTTCTGGTCGGCCACCCGGAGCCGGCCGTGTCGATCGTGAAGTCTGTCCGCCGCGACGGGCGTCTGGCCGAGATCATGATCGGTGCTCCGGCCGGGCAGCCGGAGTTCGCCGAATGGGCGAGGTTGCTGGGCGACGACGGCACCGCGATCGCGTTCTTGCGCTACTTGCCGGAGCTCCTGAACCCGCTCGGCGCACGAGTCGAGGCGGCGCTTCGCGAGCGGCTGGGCGAAGCGCCCTCCTTCGTCGCCTTCGAGGGGTATGACACCGTCGCCGTGCTCGCCGATGTGCTGCGAGCGCACGGCGCGGACCGGGCGCGCATTGCCGAATCCTGGCCGTGTCTCGCAGTCGAAGGCACCCGCGGGCAGATCCAGTTCTCGCGCATGCCAGGCATCAGCGTTTGGCAGTGGGCTTGGACGCCAGTCCAGGTCGTTGATCGCGATCCCGCGGACCCCGATCGCTTCCGGGTCCTCCGAGCTGCGCCAGCTCCAACAACGGCTGCTTGACCGGTGAGCCGGCACGGGGCAGGTGCCCACGAGCGGGACCGATAGCCCGGCCCCAGACCCGACGAAGGTCCAATTGAAACTAGGACCGAGGCGGCGGCATCGTGGGCTCACATGCAAAGCCCACAGGAGGAACTAGACATGCACTCCCGCTTCACGAAAGCCGTGACCACACTCGCGCTCGCCGGTGCACTCACCGTGCCGGCCGTCGCCGGGGCGCGCGGCGGCAGCGATGATCCGCCCAACCATGAGCAACGCGAGCATCAGGTGCGCCACCACGCGCGGCACGACCGAATCGAGAATCATCGACGCCACCATCGGCACGATCGCGCCGACAACGATCGCCGTGACGCCCGCGGCAGCGACGACGGTCCGAATCACCGCTAGGGCAGGGCGGCGGCGTCGTCACGCGATGCCGTCGCTCGCTTTCGCCGCATGCGTGCTCGTACTCGCCGTGACTGGTTGCGGCCGAGCCCGGGGAACGGCCGCGGCCTCGGCAGCGCTCGTGTGCCTTGCTTATAGGTTGATGGTGTTGTAGGTATTGATTTT
>JBJMLD010000048.1:0-13580 GCA_045805545.1 Solirubrobacteraceae bacterium | reverse complement strand
GGATGCCGCCCGCCAGGGGGGCGTTACCAGCGGCGTCGGTTACAACTACCGCTGGGCGCCGCTCGTCCGCTACGCGCTCGAGCTGATCGAGTCCGGCCAGCTCGGCGAGATAACGAACTACCGCGGCCGCTTCTTCTCCATGTACGGCGCCGATCCGCTCGGCGTCAACTCGTGGCGCTTCCAGCTCGACCAAGCCGGCTACGGCGTAACCAGCGACCTGCTGAGCCACGCCGTCGACCTGGCCCACATGCTGATCGGGCCGATCAACAGCGTGACCGGCACGCTTCACACGTTCATCGCCGAGCGCCCGGAGCCGGCGGCCGGCGCCAGCCACTACGGCCGCGGCGGGCCGGACGATCCGACCACGCCGGTCACCAACGAGGACTACGCCGGCCTGCTCTGCCGGTTCGCTTCGGGCGCGGTGGGGACGTTCGAGGCGAGCCGGACGATCATCGGGCCGGAGAGCCAGATGGCCTTCGACGTCTACGGGACCCGCGGCGCGTTGTCCTGGAACCTCGAGCGATTGAACGAGCTGCGGCTATATCGCGCCACCGAGGACCGCGGCTCCGGATACACGACCGTGCTCGGCGGCGATCGCTTCGCCCATCACGGCGCGTTCGTGCCCGGGAGCGGCAATCCGATCGGGTTCGAAGATCTCGTGGCGATCGAGGACTACGAGTTCTGTGCCGCGGTGGCCGACGAGCGTCCGTATGAGCCGGGGTTCGAGCAGGCCCGCCAATGGGCGGCCGTCCAGGAGGCACTGTTGCGATCCGTCGCCAGCGGCCGTTGGGAGGACGTGTGACCCTGGGTACCGCGGTGGCTCCCGTGCGCGTTGGCGTGATCGGGGTGGGGCGGATCGGGCGGATGCACGCCGAGCTCCTTTCACGGGAAGTCGCCGGCGCCACGGTCGGGACCGTGTTCGACGCCCACGAGGAATCTGCCCGCACGGTTGCCGACGCTCTGGGCGTCCACGCCGCGGCCAGCGTGGAGGAGGTCCTCGGGGGCGACCTCGACGCCGTGGCCATCTGCTCCAACGCCGACACACACGCCCAGCTGTTGATCGCCGCCGCGCAGGCCGGCAAGGCCGTGTTCTGCGAAAAGCCGCTGTCGCTCGACCTGGCCGAGCTCGACCGCGCCCTGGCCGCCGTGCAGGCCGCCGATGTGCCGTTCCAGATCGGCTTCAACCGTCGCTTCGATCCCGCTCACGCGTCCGTGCGCGAGGCCGTCCGCGACGGCACGGTCGGCGAGCCACATCTCGTGCGGATAACCAGTCGCGACCCGGCCCCGCCTCCGCTTGACTACGTCAAGACCTCGGGCGGCCTATTCCTCGACATGACGATCCACGACTTCGACATGGCCCGCTACCTGACCGGCAGCGAAGTGACCGAAGTCTTTGCCCGCGGTGCGGTACGCATCGAGCCGAGCATCGGCGAGGTGGGGGACATCGACACGGCGCTGGTCACGCTCGTGCACGAGGACGGCTGTCTGACCGCGATCGACAACTCGCGCCGGGCCGCCTACGGCTTCGACCAGCGAGTCGAGGTGTTCGGCTCGGCCGGGATGGCCGTGTCCGAGAACCCGCTCGCTCACACCGGCGCCCGGTTCACAGCGCGGGGCGAGCGCCGCACGACGCTGCCGTACTTCTTTCTTGAGCGCTACATCCCGAGCTACGTTCGCGAGTGGCGCGCGTTCATCGACGCCATCCAGTCCGGCCAGGCGCCACCGGTGTCGACGCGCGATGCGCGTGCGCCTCTTGTGATAGGACTGGCGGCCTGGCGCTCGTTGCGGGAGCGGCGACCAGTGGCGATCGAGGAGGTAGAAGCATCTTGAGCCAGAGTCGTCTCACAACCGCCCAGGCCCTGATCCGCTTCCTGTCCGTCCAGGAGGTGAAACGCGACAGCGTCAGTCACCGCTTCTTCGCCGGCTGCTTCGGCATCTTCGGGCACGGCAACGTGGCCGGCCTCGGCCAGGCGCTGCACCAGTACCGCGATCGTCTGCCGTACCACCCGGCGCGCAACGAACAGGCAATGGTGCACCTGGCGGCCGGCTATGCGCGCCAACGCAACCGTCTCGGCACCTACATCTGCACGACCAGCGTCGGGCCGGGCGCGACCAACATGGTCACGGGCGCTGCCGCGGCCACGATCAACCGCCTGCCCGTCCTGCTCCTGCCAGGCGACACGTTCGCCACACGCACGCCCCACCCGGTGCTCCAGCAACTCGAGGTCCCGCACGACGCCACCGTGTCGGTCAACGACTGCTTCCGGCCCGTGTCGCGGTATTTCGAGCGGCTGCAACGACCCGAGCAGCTGATCGCCGGCGCGCTCGAGGCGATGCGCGTTTTGACCGATCCGGCTGAGACGGGCGCGGTGACGCTGGCCCTGCCCGAGGACGTGCAGGCCGAGGCGTCCGATTTCCCGGACGAGTTCCTGGCGCCGCGGACCTGGACCATCTATCGCCAGCCGGCCGCCGCGGACGCGGTGGCGCACGCGGTCGAGCTGCTGGGGTCCTCGCAGCGTCCGCTGATCGTGGCCGGCGGCGGCGTCATCTACAGCGAAGCGTTCGAGGCTCTGCGCGCGCTCGTCGACGCCACCGGCATCCCCGTCTGCGAGACCCAGGCCGGTCGTGGCGCGCTCGTCTCCGAGCATCCGCTCAGCTTGGGCGCGGTCGGGGCCACCGGCACCGCGGCGGCGAACCGCCTGGCGCGAGACGCTGACCTCGTGATCGGCATCGGCACGCGCTGGAGTGACTTCACCACGGCCTCGAAGTCGGCCTTCCAGGACCCGGGCGTGCGCTTCATCAACATCAACGTGGCGGCCTTCGACGCGGCCAAGCACAGCGGGCTGGCGATCGTGGCCGACGCGCGAGTGGCGCTGCAGCAACTCCAGGCCGGCCTGACTGGCTGGCAGGTGGATGGCGAATGGCGCAAACGGGCCGCGCACGAGGCGACCGACTGGGCGACCGAGGTCACGCGGCTCGTCAGCGCTGCACCTCGTCTCCCTGACGGGCCGCCGTCGCAGGCCGCGATCATCGGCGCGATCAACGACGCCGCCGGCGAAACGGGTGTCGTGGTCTGTGCCGCCGGCTCGGCGCCGGGCGACCTCCACAAGCTGTGGCGCGCGCGCGACCCCGCCGGCAAGAGCTACCACGTCGAGTACGGCTACTCGTGCATGGGATACGAGATCCCCGGCGCGATCGGGGTCAAGCTGGCCGCCCCCGAGCGCCAGGTGTTCGTGTTCATCGGCGACGGGTCGTACCTGATGCTGCCGGGCGAGCTGGTGACCGCGGTGGCCGAGCGCGTGCCGCTGGTCATTGTGCTGGTCGACAACCACGGCTACGCCTCGATTGGGGCGCTGTCGCGCTCGGTTGGGTCGCTCGGCTTCGGCACGCACTATCGGTTCGCCGCCAACGGGTCGCTCCCGCTCGACGATGCCGACGGCAGCGCGCTGGCCGAGCCGGATGGCTCCGACGTGCTGCCGCTCGACCTCGCGACGAACGCCGAGAGCCTCGGCGCCCGCGTCAGGCGGACTAAATCGATCGAAGAACTCCGGGACGCGCTGGCCGAGGCCCGCAGCGCCGACGGCCCGGTCGTGATCTACATCGAGGCCGACCGCTACGCCGGCGTCCCCAACTACGAGAGCTGGTGGGACGTGCCCGTGGCCGAGGTGTCCGAGGAGGACACCGTGCGCTCCGCGCGCGAGCAGTATGAGGAGGCCCGGCGCGCCCAACGCATCTACCTGGAGTCGCCATGAGTCTGCTCGTCCACGCTTCGAGCACCCCTGCCCGCGACGGCACGATCCTGGAAGTCACTCCCGAGTCGGCCGGCTGGCGGTACGTCGGCTTCGAGGTGCTCGAGCTCAGCGACGGGGTCGTCGCCGAAAGAGACACCGGGGAGCGCGAGGTCTGCCTCGTCGTCATCACGGGACGCGTCCACGTGCGCTCCGAACACGGGGACTGGAGCGATCTCGGCGGGCGCTCGGACCCCTGGTCGGGCCTGCCCGACGCCGCCTACCTGCCGCCGGCAACGAGCTTCCGCGTGACCGGCGCCGGCGAGGTTGCGCTTTGCTGGGCGCCCGCCCCGAACGGTGGCGCGGCGGCACGGGTCCTGCCGGGGCGCGACATCCAGGTCGAGGCGCGCGGCCACGGGGCGCACGAGCGGTTCGTGCGCCCGATCCTGATGGGCGACCGCGAGGCCGACGGCCTGCTCGTGTGCGAGGTGCTGACGCCGGCCGGGCACTGGTCGAGCTACCCGCCGCACAAGCACGATCGCGATGAGCCGCCCACAGAGACCTTCCTCGAGGAGACCTACTACCACCGGATCACGCCGGCGGGCGGCTTCGCGCTGCAGCGCGTGTACAGCGAGGACCGCACGCTCGACGAGACGATCTCATTCGGCGACCGCGATTGCGTGCTCGTCCCACGCGGGTATCACACAGTGTCGGCCCCACCCGGGTACGAGCTCTATTACTTGAACGTGATGGCCGGACCGACGCGGCTGTGGGCGGTCGCCAACGACCCCGACCACGAATGGACCCTTACCCCTGCGGAGGCGTAACGCCAATGGCAACCACGACAACCACGACCCGCGTACTCGACAACTACGTCGCCGGCCACTGGACGGCGGCCACCGATCCCACCGACGTGCTCGACGTCACCAACCCGGCGACCGGCGAGGTCCTGGCGCGCGTTCCGCTGTCCGGGGCGCACGACCTCGACGCCGCGGTCAACGCGGCGCGGGCGGCACTGCCCGAGTGGCGCGCGGTGTCGACCATCGCTCGGGCCCGCAAGCTGTTCGAGCTCCGCGAGCGGCTCGTCGCCCGCAGCGACGAGCTGGCGCACTCGGTGACCACGGAAATGGGCAAGACGCTCGTCGACGCGCGGGCCGAGGTGGCCCGGATGATCGAGATGGTCGAGGCGGCGTGTGCGATCCCGACCACGATGCAGGGCCGGGTGCTGGAGGACGTCTCGCGCGGAATCGACGCGGAGACGATCCGCCAGCCCGTTGGCGTGTGTGCCGCGATCGTCCCGTTCAACTTCCCGGCCATGGTCCCGTTCTGGTTCCTGCCTTTCGCCATCGCCTGCGGCAACACGTTCGTGCTCAAGCCCTCCGAGCAGGTACCGCTGACGCAGCAGATCGCCTTCGAGGAGCTCGACGCGCTCGGTCTGCCCGCCGGGGTCGTGAACCTGGTGAACGGGAGCCGCGACGTGGTCGAAGGCATCCTCGACCATCCGGGCATCGACGCCGTCTCGTTCGTCGGGTCGGCGCCCGTGGCGAAGATCGTCTACGAGCGGGCGGCCAAGGCCGGCAAGCGCGTGCAGGCACTCGGCGGGGCCAAGAACCACATGGTCGTGATGCCCGATGCGGTCATCGACAGGACGGTCGAGGGGATCATCGGCTCCGCGTTCGGCGCGGCCGGGCAGCGTTGCATGGCCGGGTCGGCCGTGGTCACGGTCGGCGACGCCCACGAGCAGCTGATGCCGCCGCTCATCGAGGCCACGCGAGAGCTGCACGTCGGCGACGGCCTGGCCGAGGGCACCGACGTCGGGCCGGTGATCTCGTGTGCCGCGCGAGATCGGATCCGCGACTGGATCGAGCGCGGCGTCCAGGACGGGGCGCGCCTGGTCCTCGACGGGCGCTCAGCCGCCGGCGGCGACCCCCAGGGCGCCTTCGTCGGCCCCACGATCCTCGACGGCGTCACGCCGGACATGGATATCGCACGCGAGGAGGTGTTCGGCCCCGTGCTGACCGTGACCGCAGCCGCGACGCTGGACGAGGCGATCGAGATCGTCAATTCCAGCCGCTTTGGCAACGGCACCTCGATCTTCACCGAATCTGCCGCCTCGGTCCGCCTGTACCGCCACCAGGTGGAGGCGGGCATGGTTGGGGTGAACATCGGCGTCGCCGCGCCGGTCGCGTTCTTCCCGTTTTCAGGTTGGAAGGACTCGTTCCTCGGCGACCTGCACGCCCACGGCCCCGACGCGGTCGACTTCTTCACGCGCAAGAAGACGGTCACCAGCCGCTATTTCTCCAGCGGCCAGGGCAGCGGCGCCTATTTCGTGGAGCGTTGAGAGGAGCCGACCACGCCCCCCGGCGGGCGTGTAGGTCGCCCGGGTTCTGGGTACTCGGAGCCCAGGGTGATAAGCGTGGGCGACAGCGAAAAGATGACCCGCAGCTACGAGGCCGTCGCGGCCAGCGTTTCGGCTGCCCGCCATGAGCTGATCGATTTCGCAGAGTCCGCCGGCGCGAGCGAACACGAGCTGCAGTCGATCCGCCTCGCCGTCTCAGAGGCGCTGACCAATGTCGTGCTCCATGCCTACCGCGGCTCCTCAGGCCAGATCCATGTCAATGCGGCCGTGGCCGGGGGCGAGCTCTGGATTCTGATCGCCGACGACGGCGCGGGCCTGCACGCCGGCGGTGGGACCGGTGGCCTGGGCATCGGGTTGGCCCTGATCGCCGAGCTCAGCGACAGCTTCTCCGTCGTCAACCGCTCCTCGGGCGGAACCGAACTCCGGATCCGCTTCGACCTGCAGCGCAAGCCGAATCCGCGCCCACGTCAGTCGGCGTCGGTGCTCGAATCGGTGGCTTCGGCCACCCGGCCCGCCTCGTCGATCTTCTCGACGACCAGGTAGCCGACCCGCCGCTCGATCACCTTCTCCACAGCGGCCGTCTCGTGTCCGGGTAGCACGACGAAATGGCGCGGATGCGTGCGGACCTCGGCGTAGTCGCGCGGAGTCAGATCAAGTAGCTCTGTACAGCCGAGCCGGGCGCACTCGCAGCGGAAGCTCGCCAGCGCGTCCTGCTCGCCGGGCCATTGGCCGCGGGCGATTCCCTCGTTGACATCGCGGAAGGCCGACTCGTTGGTGGCCATGTGCTGCTGCGTTCGCTTGTCCATGATCTGACCTCATGGGCGGTCCGGTCCGCCCCGGCGCACATATTGTCGCGCGGCGGCTCAAGTTTGGAACTTGAACCGCCGATGCTGCTCTGGACAGATGGAGGGGCGGACCAAGCTATGCCGTCTGAATTGACGGAGGGCATAGGTGTGCGCGTGCTTATGGCGCTCCGCGGGCTAAGAAAGACCAAAATCCCGACCGCTGCTCTGACAGCCATCGTCGCGGCGGTCTATTTCGGCTCAGCCAAGCTCGGCTTGGGCCTGGCCTTCGCCCACGCCAGCATCTCGGCCGTTTGGCCACCCACCGGGGTGGCGCTCGCCGTGGTGCTTCTGGGCGGCTACCGGATGCTCGGTGCTGTCGCATTGGGCGCGTTCCTGGCCAACGTGACCACGCCGGCGCCGCTCGCCGCCGTGCTGATGATCACCGTCGGCAACACGCTGGAGGCGCTGGCCGGCGCCTTTCTTCTGAGGCGGGCCAGATTCGAGCCATCGCTTCAGCGGATGCGCGATGTCGTCGCCTTGATCGCGCTGGCGGCGGTGATGAGCACGGCGATCAGCGCCACGTTCGGGATCGCCAGCCTGCTCGTGTTCGGCCATCTTCCGTTCGGCCAGGCGGCCGGGGCGTGGCGCATCTGGTGGCTGGGGGACATGGGCGGCGATCTGCTCGTGGCCACGACCGTGCTCGTGCTCGCGCACACGGCGCGCTCGTGGTGGCGCTCTCGGGAAGCAATCGAAATGGGAGCACTCGGGCTGGTGCTGGCCGGCAGCAGCGTGGTCGTGCTCGGGTTCAACCAGGGGTTCGTGTACCTCGTCTTCCCGATGCTGTTCCTGCTCGCGCTGCTCTTCCGCCAGCGTGGCGCCGTGCTGGGCGGGCTGATCGTGTCGGTCATCGCCGTCTGGTTCACGTCCCGCGGTCACGGCGCCTTCACCGGTCAGGGGCCGGACGCCAACCTGGTGCGGGCGCAGACGTTCGTCAGCATCGGCGCCATCACTGCCCTGCTCGTCGCCGCCGCCCGCACTGAGCGCCACGTGGCCGAGACCGCATTCGCCCGGCTGGCCGAGAAGGAGCGGGCGCTCGGCGACGCCCAAAGATTGGCGAACATCGGCAGCTTTGAGTGGGACCTCCAGAGCGGCGAGGTGGCGTGGTCGAGCGAGCTCTACCGGATCCTTGGGCTCGCCGAGCAGGCGGGGCCCAGCCACGAGGCATGGCGCCGTCGCGTGCATCAGGACGACCGGGCCGATTTCGACCGCATCTTCGTGCGCGGTGGCCGCAGATGGGACTCCTACGCCAGCCTTCACCGCATCGTGCGGGGCGATGGCCAGACACGGACGATCGAGTGCCATGCGCGCGTCGAGCACGACGCGGGTGGGATGCCTCAGCGGATGGTCGGAAGTGCCCAGGACATCACGCCGCTGAAGCTGGCTGAGGAACGTTTCCGCTCGCTGTTCTCACGCGCGCCCTACCCGCAGGTCGTGATCGATCACCGCGGTGCCGTCGTGCTGGCCAACGCCAAAGCCGAGGAATTGTTTGGCCACGGACGTTCTGGATTGATCGGGAGATCCGCCGACGAGCTGATCCCGCCACGTTCGGCCGTGCCGTGGTACATGCGCCTCGGTGCCGCCGGCGGAACTGAGGCTCACGAGTTTGAACTGATCGCGCGGCGTCAGGACGGTAGCGAGTTCCCGGTCGAGGTCTCGCTCACCCCGCTGCGCACCGAGGACGAGACGCTCGTCTCGGCGGCGATCCGCGATGTGACGGAGCGCAAGCTGGCGGCCGAGGCGCTGGCCTACCGCGCCAACCACGATTCCCTCACCGGGCTGCCCAACCGGACTCTCTTCCTCGACCGCCTCGAGCACGCCCTCGGCCGCGCCCGGCGCTCGCGCCGCCAGCTGGCCGTCATGTTTCTTGATCTCGACGACTTCAAGCTCGTCAACGACACTCGCGGACACGACGTGGGTGACCTCCTGCTGGTCGCGCTGACGCCGCGCCTGACCGCCGCGCTGCGCCCCGGCGACACGATCGCCCGCTTCGGCGGCGACGAGTTCGTCGTCCTGTGCGAGGAGCTCGACGACGAGGGCGACGCGCTGGCCATCGCGCGGCGGATCTCGGAGGCGTGCAGCGGCCCGGTGATGATCGGTGACTACGAGCACGTGATCACGGTCAGCGCCGGTGTCGTGCTCGTCTCAGACGCCGACGACGCGACGCCATCGCGCGTGCTGCGCGACGCCGACGCCGCCATGTACCGGGCCAAGGCAACCGGCAAGGGCCGGACCGAGGTGTTCGACGACGGCATGCGGGCGCGGCTGATCGAGCGGATGGCGATCGAGACGTCGCTGCGGCGAGCCGTGCAGCGCGGCGAGCTGCGCCTCGTCTATCAGCCGGTCGTAGCGCTCGGACAGGGCAAGATCGTCGCTGCCGAGGCGCTGCTGCGCTGGGAGCACCCGCGTCGCGGCGTGCTCGAGCCCGATGAGTTCATTCCCGTGGCCGAGAGCAGCGGGCTGATCGTGCCGATCGGCGAGTGGGTGATCGAGCAGGCCTGCCGCCAGGCCGCGGCTTGGCGCGACGCAATGCCGGCCGGGGACGCGATCCGCGTTTCGGTCAACGTCTCGCCTCGCCAGATCGCGCAGCCCGATCTGGCCGAGTCGGTGGCGCGGATCCTCGAGCGCACCGGTCTCGAGCCGGAGCTGCTCGAACTCGAGATCACCGAACGCACGGTGTTCGAGGACACCGAGGCGGGGCTCGCCATCATCAATCAGCTGAAATCCCTTGGCGTCCGCCTCGTGCTCGACGACTTCGGCACCGGCTACTCGTCGCTGCGTTACCTGAAGCGGCTGTCGATCGACTCGCTGAAGATCGATCGCTCGTTCGTGTGCGGTCTCGGCCACGACAGCGAGGAGGGCGCGATAGTCAGCGCCGTCCTCAGCATGGCCGGGGCGCTCGGGCTCGGGGTGACGGCCGAGGGAGTCGAGACGCGCGCCCAGCTCTCGGAGCTGCGCCAACACGGTTGCGAGTACGCCCAGGGTTATCTGTTCTGCCGGCCGTCGTCGAGCGCTGAGATGGGCGACCTGCTCGGGGTGGCGGAGCCCCGGGAGCAGGTCGGCGTTTAGGCGCCGCGGGTCCTGAAGCCCTTGTCGAGCAATTGCGTTGCCTGATCGGGCGGATCCTCGGAGTGCAGCAGCACCACGGCGAGCCACTTCCGTCCGCGGCGCGCCGCCGCCACCAGGCACCGGCCGGCCGCCAGCGTGTAGCCGGTCTTGACCCCGTCGGCCCCCCGGTAATGGGTGCGCAGCAGCGGATTGTTGTTGTACAGGTAGAGCTTTCCGCCCTTGATCGGGAACGGAAGAACGATGCTGCTCGTGGCTACGATGTGGCCGAGCCGGTGGTCGGACAGGATCGCGTGGGCCATCACCGCCAGGTCGGTGGCGCACGCGTAGTTGCCCTGGTCGACGATCCCCGAGACCGTCGTGAAGTGGCTGCAGCTGAGGCCCATGTCGCGCGCCTTGGCGTTCATCATCGCGATGAAATGGCTCTCCGAGCCTGCGACGTGCTGGGCCAGCGCGATCGCGGCGTCATTGCCTGAGGGGAGCATCAGCCCGTAGAGCAGCGTCTCCAGCCGGACCTTCTTGTGCAGCGGCAGCAGGCCGACGCCCGAGCCCGAGTAGTCGATCGCCGCCCGCCTGATCAACACGCGCTCCGACGGGCGCGAGTGAGCAGCCACCACGAGCGCGGTCATCATCTTGGTCAGGCTGGCGATCGGCACCCGCGTCGTAGGGTTGCGCCGCCAGAGGACCTTGCCTGAATGCACGTCGAACAGCAGCCCGCTCTGCACCGGCTGCTTGAAGCGCGGCCGCACGTGCACGGCAGCCAGCGTGGCTCCGTACCCGCCGGTGCTCGGCGTGTGATGGTGGCTCTTGCCGACCGCGTGTGAGGCGGACGGCAGCGTTGGCCCCGAGGTGCGGCTGGCCATGAACACGAGCAGCGCGACCAGCGACAGCGCCACCGCCAGCACGACGAAGCCCGTCGCGCGCCAGCGCCGCACCCGGCGGGCGCGCCGGCGGCGCGGTCCGCGCCCCATCCTCCCTTCCTGAAGCACCCCTAGTTGAGTCATTCCTTCGGTGGCTCGCGCAGGGCTCCGACTATGCCAATCATAAAGAGCACGAGGACGAGAATCGCGAGCACGGCCAAGACGGTGACGCCGTAGCGGGCGATGTCGATCGCGGTCAGCACGGCGAGGCCGGCGATGAACGCCAGCGCTATCACCAGCACCGGAATACGCATGGGCTCAGTAGACCGGAAGACGCGGCGGAAGCTGTTTTTGCCTGGTGGCCACCAACCGGATCGTCGCGTATCCGAAGATGAAACCGCCGATGTGGGCGAAGTACGCCACGCCCCCACCGGTGCCGCCGGTCGGATGGGTCAGGCCGACCGCGCCGAAGACCGCCTGCTCGATGAACCAAATTCCGAGCATCACCAGCGCGGGCAGCTCGATCACGGTGAAGAAGAAGATGATGAACACGAACGTCAGCACCCGCGCGTGCGGGTAGAGCCTGATGTAGCCGCCGAGGACGGCCGCGATGGCGCCCGAGGCGCCGATCGTCGGCGCCACCGAGTTCGGTGCGACGGCCACCTGCAGGGCGAGCGCCGCGATCCCGCCCAGCAGGTAGAAGAGGATGAACTTGACCGGCCCCATCGAGTCCTCGGCGTTGTTGCCGAAGATCCACAGGAACAGCATGTTGCCGGCGATGTGCAGGAACGAACCGTGCATGAACATCGCGCTGAACACGGTCTGCCATGGCGGCAACGTGTTCTCTGGCGGGATCCCATTGGCCGCCAGCTCGCGGCTGTTGCACAGCACTTCCGCGGCTTGGGGATCGTTCACCGGCGCTACCTGCGCGCAGTGAACGCCGCTGTGCGTCAGCGCGCGCGGGATCGCGCCGTACTTCAACACCTCGTGCGCATCGGGACCGCTGAAGAACGAGCCGCCGTGGCGGATCGCCAGCAGGTAGACGATCACGTTGGCGATGATCAGCGCCACCGTCACCACCGGGAAGCGATCGGTGGGGATGTTGTCCTTGATCGGGAACACGAAGGCGTGAGGCTACCCACGCGGCCGCGCCGCGATTTCCGGTCGGCCCCCGGGGTTCAGCGGCTGATGGGCGGCCCGGGCCGCACTCCGCGGCGGCCCGGCGGACGAGAGCGCTCGCTAGCGTGCGGTACCGGAGAGCACGCTCTCCGGCGCCTTGATCTCACGCTTGAGCACCTTGCCGGTGGCTCCTTTCGGTAGCTCGTCGGCCAGCCAGATCACACGCGGATACTTGTACGCAGCCACTTTCTGCTTCATGTAGTCCCGCAGCTCCTCAGGCGTGGCGGTCTCGCCGTCCTTGAGAACGACCGCGGCGCCGACCTCCTCGCCAAGCGACTCGTGCGGCACGCCGATGACCGCGGCCTCGCGGACGGACGGGTGGGCGTACAGGACCTCTTCGATCTCCCGCGGGTAGACGTTGTAGCCCCCGCGAATGATCAGGTCCTTCTTGCGGTCCACGATGAAGAAGTAGCCGTCATCATCCACCGTGGCCACGTCGCCGGTGTGGAACCAGCCGCCGCGCATGACCGCCTCGGTCGCATCGTCACGGTTCCAGTAGCCCTTCATCACGAACGGTCCACGCATCACGAGCTCGCCCGGCTCGCCTTGGGGCACCTCGTTGTCCTGATCGTCGACGAGCTTGATCTCGGTGCCACCGGTGGGGACGCCGATCGAACCCGGCTTGCGTTCCCGGTCGGGCAGGTTGAACGTCGCCATGCCGTTCGTTTCCGACAATCCATAGCCCTCCAGCACCTTGCAGTCGAACGCGGCGTCGAAGCCGCGCAACACCTCTACGGGCAGCGCTGCGCCGCCCGAGATGCAGAACTCCAGGCTCGACACGTCGTGACGCTCGCGCTCGGGGTGGTGGAGCATCGCCGCGTACATCGTGGGCACTCCGCCGAACGTGGTCGCGCCGTCGCGCTCGATTACCTCCAGCGCCTTGCCTGGCTCAAAGCGCGGGATCAGTGTCAGAAGTCCGCGGGCTCTGACCGTCACGTTCATGATCGAGTTCATCCCGAAGACGTGGAACAACGGCAGCGTGCCCACCGTCACCGAATCTGGCCCGGCATCGACGAGGTCCCGCCCCACGTTCGCCCCCGCGGTCACGTTGGCGTGCATCAGGGTGGCGCCCTTGGGGGTGCCGGTCGTGCCCGACGTGTAGATGATCACGGCCGGATCGTCGTCCGCCCGCTCAGTGACATCATCGACCGGCTCGGCATCCTCGAGCCTGCGCTCGAACTCTCCGGGCGTCACGATCAGGCAGTCCGCGCCGGCCGCGGCGCTTCCGGCCTGCGCCGGCTGCTCGAACTGCTGCCACCCGACCATCACGCGCGCGCCGGAGTCAGACAGGTGGTAGGCCACCTCGCGGTCCTTGAGCAGCGGGTTCATCGGCACGACGATCGCGCCGAGGCGCAGCGCCGCAAAGTAGACGATCGGGAAGTAGGGGACGTTTGGCAGCTGCATGCCGACGCGGTCGCCCGGTTTCACCCCGCTTGCCCGCAGCAGCCCGGCCGCCCGCGCCACGGCTTGGTCCAGCTGGCCGTAGGTCAGGACGTAGTCGTCGAGCTTGACCGCGGGATGATCCGGATAATCCGCGGCCGCCGTC
>JBJMLD010000047.1:0-15121 GCA_045805545.1 Solirubrobacteraceae bacterium | reverse complement strand
GGTTAGCGCAACCGCTCCACCGTCGTCCGCCACCGAGACGGCAGCTCGCACGATCTGCTCACGGCTGAGCTCCCGCGGCCGTGGAGGAAGTGCCTGGAGCCAGATGAGAGGGGCAGGAGCGTCGCGCCTTCGGTTTGACATGAATCGAAGTGTACGTTATAAACGAATCGCTTACGTGATAAACGTTTCTAGGAGGGGAAACACGTGCAGTCCAGGCCGTTCGAGCTGTCGGATATCCGGTTGGGGATCGCCCGCGGAGTGAGCTACGGGCTGTTCGGGCCTCCGGACGACTTCGCCGCTGCGCGCCAGGAGCTCGGCGCTGGGCTCTTGCGTTTGTACGTCTATTGGGGCCAGGTGCAGCCGGAGCCGGACCGGTGGGACTGGACGGTCGTTGACGCGTTCCTGGCCCAACTAAGTGGCCAGGAGGAGGTGTGGGTGACGGTGTGCTCGAGCTCGCCGTGGGCGACGCGCGAGTCGACTGACTTTCTGCCGTCGTCGCCCGCGAAGGACAAGAAGACTTACGAGCGCTTCGTGCGCGCGCTGGTATCACGCTGCGCAGGCAGGGTGCACTACTGGCAATGCAACAACGAGCCCAGCAACGTCGATCTGCTCTGGGCGGGAACCGCGGCCGAATACGCGGCCGAGCTCGAGGTATTCCAGCGAGCCGTCAGGGAGTCCGATCCGAGCAGCGCAGTTGTTCTCGGAGGCTGTGGCTATGACGTGCTGTCCGCAGCCGCCGCGGACCCGCCGCGGCGGTTCTTTGACCATGTGCTTGCTAGCGCGGGCAGTTGGTTTGACCGGTTCGCGATCCATCTCTACGACGATCCAGTCCGGATCCCTCACCACATCGAAACAGTGCGGGCGATGATGCGGGCGCACGGCTACGAGCGCCCGGTGATCGTCGGCGAATACAACGGGCCAACGTTTTTCCAGCTTCACGACGTCGAACACGTGCTGCAGGAGACGATGGCTAGCGCGTTCACTGGCGCCGAGATGGGCGGGGGGACTGACATGACCACGGCGGGGCTCGCCGCGAGCACTCAGGCCGTAACGCCGGAGCGACGGGCGATGAGGCAGCTGTACGCGCGGATGCAGACGCTCCCGCCGTCGCTGCAGATGCTGATGGCCGGCTGCCCGCCGGCGCTCGAAGAGCGTCGGCACAGAATCAACTGCCGGGAGATTGTCAGCCGCAACCTGTTCGCCCTTTCCAGCGGCGTGCGGCGCAC
This sequence comes from Solirubrobacteraceae bacterium, assembly GCA_045805545.1. GTDB lineage: Bacteria > Actinomycetota > Thermoleophilia > Solirubrobacterales > Solirubrobacteraceae > Palsa-465. The sequence continues at coordinate 13,895 of JBJMLD010000047.1, read as the reverse complement.
CGTGTGCTGGCGTCTGGCGCCGGAGATCGCGGGCTACGAGGACCCGTTCACGATGATGGAGCTGCTCCAAGGCAAGCTCCTGCTGCTCCGGCACGATGACAACGGCAGGCTCACCCGCCGCCAACCGGCCGCCGAGACGTTCCGGCTGCTGGCACACCACCTGGACGGGGCGCGATCTGTGGAGCGGATCGAGCTCGCACGACACCCGGACGTGTTCGCATTCACGGTCGACCGCCGGGAGCGTCCAGCGCTCGTCGTCCTCTGGCGGGACGGCGATCTCTTCTCCGGCGAGGACGAGCCCGCCACCGTCATCCACTGGCCGTGGCCACACGACCGGGCTGATGCAGTAGACGCGCTGGGGGCCGAGCACCCCGTCGAGCTGCACGACAAACACGTGGTCGTCCGCGTGTCGGTCACACCAGTGTTCCTGACGCACCGCAGCCAACCAACGACCACCTCAAAAGGAACGATCGCATGACCATCCAGCACGCCAACTCACAACGCGAGGACCGACACCAGCCCAAGCGACTGCAGACGCGCCTCGGACCACTGGCGTGGCGATCGTCCGGTGAAGGGCCGGCGCTCGTGTTCTTCGCCGGCGCGCTCGCCAACGGGGATCTCTGGCGCGACGTGGTCGCCGGGCTCACTGACCGCTACCGCTGCATAACCATCGATCTCCCGCTCGGAGCGCACCGCTGGCCGCTGTCGCCGGCAGGCGACCGATCGGCCACTTCCCTGGCCCGCCTGCTGCTCGACTGCCTGGAGGAGCTCGATCTCGACGACGCCACCGTCGTCGCAAACGACACCGCCGGAGGTCTGCTGCTCCTGTCGCTCGCGACCGGTCATCCGGCGCTCGATCGCGTGGGCCGGCTCGTCCTGACCAACTGCGAGACCTACGAGAAGTTCCCGCCCAAGCCGCTCAGGAAGGCGACGACGCTGTGCCGGGCGATGCCCTGGCTTGCCCGAGCATTGCTACGGCTTCAGAATCGCTCGCCGGCCGCTCGCCGAAGGGGCATCGCCACCGTCACGGCGCGCGGGCTCGACCCGGAGCGCGAGGCGTCATTCTTCGGCTCAGGAGAACGCGATCCCCGCGTCGCCGGAGATCTCGTGGCGGCAATGGCGGGATTTCGACCGCAACTGCTCATCGATGCGGCGGAGGCGATCTCCCAGTTCGACCCGCCGGTGCTGCTGGTCTGGGGCGACGCGTGCGAGTTCTTCCCGCTCACAGACGGGCAACGTCTCGCGGCCGACTTCCCCCACGCCACGCTCATCACCGTCCCGGAAGCCAAGACTTGGGTCCCGGTCGACAACCCGCTCGCGGTTGCTGACGCCATCTCCGAGTTCGTGCCCGCAACGAACTGAGCAGTTTGTGACGGGGTAGTGACCATGACCACAGGAGGAACAACAGTGCTGGAGAAGGTCTTCTACACGAGCGTTCTTGTCAGCGACCAGGACAAGGCGTTCGACTTCTACACGAACGTCCTTGGCCTTGAGAAACGGGTCGAGAACCCGACACCAGACGGCCCGCGGTTTCTCACGGTCGGCGTGCCGGGGGATGAGTTCCAGCTGGTGCTCTGGCCCGGGACACCCGGGCAGGCCGAGCCGACGATGGGACACCCGCCGCCATCGATCACGATCGAGACCGACGATTGCCTGAAGACAGTCGAGCAATTGAAGGCGCGCGGGGTCGAGTTCGTCTCGGACCTGCTTGAGTTCCGCGGCGTCTATGTCGCGCAGTTTCAGGATCCCGACGGCAACCGGCTACAGATACGAGAGGGCCGATAGCCCCAGACCGGAATGGCTGAGCGCTCTGGTCGCACCTGGCGCTCCTAGATCCTCCACCTCACATAGCGCCATCGCGCTGGCACCGCTACGCAAGCGGCGTCCGAATCGGCCAAGCTGTTCGGCGAAGTCCAGGACGTCGAGCTACCGAAACGATGGCAGCGGCAGACCGAAGTAGCCGTAGCTTCGGGGGACCCCGCCCTTCGGCCTGTAGATGACCCACAGTCGTAGCGTGGTCCGAGAGCGGTGATGCGCGACGAGGAGACGGCCGGCGCGGGTCGGCTTGACCGCGAGGCGAAGCCTCATGGCGCGCCTTGCACTTACGTGTGCGCGCGCGAACACGAACCGGCGAGGACCGGGGTGCGGGAGAGCCGCGACGCCCGCGAGGTTGTCTTTCCACGCAGTCACAAGCACCTTGAGGTCTCCGGGACCCGGAACCTTGACTCTCACCATGAACGTGTCATTCGAGTCGGGCCTTAGATACGGCGGGCCGATCAGCAGGCTGTTGCGCGCCCCCGAACTACCTCCCAGCCCCGGCGGGGCCGGGACGCTGTAGCTGACGCTGACGGACGGGATCTCAACGGCCGCGATACCAATCGTCCCACCCGGCGCGTAGGACGAGCCGCCGCCGCCGCCACCGCCGCTGAAGCACGTGCACCAACTGTTTTCGCCGACGGCGCCGCCACCACCGCCACCGCCGCCGTAGTAGCCGCCGCCACCACCGGCGCCGAGATCCGCCTGGGACTGGCCGCCCGCTCCGCCCTGACCCAGCGCTCCACTCCCGCCTCTCTCGCCCGTTATCCCAAATTGTGCAAGTCCGCCATAGCCGCCCATGCCACCCGTGGATTGCGTGCCGGCCCCGCCACCTCCCCCGCCGAAGTCACCAACGTCGTCGTTGAAGCCTGAACTGCCCGGACTACCGGCCGCACCCCCCGCGTCACCGCCACCACCACCGCCGCCGGCGACGAGCAGGCGAGAGTTCAGCGAGGCGATGCTGCCACCGGCGGCGCAGCCCAACCCGCACGACACCGTCCGCACGTCCGAAGCACCGGCGCCGCCACCGGAGCCCCCGCCGTTCCACCCATCTGCCCAACCATTGCCGCCAACCTCCACATACAACGTCGAACCCGGACGCACCGACACCGACGCGCTCGCAGCTCCGCCCGCGCCACCGCTGGATCCCCCGATGGCTGCGATCTGAACCGTCGAAACGTTCGACGGCACCGCAAACATCTGCTCCGCTCCCGTGTAGGCGAACGAGTCACTCACGCCAGCCACGTTCGGCGAGTGTCGCACCGCAGCCGCTACCGCCGAATCGACGTGCGCGAACCCCCACAGCCCCAAAAGCGCGGCCGCGACCACAGGGAACAAACGGACACGCGCGCAAGCGAACATCACCGGCACCATCCGTCCGGCCGAGCATCCGTGAAAAGAACATCATGCCGCGCGGTCATATGAGACACCAAAATTTGGATCGTTAGGGGTATCGGCAACGGTGCCCATCTGGATTAGCGGCCGTGACGCTTTCGCGAGGCTCGCCTCCACCCGCAGAGAGCGCAGCTATCTCGGCACGGCACGCCGAAACCTCAAGCACCGACGACAACAACGTAAGTTGATCGTGTGGATGGCATGTCGCAGAGCGAGCACCTCTCGGCCCTGGCCAGGGTGGGCTTTACCCTGATCCTGGGTCCATTCGGGAATCCGGACCAAGCGTGGCGCGAAGCGCGGCGTGTGGTTGACGGGGCTACAGCGCCCGAGGTGCCGCTCACGATGATCGGCGACTTCGTTGTCGCTCCGGCCGGTGGGCCGCCGAGCCGCGACTTCCAGACGCTGCACTTCGATTTCGGCCTGCCGCTCGTGCCAGTCGTCCCGACTGACGTGGCCCGCTTCACCGCGCTCCACATCCGTCCCGAGACGCCGCCAAACGATGCTGTCACGCGACTGGTCCCGTTGCAGCCCCTGCTCGCGGGCCGTCTATGGCCCGAGTTCGATGAGATCCTCGCGCGGTTCGCCGCCTATGGGCGCAGTCATGGGGCGTGGGACGATCGCGTTGGTTACATCGAGGGCAGCTTCGCACGGGTGATCGAGGCCGCGCTCGGTGGCTCTCCCGTCCTGCCGAGCGTGAAGACGGAACGCGGATTTCTATGCGGAACCGAATTCGCCAGCCTCGTCGACGAGCTGGAGTTCTTCTCAGACCGAGGCCTTCCACTGGAGAGAGTCGAGATCGAAGTCCGCCTCCGCCCCGGGGAGCTCCTCATCTTTGACAACCTCATGCTCGCGCACGGACGCCGCGGAATCCGTCGACCAGGCGAACTACACCAGCGCGTCTTCGGTCACCCAGCGCTCCCGGTCGAGCAGCAGGTCGAAATCCGCGATCGGATGCTTCGTGCGTTCCACGGATCCGCGTCCTGACATCCGGCGCTTTTGGCAGACGGGTGGCATCAGGTGCACCGATCAAGGCCATGGTCCTTTCGGAGGCGTCGTCGCGAGCGCCCGGTGCGGCTTGATGATGACGAGGTACAACGCTCCGAGCACGGCGATCGCGGCGAGCACGATCGGGGCGGCCCACACGCGGTCCCGGTGATCTCGCCCTCGCGCAGGTCTTGCACACCAACAATCTCCGCGCCCGCAGATATTTTCAGGGCTCCAGGCTGAAGGGCGGGTACTGGTCGGTGATCAGGAGGAAAGCGTATGCCGCTACGCGGTTGTGCCAGCGGATCACGCCCTCGATATACGCGAAGATGGACGGCGGGTAGCGGCCGGTGAAGAGGATCGCGAACCAGGCGAAGACGGCGGCGAACAGGGCACCGATCGTGAGGAAGAACAGCACGATGTAGTGCGGGATCGCGAGCAGCCACTTGACGAGCGGTAGGCCCTGGCTCAGGTCGTGCTCGGCGTCGGGGTACGGAAAGTCGAGGTGGACCGCCTGCTGCTCGTCGGTGGAGGGGTAGCGGTCGTCCATCAGCGCGAAGTAGACGGCGATCCGGTTGCTGAAGCGGGTCAGCTCCAGATTCCAGTCATACCACCAGCGGGGGTACTTCCTCCGGAACAGCAGCATCAGCAGCACAGGGATGACGAGGATCCCGATGCCGCCGCCGACGTACCGGATGCTCCGGCCTCCCGCCTCGGCGCCGAAGCTGCCGCCCTCGATCGTCGCGGCGAGGATCGCGATCGGGAGGATCGTGAAGATCCGAAAGGCCGTGCTGACGCGGTTCAGGATGCGGTCGGGATAGTCGACCGAGAAGGTAAGCGGGTAGCCGTGGCCACCGCTCGGCGGAACCGGATCGCCCGGCGAGGGCGCGGGCATCTGCTCTGAGCTGTCCATGCCCGCGCTTTCGGCGCCGGCAGTCGATGTCCTGCCACGTGTGACATAGCGCAGCTAGCCGACTCTTGCGCGTCTACGCGGCCTGGCGCCGCATCACGCCGGCTCCGTGGGCCCGATCACGCACGCCAGCGCACAGAGGGCTTCTCGAATTGGCAGGTGCTCGCGCCCGGCCAGCAGGCTTGCATCTCCGAGCAGCGGGGGTAGGATGCCCGCAATATCCAGGCGGGCATCGTGGGACCGGGTTGGGACCGGCTCCGCTCTGCACGACGCTCCGCTCAATGCAACGGGAGGAAGGGTTATGGGACGACCTTTACGGTCGCTTTCACACCGGTCGGCGTGGCTGGTGCCAGTCTGCGTGGCCGCAGCGCTGCTCGTGCCGGTGAGCGCGGGAGCTGTTGCGCCCGCTGCCTGCAACGCCCGCGCCAACGACACCGCGAAGAAGCTCGTGGCGTGCGTCCAGACGAACGATCTCTGGCAGCACATGGAGGCGTTTTGGCAGATCGCGCAGAAGAATCCGGGACCGGACGGCCATCCGTCGCGGAACTCCGGCGAGCCGGGCTACAGGGCATCGGTCGACTACGTCGCGGGGCTGATGCGGAAGGCTGGCTACGACGTCACGATCCAGCCGTACACGTTTGACTACTTCGCGTATCAGGGCGTGCCGTCGATGCGCGAGCTCTCGCCGACCGCTCACGACTACACACTCGTCACCGAGTGGAATCCCGGGCGGAGCCAGGGTACTGCGACAGCCGATGTGCAGCCGGCCGGAGGGACGGTCATTCCGTCGCCCGGCGGCTCGACGAGCGGCTGCGACCCGTCCGACTTCAGCAGCTTCGTCGCGGGGCGGATCGCGCTCATCCAGCGCGGTACCTGCACGTTCAGCCAAAAGATTCAGAACGCGCAGGATGCGGGCGCGTCCGGCGTGATCATCTTCAACGAGGGCAACACCCCGGAGCGCACCGGTGTCTTTTCGGGAAGCCTGAGCAGCGTCCCGCCGATCCCGGTTTCGTTCACGTCGTTCGCCGCGGGCGCGGCGCTCTACAACGAGTATCAGAGCGCGGTGGCGAATAGCACGGCGTTGCCGCGCATGTCATTGAGCGTTCAGGGGATTCATGACCCGAACCGCACCGACTGGAACGTCATTGCGGACTCGCCTGGCGGCGATCCGCACCACGTCCTGGTCGTCGACGCTCACCTCGACGCGATCTATGGCGCTGGAATGCTCGACAACGCGTCGGGTTCGGCGACGATCCTCGACATCGCCCAGATGATGAAGAAGGTCAAGCCGCTCAACAAGCTGCGGTTCATCTGGTTCGGCGGCGAGGAACTTGGCCTGTTCGGCTCGATCCACTACGTCAACAATCTGAGCCCCGCGCAGCTCAGCGACATCCGGTACGACCTGGATGCCGACGTCACCGCAACCCCGAACTACAGCCTCGGGATCCTCGACCCGGCGGCCCCGGATCTGTTCGGTCGCACGGTGTCGACACAATTCCCGGCGCAGGTGTACGAGCCATCGAAGGTCGCTCGCGACCAGATGATCGGCTACTACAACTCCATCGGGAAGAACCACATCCTGTTCTCGCCCGTGGGAACGGACGCCTTCTCGTTCAACCAAGCCGGCGTGCCGGCGAGCGGCGTGCTGACCGGACAGGACTGCTGCAAGACCCAAGAGGAGGTCGATCTGTTCGGCGGTTACACCGGCAACTATGAGGGCAACGTCCCGAGCACCGACGGTGGGTGCGTGGACAATCCGTTCCGCTGGTGCGACAACCTCGACAACAACGACAAGAGCGTCCTGACCATGGTGTCCAAGGACTTCGCCAGCAGCACGGTGAAGATGGCGTTCAACAAGTCGGTCATGTGGGCCGGGGAGAGCACGGCCAAGAAGACCGTGGCCAAGAACGCGGCGAGGAAGCACGTCGCGCACAAGAGGAAGAAGGTCAAGCTGGGCGTCAAGGGTCCGCACGGGACCACGACCCGCTAGGCAATGACAGTGGCGCCGGGCGCGAGAGTGCCCGGCGCCGCACGTCTGTAGAGATCCATGTACGGGAGCACGTACGGTGGCGTCACCCTCCTGCACGCCCGCCGGTCAGCAGTCAAACATCGGGCGGCGGCCGAGGTAAGAAACCGATGGTGATAGTCGCTAAGCAAGCGATGAGGAACCGGATCCCGTACTTCTTCTCAGACCCGGCGGCCGCCACCGAGGCGCGGTAACCGGTGGCGGTCAATCAGAACCTCCGCCGGCTTCACGACGCGGGCGTATCGATCTGGCTCGACACGCTGTCCCGCCAGTTGCTGAGCAGCGGCGAGTTCGCAGAGCTGCTCAGCGACTACAGCGTGACCGGCGCCACATCGAACCCCACGATCTTCGCCAAGGCGATCACCGACTCGGACCTTTACGACCAGCAGCTCCGCGCCTTAGCCCGCGCGGGCGGGCACGACCTTCAAGAACTGTTCTTCTCGCTTGCGCTGGACGACGTCCGCGAGGCCGCGCGGCTGCTGCGACCGGAATACGACCGCACCGGCGGCGTGGACGGGTTCATCTCGTTCGAGTGCACTCCCGATCTGGCCGACGACACAGACGCCACGATCGAGCAGGCGACCGACCTGTGGCAGCGGCTTGCTCAGCCCAACGTGATGATCAAAGTCCCGGGAACCCGCGCCGGCCTGCCCGCAATCGAGCAGCTCACCCGCCAGGGGATCAACATCAACATCACGCTGCTGTTCTCGGTCGAGCGCTACCAGGAGGTGATCGACGCCTACATCCGCGGCCTCACCTCCCGCGCCGACGCCGGCGAGCCCATCGATCACATCACCTCCGTCGCCTCCTTCTTTCTCTCGCGGATCGATACCAAGGTCGACAAGCAGCTGGCCGATGATTCGCCTCTGCGCGGGCAGGTGGCCCTCGCGTCCGCGCGGGTTGCCTACCAGCGCTTCCTGGCGAAATTCGCCGGTGCGGAGTGGGAGCGGCTGCAGCGGCGGGGCGCCAAGCGTCAGCGACCGCTGTGGGCGAGCACCGGAACGAAGAACCCCGACTACCCCGATGTCCTATACGTCTCGGAGCTGATTGGCCCGGACGTCGTCAACACGATGCCCGAGCAGACCCTGCGCGCCTTCGCCAGCCACGGCGAAGTGAACCCGACACTCGCGGCCGATCCCGCCCGCGCGGAACGAACCCTGATCGAAGCGGCTGCCGCCGGCATCAGCCTTCAGAGCGTGACCGATGAGCTGGAACGGGAGGGGATCGACTCCTTCTGCGACTCGTATCACCAACTGCTCAACTGCGTGCAGTCAAAGCTCGGCGCGCTCGCCGGACGCTCGAGCTGAGCGCAATCATGACGCGGACCGTGCAGGGGAAGTCATCCCGTATGCGCCGGCGATGCAGCGTACTGCGACTGCACCTGGGCCACGCTCAGCTCTGTGCGGTACATCGCGGCGTCGCTGACCGAGCCGGTGAACGCGGCGCTCGGCCGGTTCGGCCACCACTGCGTGGCCGTACCGCCGACCTGCCAGTAGCCGGTGTAGCTCTGCGCGCCGGTGACTGAGCTCGAGGCGACCTGGGCCCCATCGACGTAGAGGTGCATGCCGTCGCTCCCCTGGCTGGCGACGGCGAAGTGCCACTTCCCGTCGTTGTACGAGCTCGAGCTCGTGATCACGTTCGCGACGCCGGTCCAGGTGCCGAGCGCGAGCTGGCCGCTGTTGGTCATGTACAGAATCCGGTCGGTGTCGTCGTTGGCACCCGTCGGCGAGTCCCCGAACCGCGTGAGGTAGCCCCCGGTCGTTGTCGTCGTGCTGAACCACACCTCCTCGGTGAAGGCCTGTGGCGTCGGTTGCGCCTGGTGAGAGATGATCTGCCCGCCGGTCAGCGTCACCCCCAGGCCGGTTGCGCTCTCGACCGGGCTCGGAGTTCCGTACGTGATCCCGGACGAGCCGAACGATCCGACGTTGCCATTCCCCGAGAGATCGGCTGCGCTCGTCGAGCCCGAGGCGTCGTTCAGCGGCCAGTACGCCGATGGCCCGGCGCTGGTGACCGTCGTGCCGTAGCTGCCGCCGCCGCCCGTGGTCGTTGTGGTGGTCGTCGTTGTGGTGGTCGTCGTTGTGGTGGTCGTCGTTGTGTCGGTGCTGGCCGGCGAGGCGAGGTACTGCGCCTTGACCGCGTCGCCAGTCAGTTCGCTGCGGTACATCGAAGCGTCGCTGATCGTGCCGGTGAACGCGCCGCTCGGACGGTTCGGCCACCAGTCAGTGCTCGTACCGCCAATCTGCCAGTAGCCGGTGAACGGCTGGGCGCCGGTGATCGTGTTCGAGGCGACCTGGGCGCCATCGACGTAGAGGTGCATGCCGTCGCTCCCCTGGGAGGCAGCTGCGAGGTGCCACTTCCCGTCGTTGTACGAGCTCGGGCTGGTGACCACGTTCGTGACTCCGGTCCAGGTGCCGAATGCGAGCTGGCCGCTGTTGGTCAGGTACAGGACTCGGTCGGCGTCGTTGTCGGCACCCGTCGGCGAGTCGCCGAACCGCGTGAGGTAGCCACCGGTAGTCGTCGTCGTCTTAAACCACAGCTCCTCGGTGAAGGCCTGTGGCGTGCGTTGCGGCTGGGTGGAGATGATCTGCCCACCGGCCAGGTTCAGCCCCTGGCCGCTGGCGCTTTCGACGGGGCTTGGGGCCCCATACGTGACTCCGGAGGAACTGATCGCTCCAAGGTCGCGGTTCCCGGACAGATCGGCCGCGCTCGTCGAGCCCGAGGCGTCGTTGAGCGGCCAGTACACGGCTGGTCCCGTGCTCGTGACCGCCTTGCCGTACGTGTTGCCCGGAGTGGTTGCCGGGCCGGAGATCGAGATCGTTGCTGAGACGCTCGGGGTGCCGTTGCCGTCGATCGCAAACAGCATGTACGGGCCTGGCAGCGCGACGCCGGGATCCGACGGGATCGTGAGCTGGTAGGTGTTGCCGCTCGACGAGTTGATGCTGAGTGGGATCCGCCGCTGATCCGTGTCAACCGTATGGGTCGCTTCGTCGTAGCGCATCAGCGCGAAGCTCGCGACGGCTCCACCCGTCGTGACGGAGATCTTCTGACCGGTCGACGCGACGGCAGGGGCCGAGCTGATCGTCGGCCGGATGCGACGCGAGCCATCCGTGTTGAACAGGTAAGGCGGAAGGAAGATCTGCCCGTCGGGGTGGTTCGTGGCACATGAGCCGCACAGGCCGCCACCACCGGAGAACACGGTGCCGTCCGGCAGAAGCACCGCAATGGAGTGGTAGTTGCGCGGCTCGGGCTGCGCGGCCATGACGGTCCAGCCGCGGGTGCCGGGGTCCCACATCTCAGGTGACATGTCGGAGTTCTGGTCGGAGAACGGCACCTGGACGGTCTCGCCGCCGACCGTGAACACCCTCCCGGTGGGCAGGACCACGCTGTTGGCGAAGCCGCGCCCGTAATGCATCGCGGTGCTGGACGTCACCTTCGCGCCGCCGCCCGAGATGTCGATGATGTTGGCCGCCGCGGTCGTCGCCGAGTTCTGGTAGCTCGGCGCGCCGCCCGCAGCCAGGATCTTGCCGACGTCGTAGAGCACGGCGTTGCCGTTCATCTCATCGCGCGACGTGCCGCGAGCGCCCGCCGACGTGATGCTGCCCTGGCCGGTCGTCGTGATCCAGTGCATCTGCTTCGATGGACCGGCCTGGAACACCTTGCCGCCGGAGGTCGCGAAGAACCAGCCGTGGTTGTCGGCGCGGTACACACCCTCGGCGTCGGCGGTGTAGATGGGGTCAGCCGGAACGCCCGTCAGCTTGCGCCAGTCGTGCGTCGGGGACCAGAGCTCACCGAGCTTGCCGCCGGTGTTGCCCGACCACGAGCCACCGAGCACGAACACCTGGCCGTCGGACAGCGTCGTCTGCGCCTGATAGCCACGTCCGATGTTCATCAGCGGCCCGGCGCGCCAGGTGTTCGTGGCCGGGTTGTAGATGCTCGTCTGCGCGTTGCTCACGCCGCCGGTCACCATGACCTCGCCGTTCGGGAGCAGCGACACGCCCGGGCAGAACATGTTGTGCCCGGTGTCGGTGACAGTCGAGGGGCTGACCGCGCCGGTCGTCAGGTTCAGGATCGCGGTCTGTGTCTGCGAGGTCACGCCGCCGTCGAAGCTCATGTTCTCGTCCGCTGACCACATGACGAGCCGGTTGCCCGGGATCAGCGCCGCGGCGACCGGCACCAGCGGGAACCCGATCGTGGGACCCCATTGCCCGATCACCGACGGACCGCTCGCGGCGGTGGTGGCGGTGGCTGCGTCGCGAGCGCCGTGCGGCATTGGCATCGGCATTGGCATCCGCATCGGCATCGGCGAGCTGTGCCGGTGCACGCCGCTGAGCACGATCTTCTTCGCCGCCAGCGCATGCGCGCCCGCCGGGGAGAGGGACAGCGCTGCCAGCCGGACTGCCCGCACGAGCTGCGGTTTCCAGGCGACCTTCTTGTCGCTCGAGTTCGCCTGCCAGCGGCCGTACGCCACGGGGTGGCCGAACCGCGCGCCGTCCCGGGAGAGCGTGATCCGGAAGCGGCCGATCTCGCCGTCGCGCGCGTGCGGAACGTAGGTCAACCCGGAGACGAGCTGAGCCGAGCGGAACCGGATCGTCAACGACTGCGGCAGATGCGCGCCGCGGCCGAGCCGGGCGCTGCGCCAGTAGCTGGATCGCGACTTTCCGAGCACGGCCCGCGCGGGATGGGCGGCTGCGGCGCTCGAGGCGGTGACGCTCCAGCGGCCGGGCCGCAACGCCGGCGCGAACGGCATCCAGGCTGCCTTCGTCGGCTTTTCCATGTGCTGCATCGCGCCCGCAGGCACGCCGGGCATGGTCATCGGGCTCACCGCCCCGGCGGAGCCCACGGCGATCGCCGCGCCGGCCACTGTTGCCAGCACCGCGGCGCTGCACCCCATAAACCGCCGTCCGTGGGCGTTCTGCATGTCAAGCCCCCAAATCTGCGTAAACCTGCCCCTCCCTGACGGTATCACCCGGGTGCCCGCCGGACAAGCGGCCGGACGCGCCAGGCCGGCGAAGGAGAAGCAGTCAACTGGCTTTGTGGGGGATTCTTGCTCGTTAGGCGAGCAGCGATCGAGTTAGGGCGTCGGTGAGCCGGGTCTCGGCTGTGTTCCAGCCGAGGTGATGTCCACCGGTCAGCTCGCGCCAGGCTTCGTGGTTGGTGCTGAGCGCGAAAAGGGCCCGGGCATGCTTTGGCGGCAGGTCTCCTCTGAGTCCGCCAAGCTCTTGGATTCGGCCGATGGTGAACCGCGCTCCTTCTCGGTGGCGACGCTGGCCTTCGGCGACGGCGTCGGCGAGTTCCGGTTCGGCGCCGGCGGCGGTGAACAGCGCTTCGATGAGGTCCCCGCAGCGCTCGTGGACCGCTCTCGAGATACGGATCCCGGCGCGTAGCGCTTCGTGGGGAGTGCTGGCGTTCCTGACGCCGGGGACGAGCTCGTTTACGCCTGCTTCTTCGTCGATGAGGTCGATAAGCGCGAGCAGCATGCCGCGTTTGGATCCCAACCGGGCGTAGATCGTCTGGACAGCGACGCCGGCGTCGGCGGCGATGTCGTTGATCGAAGTTGCCGCGTAGCCGCGTTCGGCAAACAGGCGCCGGGCGGCGGCCAGGATGTCGCGGCGGGTTTGGTGGGCCATCTGCTCGCGGCGGTCAACCCGCGTTCCAGACATGCTTGACAGAATAGCGCTCCTGTGACTAGAGTCGGCTTCTGTCTATTGTAGTCGGACTCTACTCTAGGAAGGGACCGGGATGACCACCGCCAGAACAAGCGTCAACGTCTACGCGGCTGTGCGGACGCAGCTCGAGCACTACGGCGGCGGCAGCTACGACCTCGCGGAGCGGTTCGTGACCGCCGACTACGTCGATCACGAGGTGCCGCCCGGTACGCCCGGCGGCCCGGACGAACGCGCATACTGACAGGAGTCCAATGACTGAGCGTGACCGAATCAATCCCGTCGTGACGATCGCTGTCGCCTGCGTGGCGACCGTGATGCTGATGCTGGACATCAGCGTCATCAACACTGCGCTGTCCAAGATCGCGCACGGTCTCGGCACGGGTCTGAGCGGGCTGCAGTGGGTCGTGGACGCCTATACGATTCCGCTCGCGGCGACGGTTCTGAGCGCTGGAGCGATCGCCGACCGAATCGGCCGCCGGAGGCTCTTTCTCCTCGGTTTGGCGGTCTTCACGGCGAGTTCGGCGCTGTGCGGAGCGGCCAGCGGAATCGAGATGCTGGTGGCCGCGCGAGCGCTCCAGGGTCTTGGGGCTTCGATGATGTTTGCCACGGCGCTGGCTCTCATCTCTCAGGTCACGCCGGATGTCACGTCGCGCACGAAGGCGCTCGCCGCATATGGCGCTGCGATCGGCGCTTCGTTTGCCCTCGGGCCGTTTATCGGGGGCTCGCTCACTGCGCTGTTCGGCTGGCGGGCGATCTTCCTCGTCAATGTGCCGATCGGGGTGGCCGTCGTGTGGATCACCTATCGCCGCGTGGCCGAGGGTCGCGACCCGACGCCCCGGCGCGTTGATGTGCCCGGACAGATCACACTCATCGGTGGGTTGTTCCTGCTGGTACTGGCGCTGCTGCGCGGCAACGTCGACGGCTGGGGCAGCGCCGGGGTGATCGCCGCGCTGGCCGGCGCGGCGCTGCTGCTGGTCGGCTTTGTCGTCGTGGAGGCTCGCTCGCGGGAGCCGATGCTCCCGCTTCGCCTGCTCGGTCAGCGCCAATTCGCGGGGCCGCAGATAGCGGTGTTCGCGATCGCGTCATCGTTCTTCGCAAT
>JBJMLD010000046.1:0-28628 GCA_045805545.1 Solirubrobacteraceae bacterium | reverse complement strand
CCGGCGGCCAGCTCCTCGACCAGTTCGGCGGCCGTAGTCGCGCCGTCGTGCGCCGCCGCCCATGCCGCCAGCGCTGCCGCCCGTCGGGCCAACTCCGGCTCGCTCAGCGCTCGCCGCACGGCGAGCCGCAGCGTGCCGGGCGACAGGAAGCGCCAGGGCAGCCGGACGCCGACGCGGGCCCAGTCGATACGCGCCGCGTTCTCGCCCATGTCGCCGGAGTGGGGGACGGCGAGCACCGGACAGCCGGACTCCAAGGCTCGCGCGACCGTCCCGTGCCCGGCGTGCGAGATGACGAGCGCGGAGCGGGGCATGGTGCGCGAGTAGGACACCCACTCGACGAGGCGCGCGTTGCGCGGCACATCGACGGGTTCAACCATCGGCTTGCGGTTCGTCGCCGCCAGCACTCGCACGGGCTCGCCGGCCAGTCCAACCAGCGCCGCCCGCAGCAGGCGATGTTCGGGGTCCTGTGCCGTGGACGGCGCGATCAGCACGAGCGGGGCGTCACCCGGCGGCAGCTCGACATCGCCGAACGGCGGCTCCCAGATCAGCGGGCCAACCACGCGAACCGCCGGTGGCCAGTCGCGCGGGTACTCGAGCTGGGGGAACGTGCCGACCAGAGCAAGCTGGGCGCTGATCCCGCCGTGCAGCCGAGCGACCGCTGGTAACCCTAGTCGCGTCCGCGTCTCGTTCAGCTCGGCCTGGCCCTGACGCAGGCCGCCCTGAACCGGATGCTCCATGGCGCGCCACAGCCGCCGGCCGAGCGCGGTCCGCGGCAGGCGTGCCCCCAGCGCATACGGCGGCGCGCCGGGCGCGCTCGACGGGTGGACGTGCGGGATCAGCGTCGCCACGGGCAGCCCATCCAGCTCGCCGGCCATCGCCGGCGCCAGTGTGAGGATGTCATGGACGACGACGTCAGGTGCGAACGCGATCATCGCCTGACGCGTTTCGGCGGTCGCCACGACGACCGCCTCGTAAGGCTTCAGCGGCCGCTCGCGCGTGGGGAAGACCGGGTACTCCGGCGCGGCCACGAACTGCATTCCGGCCGCCTCGACGTGCTCGCGCCACCGCTTCCACGTCTCGAACACGACCTCATGGCCGCGCGCGACAAGGCGCGAGCCCAGCGCGAGCATCGGGAAGGCATGACCGGGGTCGCCAAACGCTCCGAGAAAGACGCGCATTTAGCGGGAGCCACTTAGCCGGCCAGCTCAGCCACCGCCTCTAGCTGGGCGATCCGCTCCTCGGTGGTGAACGCCATCGGCGTGATCATCAACGTCCCCACGCCGGCATCGCGGAACGCGGCCAGGCGGTCGCGCACGGCGTCGCGCGGGCCGCATAGGGAGACCATGTCGATCAGATCGTCCGGAATCGCCTGGCCTGCTTCTTCCTTCTTGCCGTCCAGGTACAGATCCTGGACCTCCTTGGCCGCCGACTCGAATCCGTAGCGCTGGACTAGGTTGTTGTAGAAGTTCTGCTTGCGCGATCCCATGCCGCCGATGTAGAGCGCCAGCAACGGCCGAACCAGGTTGCGGGCCAGCTCGCGGTCATCTGACACGTAGGCGTTGACGGTGGGGGCGATGTCGAAGTCATCCAGCGATCGTCCGGCGCGGTCCGCTCCCTCCTGGAGGAGCTTGCGGAACTCGGACACGTACTCGGGTGAGAAGAACGTCGGGATCCACCCGTCGGCGATCTCGCCGGCCAACGCCGTGTTCTTGGGACCGATCGCCGCCAGGTAGATCGGGATCCGCTCCTGCTTGGACGCGATCATCAGCTTCAGCGGCTTGCCGGGTCCATCGGGCAGCGGCAACTCGATCGTCTCGCCGTCGTACGCGACCCGCTCACGCGCCAGCGCCATGCGCACGACGGCGACGTACTCCCGCGTGCGCTGCAGCTGACGGGCGAAGCGCTGCCCGTGCCAGCCCTCGGCGACCTGGGGTCCCGAGCTCCCGATGCCGAGGATCATCCTGCCGTCGGAGAGCTCGTCGATCGTGGCCGCGGTCATCGCGGTCATCGCCGGACTCCGACCCGGCATCTGGAAGATCGCCGACCCGAGCCTGATACGGCTCGTTCCGGCGGCCAGCCAGGCCAGCACGGTGGCGGCATCGGAGCCGTAGGCCTCGGCCGTCCAGACGGAGTCGTAACCAAGCCGCTCGGCCGCCTGGACGACCTGGAGCTGGTCCTGAGGCCCCATCCCCAGGCCCCAGTAGCCGACGTGTATCCCAAGCTTCATGTGCAAGGTTCCTTTCGCGCCAAGGGGATCGCTTGAGGGCATCGACGGGCGCTCATATAGTGGCCGTCTCGCCCGATCGAGGCGATGAACCCTATGCGAGAACGGTCACGCGCGACGACCCAGGAGCTGAGGCTGGCAATCGAATGCCTGCCGCGGCACACCCGTGTCGCGATGCTCGAGGGGATCAGCTCCAACAACATCATCGTCGGGGCGTACACCAACCGGAACGGGATCTGCCCGATGCTCGCCGCTCACCGGGCGGGCGGCCGCACCGACTTCATCTCATTCGCCAAGGCGTGGGACAGGTTCGCGTTCCGCGGCGCTCGCAAGCAAGCCGCGCGCCGCGCCACCGAACGTGAGCTGTTGATCCTGCGGACCCACCTCGAGGCCAGCCTCCTCGACGACGGGCCTGCAGCTGATCTCCGGGCCGCGATGATCGAGCATCGTGAGCTGATGGCCCGCCGGCAGCCGCCGCCCGCTCGCCCACGTCCGCGCGATCCGGATGGCCCACGCCCGGGCGATCCCGATCGCAGTCGTGAGCTCCGCGGCCGGCCAGGATGGGCCTGGCTGCGGGTGTTCCGGCGCTACGACGACTACCAGCGCGCGCTCGAGCGGCTGGACCGGATGCGCGCGCCCGGCCGCGACGCAGAACAGCAGCGCGAGCGCGAGCACGTCTGAACCGAGCCGCGCGCTGCCACACTCTTGGCGTGGACGAGTCCACGGTCAGCTACGACGGCGTCACCGAGGAACGGCGAACCAGCCCGCTGGAGCTGTTGTGGGACCTGGTGTTCGTGTTCGCGGTCACGCAGGTGACCTCGCTGCTCTCGCGCGACTTGACATGGTCGGGCTTCGGCCGCTCGATGCTGGCGCTGGCGCTGATCTGGTGGGCGTGGTCGGCGTTCGTCTGGGCGGCGAACGCGCAGGCGACGACGGCGCCGAGCCTCCGGCTGTGCCTGCTGTTGGCCACGGTGTTCATCTTCATCACCGGCCTTGCGCTGCCGCAAGCGTTCGGCAGCGAAAGCACGTTGTTCGCCGTCTCGTACACGATCGTCCGGCTGCTGCATCTCGTCCTGTACGCCGATGCCTCGCGGAAGGGGAACGCATCATGGGCGGCGATCGCAGGATTCGGCGTCACTGTGCTCATCGGCATGGGGCTACTGATCGCCGGCTCGTTTCTCGACGGCACCGCGCGCGACCTCCTTTGGCTGGCCGCGGTGGCGATCGACTATGCCGGCCCGGCCTGGCTGACGCGTGAACGGCTGCGCGGTCTCCAGCGCGTCGCGGTGGCGCACTTCGCCGAGCGCTACAGCCTGTTCGTGATCATCTGCCTCGGCGAGTCGATCGTCGCCCTCGGGGTCAGCGCGCGCGGCGAGCCGATCACCTCCACGCTGGTGGCCGGCGTATCGCTCGGGCTCCTGACCGCGATCGGGTTGTGGTGGACCTACTTCGACGCCTTCGCCGAGACGGCCGAGCGGCGCCTGCGCCACCACAGCGATCCCGTCCTGGCCGCGGCGGACGCCTACAGCTACCTGCACCTGGTGATCGTGGCCGGGATCATCATCTTCGCGGTCGGGATCCACTTCGTCTCGATGCATGCCGGCGCGTCGCTCGGCGGGCCGGCGCGGCTCACGCTGTGCGGCGGAGTCGCGCTCTACCTGATCGGTCATGTTGCCTTCCGGCTGCGCATAGTCGGCGAGCTCGGGTACGAGAAGCTGGTGGTGGCGGTGGCGCTGTTCGTGCTCTACGCCGTCGGCGGAGGACTGGCGGCATGGGCCCTGGCCGGCGCTGTGACACTCCTGGTCGCGGCCCTGTGCGCCTTCGAGACCCGGCGAGACCACGCCGTGCGACGCGCGGCGACCCTGCCCAGCCGCACAAGCACTACCGTTTCGCGCGGTCTGCACCCGGGGAGAGGATCTTCAAGATGACGACTCACGCAGGACTCGAGCTGAGGGGGGCGGTCAGCCCCTCCTATGACGAGGTGCTATCACCGGACGCGCTGGAGTTCGTGGCCGAGTTACAGCGGGAGTTCGGCGCGCGCCGCGCCGAGTTGCTCAGAGCGCGCGAGCACCGCCGGGCGCTACTGCGAGGCGGCGCGCTGCTCGACTTCCTGCCCGAGACGAAGGAGATCCGGGAGAGCGAGTGGACCGTGGCGCCCGCGCCGGCGGACCTGCAGCAGCGCTGGGTCGAGATCACCGGGCCGACGGAACGGAAGATGACCATCAACGCGCTGAACTCGGGTGCCGACGGGTTCATGGCCGATTTCGAGGACGCCAACGCTCCGACCTGGCGCAACATGGTCGAGGGTCACATCAACCTGCGCGACGCGATCGAGCGGACTATCACCTACCACGGTTCCGACGGCCGGCATTACGAGCTGAACGAGAACCCGGCCACGCTGCTCGTCCGCCCCCGGGGGTGGCATCTCCCCGAGCGCCACCTGCTCGTCGATTCGGAGCCCATCGCCGGCGCCTTCTTCGACTTCGGCCTGTACTTCTTTCACTGCGCGCCGCGGCTGCTGAAGGCCGGGTCGGGTCCGTACTTCTACCTGCCGAAGATGGAGTCCCATCGCGAGGCGAGGCTGTGGAACGACGTCTTCAACTTCGCCCAGGACGCGCTGGGCATCGAGCGGGGCACGATCAAAGCCACGGTGCTCATCGAGACGCTGCCGGCCGCGTTCGAGATGGACGAGATCCTGTACGAGCTGCGTGACCATTCGGCCGGCCTGAACGCCGGGCGGTGGGATTACATCTTCTCGGCCATCAAGTGCTTCCCCGACCGGCCCGAGATGGTTCTACCCGACCGCGGCGACGTGACGATGACCGTGCCGTTCATGCGCGCCTACACGGAGCTCTTGGCCGCGACGTGTCACCGGCGCGGCGCCCACGCGATGGGCGGGATGGCCGCGCTGATCCCGTCGCGCAAGGACGAGGAAGCCAACACCAAGGCGCTCGACGCGGTGCGGGCCGACAAGGAGCGCGAGGTCAAGCAGGGCTACGACGGCACCTGGGTCGCGCATCCCGACCTCGTTCCGGTGGCGCGCGAGGTGTTCGAGACGGGGCTGAACGGCGCGCCGAACCAGCTCGGAAAACGGCGCGATGACGTCCGCGTCGACGCGCGGGACCTGCTCGATCTGGCGGCGACGCCGGGCAAGATCACCGAGAAGGGCCTCCGCACGGACATCAGCGTGGGCTTTCAGTACATCTCGTTCTGGCTCGGCGGGCGTGGCGCGGCGGCGATCAACTCCCTGATGGAGGATGCCGCAACGGCCGAGATCTCCCGGTCACAGATCTGGCAATGGGTCCACCACGGCGCCAAGCTCGAGGACGACGGCCGCACGATCACGCGCGACCTCGTCCGCCAGCTGCTCGACGAGGAGACCGCGAAGATCCGCGACTCGGTAGGGGAGGAGACGTGGTGCGCCGGCCGGCCGTCGGAAACCCGCGAGATCTTCGAGCGAGTCGCGCTCGCCGACGAGCTTCTCGAGTTCCTCACGCTCCCCGCCTACGAATACCTCGACTAGGCGCCACGACCCGCAAAACACCGCTTTGCCCCACCAGGCCGGTGAGCAAAGTGCGGTCTGTACGGCTATAACCCGCACAATCCCGCTCCGCCTCCCGGGGGCGGGGGCAGGGCGGACTTTTACGGGCCGGCGGGCGCCGGCACGCGTCGGGCGCCGGCCGGCACGCGGCCGCCGGCGCCCGCCGCACGCACCTACCGCGTGGCCTTCTTGACCGCGCTACGCGCCCGGCCGACCGTGTTCTTGACCTTGCCCTTGGTCTCCTCGGCGGCGCCACGCGCCTCGGTCCCGGGCCGGCCGGTCTCGATGCCTGCCTCGCGCTTGGTCTTGCCCTTCAGCTCCTGGGCCTTGCCTTTGACTCGTTGGGTGCGATCGCCCATCAGTACTCCTCTCTCAGTTATCGAACACTCCTAGTGCTACCCGCTTCACGGGACCATCCACGACAGAGGGCCAGATTGCAGCAGCACGAGCACGGCCATGAGCAAGACGAGCACGACGCTCCAGCCGATCACCCGGCGGAAGATGTCGCCCTCCTTTCCAGCCAATCCCACGGCGGCCGCCCCGATCGCGAGGTTCTGTGGCGAGATCATCTTGGCCAGCACGCCGCCCGAGCTGTTGGCCGCGGCTAGCAGCGTCGGCGACAGCCCGGATTTGTGCGCGGCAGCCACCTGTAGCGCCCCGAACAGCGAGTTCGTCGACGTGTCCGAACCGGTCACCGCCGTTCCGAACCAGCCGATCAGGGGCGACAGGAAGGCGAAGAATCCGCCGGCGCCGGCCGCCCACGTCCCGAGCGTTGCGGTCTGGCCGGACAGGTTCATCACGTACGCCACGGCAAGCACGGCGCAGACCGTGAGCAGTGCCCACTTGATCTGATCGAGCGTCTTCAGATACACGCGGAACGCCAACCCGGGCCGGACGCGCAGGACGAGTGCGGTCAGTACTCCGGATACGAACAGCCACGTACCGGCGGCGGTCAGCCAGGTCAGCTTGAACGTCTCGCTGGTCGGGGCCTTGCCCTTGGCGTTCAAGACATGCAGGCCCGGCCAGCTGAACACGCTCGTGGCTTTGTCGAGCTGGGTCTGGATGCCGTGCAGGCTGGTCACACCGAGGACGACGACGATGATCGCGTAGGGGGCGAATGCGCGCACCAGGTCACCCCGATGCGGCCGCTCGCGCTCCGCGCGCACGCGGCGCTCGAGCACAGGGTCGCTGACCGCGCCACCCGCGATAGCCGGACCGCCACGCGCCATCAGCGTCCGCGACGTGCCCCGCTCCGTCGGGGACCAGATCTGAAGCAGGAGCACGACCGCAGCCGCCGATACCAGCGCCGCGATGATGTCGGTCAGCTGCATCGAGACGTAGTTGGAGATCGCGAACTGGGTGATCGCGAACACGCCCCCGGCGGTCAGTGCCGCCGGCCATGCCTCGCGCAGGCCGCGCCGGCCACCGACCATGAACACGAGCACGAACGGCACGAGCAGAGCCAGGAACGGCGTCTGGCGCCCGACCATCTGGCTCAGGTGCGGGGCCGGCAGCCCGGTGACCTGGGCCAGCGTGGTGATCGGGATCGCGATCGCACCGAATGCCACCGGCGCGGTGTCGGCCACCAGCGCCACCGCAGCGGCCTTGACCGGTTTGACGCCGAGCCCGACGAGCATGATCCCGCAGATTGCCACCGGAGTCCCGAAGCCGGCCAGGGCCTCGAGCAGGGCACCGAAGCAGAACGCGATCACCACGACCTGGATGCGCACGTCGTCCGATACCGACGCGAACGCGCGCCGCAGGACTGCGAAGTGCCCCGTGGCCTCCGTCATGTTGAAGATCCACAGGGCGTTGATAACGATCCACATGATGGGCCAGAATCCGAACACCGCGCCCTCGAGCGCCGAGTCGCCCGCCTGCCCGATCGGCATCGAGTAGACCGCGATCGCCACCACCACAGCCACCGCCAGCGTGATGAGCGACGCCCACTGCGCTTTCATCCGCACCACCCCCAGCAAGATGAACAGCACCACCAGCGGCAGTACCGCGAAAATCGAGGTGAGTCCCAGGGAATGGGAAACCGGATCCAGAACCTGCCTGTACACGATGACCTCCCTCATCGGCCCGCGCCGAGGACGGAGCCGGCGTGCGCCAGCCGTCCTGCGCGTTGCCACACATGCCGCCGGAGCGGCTTTCCGTCTTGTGACTACCCGCACGTGTCCTGGCTGACGCGGGCATGATGCGCCGCGCCTTTCTCTCACTGCTGCTGCCGCTCGCGGCCGTCCCGGTCGGCTGGCCGCATCACGTGGCCGTTGGCTTGAGCGACCCACCGGGGGACGCCACCGCGTTGACCCGCCACGCCCACCTCGATCTCCGCTACCAGTACCTCGCGGGCGGGGTGAACACCAGCAGCGGCTGGTCGACCTGGAACCCCCACGGAACGTTCGTCTCGAACTACGTCGGCGAGTCGATCGAGGCCGGCGTGACGCCGGTCCTGACCTATTACCAGCTGCTGCAGTCCCGGCCGTCAGCCGGGTCCGACGAGCTTCACCGCGACCTGTCGAACCTGCGCAACGGGGTCACGATGGCCGCGTACTGGAGCGACTACAAGTTGCTGCTGCGACGGGTGAACGGCGCCGCGCACGGCCATCTCGTGATCATCCACGTCGAGCCCGACCTGTGGGGATACCTCCAGCAGGCAGGCGCCCGGACGCCCGCGAGGCACTTTGCGCGCCGGCTGATCGAGCTCCGAAACGCCCTGGCCCCGCACGTGGCCCTCGCCTGGCACCTGAGCGTCTGGGGCACCAAGGAGGACCCGACGTACTCGAAGCCCTCGCTGGCCCACATGGACGTGCTGGCCCGCGAATCGGCCGCGTTCTATACCTCGCTTCACGCCCACTTCGATCTCGTTTTCAACGACGTGACCGATCGTGATGCCGGCTTCTACCGAAAGATCAAAGGCAATCCGAACACCGCCTGGAGCGCGGCCGATTTTCACCGCCATGACGCCTACATCGGCGGCTTCACCCGCCGCACGCGCACGGCGGTCGTGCTGTGGCAGCTGCCGCTCGGCAACACGACGCTGAACGACACGTGGGATCACTTCCGCGACAACCGGGTGCAGTGGTGGCTCGGCCCAGGTTCGGCCGCGCACCTGCGGGCCACGCGCAGCGCCGGCGTGGTCGGGCTGCTGTTCGGCGGCGGCGCGGACGGGACGACCAGCGCCAACACGGACGGCGGTCTGTTCTATCGATTCGCACGCACGTACGAAAGCAACCCGCTCCCGCTGCACTAGGCCCGTGATAATCGCCGCAGATGGCGGCCACCACCGACACGATGGGCTACAGCGGCCGGACCGCCTGGGCCCGGAACCTAGCGGCGCCCGTCCGCGACTTCCTCAGCACCGAGACCGGTAGCGCCATCGTCCTGCTGGTCGCCACGCTGGCCGCCGTCGTGTGGGCCAATTCGCCCTGGCGCCACAGCTATCAGACGGTGTGGAACACGGTCCTCTCGCTCCGGCTCGGCGGCGGCGAGATCTCCGCCACGCTGCGTCAATGGGTCAACGAGGGGCTAATGACGTTCTTCTTTCTCGTCGTCGGGCTCGAGGCCAAGCGCGAGCTCGACACCGGTGAGCTCCGCCAGCGCCAGCGGCTGACGATCCCGGTGGTGGCAGCGCTCGGCGGGATGCTCGCGCCGGTGCTCATCTACCTGGCGTTCAATGCCGGCCGCGCAGGGGGAAGCGGCTGGGGGGCGGCGATGTCGACGGACACCGCGTTCGCGCTCGGGGCGCTGGCGCTGCTCACGCCGCGGGTAGCCACGCGGCTGCGGGTGTTCCTGCTCACCCTGGCCGTGTTCGATGACCTGGGGGCGCTGTTGGTCATCGCCACCGTCTACACCAAGCACATCTCGCTCCTGCCGCTGGTCGTGGCCGTGGCGCTGTTCGCCGTGCTCGTGCTGCTGCGCTTCGCGCCGACGTGGCGCCGGCCCGTGTCGGTGATTGTCGGCACCGGGGTCTGGCTGGCCATGTTCAAGTCCGGCATCGACCCCGTGATCGCGGGGCTCGCGGTTGGGCTCGTGACGAGCGCATATCCGCCGGGCCGGGAAGACCTGGAACGGGTCACGGAGCTCACGCGTTCCTTCCGCGAGCAGCCGACGCCTGAGCTGGCGCGCTCGGCCCAGCTGAGCGTGCTCTCGGCGATCTCGCCCAATGAGCGCCTGCAGTACACGCTGCACCCATGGACCAGCTACGTGATCGTCCCCCTGTTCGCGCTCGCCAACGCGGGGTTCCACCTGTCTTCGGGACTGGTCGCCGACGCCGTCACCTCGCCGATCACGCTCGGGATCGTGGTCGGATACGTCCTCGGAAAGCCGCTGGGGATCCTGGCCGCGACCTGGATCGCGACGCGTCCGGCCCTGCATGGCCCGCGCCCGCCGGTGAGCTGGCCGGTGCTGACCGGCGGGGCCGCCGTGGCCGGGATCGGCTTCACGGTGTCGCTGCTGATCTCAAACCTCGCGTTCTCCGGCCAGCGGCTAGACGAGGCCAAGCTCGGCATCCTCGCCTCCGCGGTCCTGGCCCCGGCTCTGGCCTGGCTTGTCTTCCGCGTCGTGGCCCGCCTACCGGCCGCGGTTCGCGCGCGCCAGATCAGCGCCACCGCCCAGGAGATCCTCGATCTCGCCGAGGACGTCGATCCCGATCGCGACCACGTCCGGGGTCCTGACGACGCGCCGGTGACCCTCGTCGAGTATGGAGATTTCGAGTGCCCGTACTGCGGACAGGCCGAACCCGTGATCCGCGAGCTCCTGACCTCGTTTGGGGATGACCTGCGCTATGTCTGGCGCCATCTACCGCTCAACGACGTCCACCCAAACGCCCAGCTGGCGGCCGAGGCCGCCGAGGCGGCGGCCGCCCAGGACAGGTTCTGGGAGATGTATGACGCGCTCCTGAGCGGACGCTACGGCTTCACGCCGCAGGACATCGGACGCTACGCCCACGAGCTGGGTCTGGACGTCGACCGGTTCTGGGACGACCTTCGCCGGCACGAGCACGCCG
Organism: Solirubrobacteraceae bacterium; assembly: GCA_045805545.1. Taxonomy (GTDB): domain Bacteria; phylum Actinomycetota; class Thermoleophilia; order Solirubrobacterales; family Solirubrobacteraceae; genus Palsa-465. The sequence goes on along the minus strand of JBJMLD010000046.1, from coordinate 17,852 downwards.
AGCGCGTCAGCGAGGACGTGTCGAGCGCCGACGCGTCCGGCGTGTCGGGTACGCCGAGCTTCTTCATCAACGGACGCCGTTATCAGGGGGCATATGACGCCGAGACCCTGACCGCCGCGGTGAGCGCGGCACGCCGGCGGGCCGCGCTGCTGCAGAAGACCGCCGCCTGATCGAGCGGCCGCGTCTGAGAGCTACGCGTCGCGGTTCAGCTGTCCCGGCAGGCCAAAGCGCTCGAACGCGGCCAGCAGCCGGCTCGGATCGGCCGGCTGGTCGGGCCAGCGCTCGTAGTCCTTGCGTTCGGTCGGCTCGGTCGAACGGGCCACGAACGCGACCACGTCGCTGATCTCCTCGCCGCGGAACGTGAGCACGTTGAGCGCGAAGGGCATGTACGTCTGCGCGTCCTCGTCCCAGGTGTAGAAGCCGAGCGCCGGCTGGCCATTGGCTCGAGTCGGTACGGCGCGCCAGTCCCACGTACCCGACATCGGGTAAAGGGCGAGGAACTCGGCGATCTCCCCGCGGCCGCCGAACCAGCTGCGCAGGGGCGGCATGGCGAAAGTGGCGTCCTCGGTCAGCATCGACGTAACCGTGTCGACATCGCCGCGCAGCCAGGCGTCGACGTAGCTGTCCACGAGCTCGCTGAGCCGGTCATCGCCGATTGCCCGCAGGGTCGCCTGCTGGCTCTGGTCGGGTAGCCGCTCGTCGACCGTCTTGCGCGCCCGCTGAAGCGCGCTGTTGACCGAGGCGACCGTCGTCTCGAGCGTCTCGGCGACTTCGGCGGCCGAGAAGCCGAGCACCTCGCGCAGGATGAGCACGGCGCGCTGATTGGCCGGCAGGTACTGCAGCGCGCACACGAAGGCCAGCTCGACGCTCTCGCGCATCTCGTAGCTCGCCTCCGGCCCGGCCAGCCCGTCCTCGAGTCCCATCCGCTCATCCGGATATGGCTCGATCCAGACCGACTCGACGATCGGCTCGCCCGGACCGTCGTGTGGATCGGTGCGAGGGCCATAGTCGATCGGCAGAACTCGCTTCGGGCGCTTGGCGATCTGGTTCAGCGAAGTATTCGTCGCGATCGTGTAGAGCCACGAGCGCAGCGAGCTGCGGCCCTCGAAGCGCCCGATCGCGCGCCAGGCGCGCAGCAGCGTGTCCTGCAGGGCGTCCTCGGCGTCCTGCACGGAGCCGAGCATGCGGTAGCAATGCGCATGCAGCTCGGGGCGATAAGGCTCCACGAGGCGGCCGAAGGCGGCCTCATTGCCGCCTGCGGCTGCGGTGATGAGCTCGCGCTCCTGAGAAGACTGGATCATCGGGCTGGGGGACATCCGCTGCAGGTTAGACCGACCGGGAACAGAAAACTCATCTGCCGCGATGAGTTTGCCCCGGCGCTCTGGTCTAAGTGCTCGGACAGCTATGCCCGCGCCTCGTAAACCTGTCGTGCACCTGGAGCTCCACACCGGTGATCTCCAGGGCGCCCACCAGCTCTACTCGGAGCTATGCGGCTGGCCGCGAGAGCAGATCGAGACCGCGCACGGCTCCTACCTGGCACTCGAGCTCGGCAACGGGATCGGGGGCGGCATCGTCGAGTGCGCCGCGCGACGCCCGATGTGGCTGCCCTACGTCGAGGTCGAGAACATCCGCGCCGCCACTGCGAATGCACGGCAACTGGGTGCCGCGGTGCTGCTCGAGCCTCGCGAGGGTCCGGCCGGCTTTCGCAGCGTGATCAGCACTGCGACGGGCGGCGAGCTGGCCTTCTGGCAGCAGAAGCGCTGACTCGCCCCGCCAGACGCAGCTCTACGCCCCCGTCGTCTCGGCCAGACCCAGCTCTACGCCGCCGCCGTCTCCGCCAGCGCCGCCTCCTCGACGTGCCGGCGCGAGTCGCCCCCGCGGATCAGCACCATGGCCAGGATGAATCCCGCCACGGCGAACCCGGCGCCGGTCAGGAAGGCCGACTGGAAGCCAAGCGTCAACGCGTGCTTGAGGGTCGAATGGCCCCCGGCCAGCACGTTCGAGGTCCGCGTGTTCGCGACGGTGGCGAGGACAGCCAGCCCCAGCGCGCCGCCGAGCTGCTGGGAGGTGTTGATCAGGCCGCTGGCCAGGCCGGCCTCACGGTCGCGCACGCCGGCCACGGCCGCGATCGTCACGGGCACGAACGAGAAGCCGAGGCCGACCGCGGCCAGCAGAGACGGACCGAGGATGTCGCCCGCAAACGAGCCATGCGTCGGCACCTGGGCGAACCAAACCAGACCGCCGGCGATCAGCGCGAGCCCGGCGAGGAGCACGGGTTTGAAACCGATCTTCGTCACGAGCTGCGAGGCGACCCCGGCCGAGACGATGATGAAGCCGGCCAACGGGAGGTACGACACGCCGGCCTTGAGTGCTCCGTACCCGAGCGCCTGCTGCATGTAGAGCGAGATGAAGAAGAACATCGAGAACAGCGAGGCGCCGATTAAGAGCCCGCTCACATTGGCGCCGGTCACCGTGGGCAGGCGGAAGATGCGGAACGGGACCAGCGGGTCCTTCGTGCGGAGCTCGATCACGGTGAAGGCGAGCAGCAGCCCGACGGACAGCGCCAGCAACCCGATCGTCTGGAACGAGCCCCAGCCGGCCTTCTGGGCATCGACGAGCGCGTAGACGAGGATCGAGAGCCCGGCCGTGACCGAGATGGCGCCGGGGAGGTCGAAGCGCCGGTGGCCGGCGTCGGCCTTGCTCTCCTCGATCAAACGCGGCGCAAGCAGCGCGGCGGCGATGCCGATCGGGGTGTTGACGAACAGGACCCACTGCCAGCCGAGGCTGCTGGTCAGGATCCCGCCGAGGAGTACCCCGGCGGCGCCCCCGGAGCCGGCGACGGCCCCCCAGACGCCCAGCGCGGTGTTGCGCTCGGCCCCCTCTGTGAACGTGGTGGTGACGATCGACAGCGCGGCAGGGGAGAGCAGCGCGGCACCGAAGCCCTGGGCGGCGCGCGCCGCGATCAGCCAGCCCTCGCTCTGTGCCAGCCCGCCCATCAGCGAGGCGAAGGCGAACACGATCAAGCCGACGATGAACACGGCGCGCCGACCGAGGAGGTCGGCCGCCCGGCCACCGAGGAGCAGGAAGCCTCCGAACGTCAGGACGTATGCATTGACGACCCACGAGAGAGAGTCCTGGCTGAAGTGCAGCCCGCGCCCGATCGACGGCAGCGCGACGTTGACGATCGATGCATCGAGCACGACGACGAACTGCGCTGTGGCCAGTAGGGCAAGGGTGAGCCAGCGACGTTGGCTGGGAGCGGATGAAGACATATCGCTTGCTCCTCGAATTGTGGACGACTACCATTCGGAACCGGAGTTCCGCTTCCGGCGCGCGGTACTATACGGAACCGTGGTTCCGCTTGTCAATTGATGCGCGGCACAAATGACGCTTGACACCGAGACAGACGCTTCCAAGCCGATCCGTGCCGATGCCCGCCGCAACCGCGAGCGCGTCCTAGACGCAGCCCGGGCTTGCTTTGCGCGTAGCGGCAAGGAGGCCCAGATCGACGAGGTGGCAGCCGCGGCCGGAGTCGGCGTCGGGACGGTGTATCGGCATTTCGCCACCAAGGAGGCGCTGGTCGCAGCCCTGGCGGCAGAGCATTTCGCCGGCGAGACGCGGGTCGCCGAGGCCGCCCTGGAGATCGACGATCCCTGGCAGGCGTTCAGCACGTTCGTGCGCCAAGGCGCTGAGCTGATGGCGGAGAACCGCGCCATCGCTCAGATCGCGGCGGACCGGCCCGAGGTGATGCTGGGCGCGGCGCTTGCCGCCGACGCCGAGTTGGGGTTCTTCGGCACGGTTCAGACGCTGATCGACCGGGCCAAGACGGCCGGTGAGCTGCGGGCCGACTTCGAGTTCGAGGACATCCCCGCGGTGATGTGCTCGCTCGGTGCCCTGCAGGTCAGTGCCGGCGCCTACGCCAGCTGGCGGCGCCTGCTCGAGATCATGCTCGATGGCCTCCACTGCGCGGGCAGCGCCAAGCTGCCGCCGGTGCAAGAGCGGCTCCCCCGGGCCGGGCCGGGTAGATCTACCCGAAGCTGCTGAGGAAGCGGCGCGTCACCGCTCGCCGGCGTGTCCGCGGCACGTCCGCGATCCCGACCTCCCGGACGACCCCGCGACGCACTTTGAGTACTCCGAACGCAGTCCGTCCCGGCACGACGAACCACGTGTTGCTCCCCAAGTGGAAGCCTTGCCGTGAACGCAGCCTGAGCCGCCGCGCCACCGAGGCGAATCGCACGCCTGGGTGCACGCCCCGCAGGGCGTAGCGGCGCTCGTCGCTAAGGAGCAGGACCACGCGTGCGGACGCGTAACCGGCCCGCACACCGCCGCCGCGCACGCAGAAGAAGTCCATGCGCCGCCGCCCGCGCGTCGCAAACACGCGCAGCGCTCGCCGAGCCGCGGCCCGGGTCTCGCCAAGCCGCAGCGTGCCGAGGCGCCGGCCGGAAAGGCCGCCGACGGCCGCCGGGCACCGTCGCGCCGAGCCAGACCCGCTCCCCGGACCGCCGAGGCCCGTCGGATTCGGCCACACACTCGGATCCAGCCGCAGCACGTAGAAGCCGCTCGTGCCGTCGCTGTACCAGACCTCGCGCCGCTCAGGGGCGAAGGCCGGCCTCGACATGGCGAAGTTGCTGCCGTCGAGGCCGTTCTCCGCCTCGGGGTGTGGGGGCGCAATGAAGTAGGCGATCTCCTTGGGATGCAGCGGATCATGGATGTCGAACACGCGCAGCCCGGAGGCGATGAACGAGCAGGCGACGATGCCGGGATCGATTTCCCGGGGGACGTTGCAGTAGTGGGCCGCGTAGCCCTGCACCGGGCTCGTGGCGCCGGGATCGCTGGCGGCGGCGTGATGCTCGGCCGGTTGGTCCACCTGGAGACGAAGGTTGGAGACCACCCGCGGATGCGTCTCATCGGAGATATCGATGATCCGAGCTGCGCCGACCGTGTCCGGTGGTGCGTTGCCGCCGTAGCGGAACGCGTACTCGTCGAACTCCAGCAGGTAGTGCTTGCCGTGGATCGTGATCGGGATCGCGTTCTGGGGGATCGTGGCCGGGCCCCAGGTGAGCCGGCTGATCTCGCGCGCCTGCGGGTTCGGGGTGCGCGCCTGGATCTGGCTGGTGTCGAGGATCAGCAGCTGGGAGTTGATCGGGTCGGCGATGTAGGCGCGGTTGCCGTCGTCTGAGAGCGTCAGCCCGTGCGAGTACTCGCTGCCCTGCCAGATCGGGTGCGGTTGCTTGGGGTTGGTGACGTCGATCGCCGTGACGGACTGAACCGCGGTGCCGGCCGCGTAGAACGTGTTGCCATCAGCCGAGAAGTTGCCCTCGTGACCGAAGCGGGCGCTCAGCGTCGTCGAGTCAAGTACCGGGTGCCGGCAGTCGTTTGAGACGTCGTAGATCGAGACGAGACCGGGGTAAGTCGCGGGATTCCCGAGGACCGCCGCGAGCAGTCCGCGCTGGGTGTTGAGGCTGAGCGACTCGTGTGGCGAGAGCATCGGAAGCTCGGTCAGCGTCGCCGTCTGGACGGGATGGGCCGGATCGCTCATGTCGAGCACGGCCACGCCGAGCGAAGGGCCACCCAGCCGCACGGCGTTGATCGGGAACAGCAGCGCGGTGTCATAGAAGGCGCACTCGTGGCCCTGCTTGTCGATGTAGCGAAGGACCTTGAAACCGCCGGATTGGCCCTGATGAGCGAATTCGGTCAGATTGCACGTGTAGCCGCTTGCCGCCGCCGGCGAGTTGATGGCCGAGGCCGGCACGCGGCCCTGCACGCCGTCCAGCGGATGCGACCCGGGACCGCAGTTGGCCCGCGGCGTGGCGGCGAGCGGCGGTTCGGGGTTGTGCTGCACCGGCACCGTGGCCGGTGTCTGGCCGACGCCCAAGCCGAGCGCGAGCAAGTCATTGAGGGGATTGGGCAGCTGCCCGCGAGCGGCGGCGGCCGGAATCACGACAGCTATCACCGCCAGCAGCACCCAGATCCGCCGTGGCCCGCACCACAACTTCAGCGTCCGCACGTTTCTCATCCTCCTGCCAAGTCGAGGCGGCGGATCATAGTCCGCAACGGGCCTGGTACGCGCCAGTACCGACGTCCGGCAGGAGCAAGGCCGGCCGCGGCGAACCGCTGCCCATGGTGGAGACGTTCATCGTCGCGGGGTCGGACGGGATCGCCGTGCGGCTGGCCGAGGAGCTGGCCGCGCTCGGCGAGCGCACGGTCGTGCTCGCCCACGACATGGAGCCGCGCTTCCGAACCCAGCTCGAGCAGCTGAGCGTGCGCGTCCTGGACGGAGATCCGCGCGACGTAGCCGATCTGCGCAGCGCCGGCCTGGAGACTGCAGCGGCGCTGGCCATCGTGGAGGAGAACGACGTCTCGAACCTCCACTCGGCTCTGGCCGCGCGGGGCGCTCGAGCCGACCTGCGCCTGGTCGTGCGGATGTTCAACCAGGAGCTCAGCTCGCGCCTGGAGACGCTGTTCCCTGACGCCCGCATCCTGTCCGCATCAGCCATCGCCGCGCCAGCCTTCCTAGCCGCCGGGTTGCGCCGAGCCCAGCAGATCGAGATCGCCGGCAAGGGATTCCAGGTCCGTGCGCTCTCGCCCGAGGACGACGCGCAGGATGCCGTCCCGGTGGCGGCGTTCGATCCACACACCAGCGAGGCGACGCTGTTTCCGCAACCCGCCCCCGGCGTTCTGGCGCTGATACCCGATCCACGGGCCGAGGACGACGAGGAGCCCTCGGCGATCGAGGCGGCATCCGAGGAGCTGCGTCAGGCCGCATCGCGCGCCGCGTCGATGCTGACTCGCGCCGGCGCGCTGGCGCGTCTCGTCGACCGCCGCCTGGTGGCGCTGCTGGCCTTCGTCACAGTGGTGCTGGTCGTGGCCGCCGTGATCTGGAGCGAAAGCACGCACTACAACCTGCTCGACAGCGCCTACTTCGCGGTGACCACGATCTCGACCACCGGCTACGGCGACATCACGCCGCTGCACGACAGCGGCGCGCTCAAGCTCGCCGTCATGGGTCTGATGCTGCTCGGCGCCCTGTCGTTGGCCCTCATCTACGCGCTCATCACCGACGCCGTCGTCGGCGTGCGCCTCTCGCACTCGCTCGGCGAGCGGCCGCGGCCCCGCCGCGACCACGTGGTCGTCCTGGGACTGGGCCGGATCGGCCAACGCGTAGTCGAGGAACTGGTGGCGCGGCGGATCCCGTGCATTGCCGTCGAGCGCAACGAGCACGCGCCGGGGATTCACGCAGCGCGTCGGCTGCGGGTCCCCGTCGTGCTGGCCGACATCTCGGTGCCGAGCGTGCTCGACGGGCTGCACCTTCCGGGCGCCCGCTGCCTGATGGTGTTGACCGACGACGACGCGGCCAATCTCGTCGCGGCGCTGAACGCCCGCGCCCTGTCGCCCGATCTGCGCGTGGTCCTGCGTCTGTTCGATCACGACCTCGCCCATCGCGTGGAGAGTGCGTTCTCGATCGACATATCGCGCAGCCTCTCGAGCCTGGCCGCGCCCGTGTTCGCGGCCGCGCTCAGCGATCGCCGCACGCTGGCCACCATCCCGGTTGGATCCGAGGCCGTCACGGTAGCCGAGCTCGGAGCCCCGCCCGGCCGCACGGTGGCCGAACTCGAGCGGGCCGCCGGCGGAGAGGCACGCGTGATCGCGCTCGGCGGCACGTGGAGCCCGCCACCCGAGGCACGGACGAAGGCCGGAGCGACGCTCGTCGCCGTCGGCTCGCCGGCGGGACTCGCTGCCCTGACGCAAGCGGGATAATGGCCCCGGTGCAAAGGGGATCGCGGCGGCTACACCAGCGAGCGCAGGGTGCGTGCGCGGCTCTCATCGCCGCTCTGATAACGGCGTACGCGGCGGCTTCAGCCGGCGCCGTGCTGATCAGCGTCGGCGGGATCAGGGTTCAGGAGCTGGCCGACGCGCTGCACAGCTCACCCGTGCAGACCCGCGGCAAGCCCGATCCAGCTCTCACCGCCGCTGAAGTGCGCTCGCTGGATGGCCGGATCAACCAGCGCGATCCCGATCGCATCCGCATCGCCGTCGTCTCTCCGCTCAGCGAGCAGGGGACAACTGACCTCACGCACGCCCTATCGGACGCGATCAACTCCGACGGCGTGGTGATCGTGGTCGCCGGCAGCAACTATCACGTAACGACTACGTGGGGGACGGGCGAGGAGGCACGATCGCGACTCGCCGAGGCGGTGAACCAGGCGGGTGATTCGCTCCCCGCACAGCTGCGCCGCGCGGTCGACAGCTTCGCCGCGGCTGACGCGGCCGCCGGGCATCCCGGCGCGAGCTCCTCGGAGCAGACGGGCCCCGACCAGACGACGACGCAGGGTGGCGGCGCCACAGGCGCCACGGGCGCCACGGGCGCCGGCTCCAGCCCCAGCAAGAGCTCGGGCAGCACGGGCCTGATCGTCGGTTTAGCGGTCCTCGCCGTGATCCTGGTTGGTGCCGGCATCCCGCTGATCCGCCGTTGGCGGGGATCGATGCGCACAGCGCACTACCGCAAGGAGCAGGCCGCGGACGTACACGCGCAGGCGCAGGCCGACTTCGTCAAGCTGGGCGAGGACATCGGCGCGCTGGACATCGACAGCTCGATGCCCGCCGCCAGCGCCGAGGGAAAGGACGAATATGCCAAGGCGATCGAGTGCTACCAGGACGCCGAGCGCCGGCTTCACGATCCCGACGACGACTACCAGTTCCAGCGCGCGCGGCAGGCGCTGCTGGATGGGGCCCAGCACGTGCAGACCGCCGGGCGGCTGTTCAACTCCTCGCACGCGACGGCCACGGCAACCGCGCCGTCGGCCGTGGATGGTGGCGTCGTCGACCGGCTCTCCAAGCTGGCGGCGCTGCATGAGCAGGGAGCGCTGACGGACGCCGAATTCGCACAGGAAAAGCGAAAACTGCTGGGCGAATGAGGAGGCCAGCGACGGTTTGGACCAAAGCGTCCAAAGGAAGTGGACAAAACCTTAGGTTTCCAGAGAAAAGCTTCTGGGTACTCCAGCGCGGAACTGCGTTCAGCTCATGAGCATCATCGCGACAAGGCGCCGCAGGGAACCACCGCACGGGAGTCGGTATCCGCACCCGCCGAACCTGAAGCGGTCCTATCCCGCCATTGCCAGCTCGGTGGCGGAGGCACGCCGGTCGATCAAGCGCTTCGCGCTTAGCGCCGGCGTGAACCAGGACCGCGTCGAGGAGATCTGCCTGGCCGCCTCGGAGGCGATCACCAATGCCGTCAGGTTCGCCTATCCGGCGCGCATCGGCCACATTCACCTCACCGCATGGTTGGCCGGCGGGGAGCTGTGGGTGCTGGTGGCCGACAACGGCTGCGGGCTGCACGCCGGCGCCGACAGCGACGGCCTCGGGCTGGGCCTGGGACTGATCTCGCAGCTCACGGATGGCTTCTCGGTCGTCGAGCGCTCCTCCGGCGGCACGGAGCTGCGGCTGCGCTTCGCCGTAGCCACCGACTGACCCCCGCCCCCGGGCGCCTACGCTCAGCGGCGCGGATCGGTCGCCTCGGCGACCTCGCCGGCGCGACCCTGCTTCTCGATCACCAGATAGGTTGGATGCTGCTCGACCACCGTCTCGGCCTCGGGCAGGTTGTGGTCGACCGCGACGAGGAATCGTCGGGGATGAGCTCGGATCCGCTCGTACTCGGAGATGTCCAGCTCGAGCAGGCGTGTGCACCCGAACAGTCCGCACTCGCAGCGGAACGCCGCGGCGTCCTTTTCCCCCGGCCAGCGACCGCTCTGGATCGCCTCGTTGACGTCGCGAAAGATCGTCTCGTTGCGTGCCACCCGGAGCTCGGTCTCGTCGTCCACAAAATGGATGCTCCCACGGACGGGGATGATGCGCCAACCGGGATCGTTCAGCCGGCCGTGAAGCCGAGAATCAGCTCGGAGGTCTCGAGCGGGACGTCGAGCTGGGGGCAATGGCCCACGCCGTCGAGCACGACCCAGTCGGCGTGGGGCAACCACTGCACTCGGTAGCGGATCGCCGCGTCGGGCCAGGGCAGCAGGCGGTCCTCGGTACCCCAGACGATGCGCACGGGAGAGGTGATGCGGTCAGGCGCGAGCGTCCACGGCGCCTGCCGCGCGTACTCCAGAAGCCGCTCGGCGCCCTGAGCGGCCGCCACGGCCAACCACTGGTGGCGGAGCAAATCGATCGGGATGTGCCGGTAGTTCGCGGTCAAGAGCGCAGTGGCGCGGCGACGGCCATCGTCGGTGGCCAGCAGAGCGTCGACGTGGGGCGCGGTCAGCCGCGCCAGGGCCGGCAGCGTGCGCTGGAACTCGAGCAGCTGCTCGTAAGCACCATCGTCCTGCCGCCAGCCGCCGGCGGGCGCCAGCGCAACCACGCTGCGCGCCCGGCCGCGCTCGGCGAGCTGCAGCGCGATGTAGCCGCCGAGCGAATTGCCGACCACGTGCGCGGTGACGAAGCCGGCCTGGTCCATCGCGTGCTCCACCGCGTCGGCGAGGAGATGGCTGTCGATCTCCCCGTCAATCGGCGGGCCACCGGCGTGGCCGGGAAGCGTCGGCGCCAGCACCTCGTGGCGTGCCTCGAGCCGCGGCAGGACGAGCTCCCAGGTGCGCCACGTGTCGAGGAAGCCATGGATGCAGACCAGCGGCGGCCCAGCGCCGGACCGCCGCCACGCAGTGAAGCTCGGATCGTGCAGCTGCGTTCAGGCGCCGATCACGCGGGCGCCGGCGCGGCCGCCGCCGCAGCTGCTGCCGACTCGGCCGCCACCGCAGCCGTACCAGCGGCCGTTGGGGCTTTTCCGCGGATCAGATCCGACGCCCGCTCGGCGATCATGATCGTCGGCGCGTTGGTGTTTCCGCGGACGAGCGTCGGCATCACCGAGGCGTCGATGACGCGCAGCGACTCCATGCCCAGCACGCGCAGCTCGGAGTCGACTACGGACCCCATCGCACAAGTGCCGATCGGGTGATAGAGCGTGCTCGAGTTGCGCTCTATGTGGGCCGCGATGCTGCCGTCATCGTCGCGCGATGGCGCGGCGACCGTCCCCGTGCTGACGGCCCTCAGCGCAGGCTGCTGCGCGATCTCGACGCATCGCCGCACGCCGGCGATCATCGTGTCGCGGTCCTCCTCGTTCAGGACGTAGTTGTGCAGGATGCGCGGCTTCGAGGTAGGAACCCGGGAGCGCAGCTTGACGAAGCCGGCGCTGGTCGGCCGCAGCAGGCAGGCCGAGAGCGCCCAGCCGTCGACGAGGATCTCGCCCGCGCCGGCATCCGGGAACAGGATCGGGATCATGTGCAGCTGGATGTCGGGTGCCTCCAGATCGCTGCGGGTGCGCAGGAAGCCGCCCGACTCGGCGAAGTTCGATGTCAGCGGCCCGCGTCCCTCCGTCTGAACCAGGGCCAAGTTCTCCTCGGTCTCAGACGTGAGCAGCGACGGCTCGTCGGTCGTGTACGTGATCCACGTCGCCAGGTGGTCCTGCAGGCCCCGGCCGACGGGAAGGTCGTGGATCTGGGGGATTCCGACGAGCTCGAGATCGGGGCCGGGCCCGACGCCGCTCAGCAGGAGGATCTGCGGGCTCTGGTAGCTGCCCGCGCTGAGGATCACCTCGCGCTCGGCGCGGATCTCCCGAAGCTCGTCGCGCTGATCGACCTCGACGCCGGTGGCGCGCAGGCCGTCGAGGAGCAGGCGAGTTACGTGGGCGCCGGTCTCGAGCGTCAGGTTCGGGCGGTCGAGCACGGGGTGCAGATAGGCCACCGCGGCCGAGCAGCGCAGCCCGCCCCGCTGCGTTACCTGGTACCAACCGACCCCGTCCTGCTCGGGGCCGTTGAAGTCGTCGTTGGCCGGCAGCCCAGCCTGCGTGCCCGCATCGATGAACGCTTCGCAGGTCCGGTAGCGCGAGCGGGGCTCGCTTACGGCCAAGGGACCGCCGGCTCCGTGCAGCTCGCTGGCGCCGCGCTCGTTGTCCTCGGCGCGGATGAAGTAGGGAAGAACGTCCTGCCAGCCCCAGCCGGTGTGGCCGAGCGCCGCCCAGCCGTCGTAGTCGGCACGGTTGCCGCGGATGTAGACCATCGCGTTTGTCGACGAGGAACCGCCGAGCGTGCGTCCGCGCGGCAGGTAGCGCTGGCGGCCACCGAGACCGGGCTCCGGGTCGGAGATGAACGCCCAGTCGTATTTGCTCTGCCCCAGGGCAAGGCAGCCGGCGGGGAGATGAATCTCGTCCGCCGTGTCGGCCGGGCCCGCCTCGAGCAGGCACACCCGCACATCGGGATCCTCGGAGAGCCGAGCCGCCAGGACACATCCGGCCGAGCCGGCACCGACGATCACGTAGTCGTAACTGCTCATACCCCATCCTTTGGTCGGTCGCGCGGACCATTCTCTGGGCGGCGCTCGCGGCAGTCAAGTCAGCGCCTGACTGCCGCGAACCCGGGGAACGACTCAGAGCAAGCGCACGACCTTGGCCAGCGCTTGCGCCAGCAGGGCACCACCCGCATAGCTGGGATGGACGCCGCAGCTACCGGCCTTGCCGCCGAACTGCGTCAGCAGACCTGCGACGCAGGCCGACCCGCCGGCCTGCGAGCTGGCCAGCTTGAACAGGCCGTAGCCGTCCGCGAACTTTGCGCCAAAGGGCTTGGCGGCGTTGTCCTGCGCTCCGTTCAGGGCTTTGATCTCGGCGTTGATGAGCGCCGAGGTGTAGTCGAGCGAGTAATAGTTGACGACGACGAGTTGCCCGCGGTAGCCGCCCTGGTTGCGAACTGAGGAGACGATCTTGTGGACGTTTCGCCCGATCTTCTTCAACAGCGCACTGAACTCGGAGAAGCAGCCGTCCTTGGTCGTCTTCTGGCATAGGAAGCCATCGTTCGCGCCGATCATCAGCGTGACGAGCCGAACGCCCTTATGCGTCTTCAGGTACTTGACCGCGTAGGCCAGCTGCGAGCCCGTGTAGCGCGTGTGCAGCGGGTACAGCGTGCGGTATCCGGTCTTGCTGCCGAGCGAGTTCTCGCAGCCGTTGCTCTGCGCCTTGGGGTTGATCAGGCTGTCGGTGGTCTCACCCGGACAGGACAGGTTGACTACTCTCAGCCGCAGCGAGGCGCCCAATTGCTCCGGGTAGCCGCGGAAGTTGGACGCATTGCGGTAGTTGGGGCTCGGCACGACGGATGCCTCTTGGTATCCGAACGTGACCGAGTCGCCGAGCGCCAGGTACGTCGAGCCGGCAGCCACCGGCGGGGGCGGCGTGCTCCGTGCGATTGCCGCCGCGGGCAGGCTCGCGCCCACCACGATCGCCAGGCCAGCGGCCAGGCAAGAAACTCTCTTCATCTCTCTCCTTGGAGTCACCGGTGGTGATTGACCACCTCGATGTTGTTGCCGTCTGGGTCGAGCACGTACGCCGCGTAGTAGCCGGGGTGATAGCGCGGACGCTCTCCCGGCTCGCCGTGACTGGTGAAGCCGGCTTCGGTGGCGGCGGCGTGAAAACCTTGCACGAGCTCATCGTCGTCGGCCGGGAAGGCCATGTGCAGGTTTTCTGTCGCCTCACCGGCGACGAGTGAGAACGAGCCGCTGGTGCCGGTGAAGCTGACGCGCTCAGATTCGGCATTTCGCAGGGTTAAACCCGCGTAGGGCGCAATCGTCTCGTAGAAGCGGCGGGCCGACCCAAGATCGGCGACGCGGATCCACAGGTGGTCGATGACCCCGTGCCGGCGCAGATCGCCGTGATAGACGGCCTCGGCGCTGTTGCCATCCGGATCGAGCAGGAACGCGCCGTAGTAATCGTCGCGATACTGGGGCCGCGGACCAGGCGGCCCATCGTCGGCGTAACCGCTGCCGGTGCCGGCCCGCCAGAAGGCGTCAACCTGCTCGCGCGTGGGCGACGCGAAGGCGACGTGCAGCCGTCGGGTCACGACGTCGGGTCGCTCGGCGGCGGCGAGCGAGAAGTCCTCCCACTCCGAGAACGTTCCGATCCGGTAGGTCTCGTCGATGCCGAGCGGGGCCAGCACCGTGTTGTAGAACCGCGCCGACGCGTCACGGTCGCTGACGCGGATCGTCACGTGGTCGAACACGACGCGGCACTCTACGGCGCGCAGCTGGTGCCGGTGGTCTTCCGCCGGCAGCCCTCGAGCGACAGTGCCCAGTGCTTGAACACGCCGAGAGCCGGCTTGGAGCTGACCGTGCCGTCGACGTACTTCTCCAGCCCGGCGAAGTCGAAGGCGTCGGGCGCGGCGCGGCGTGTCTCGTCTCCGATCCACGTGTACCAGTAGAAGCCCATCAGACCGAGCTTGGTCCGCTGGGCCTCGAGCAGCGGCATCAGCTGCCCGAGCCGAGCCGCCTGCTGCTGCTCGGTCGTGCTGACTCCGAACTGCGGGGGCGCCTTGCCCTCGGAGGAGGGCCAGGTCACCTCGGTGGCGAGGATCGGCTTGGCGCCGTCGCCGAAGCGCTCCATCACCGCGCGGTCGCGCTGGAGGATGGTGACCACGCCAGCCGGCTGCGCCGTGTAGGGATGGATCGCCACCACGTCGAACTGCCCCTTGGCGCCGGCAACGCGGTAGATCTGCTCCAGGTACTGCCAGGAGAACTCGGCCAGCCCAGCCAGCACCACCTTGGCCCCGGGGTCGGCGGCCTTGATCGCCGCGTGGGCCGCAGTCAGGAGCTTCACGTAGCCCGGCGCGAACGGCCGCGCCGACCAGTAGCTGGTGAAATGCGGCTCGTTCCAGATCTGCCACATCCGGATCGGCACGCGGGGCAGGCTGGGGTGCGAGCCCCAGAATGAGCCGTTCGGTCCATAGCGCCCGATCAGCGCGGTGAGAAAGCGCGCATATGCCGTCGGATCGCGGGGAGGCGAGGCGCCGTCGCCAGGCCGCAGCGCATCCCAGCTCGGCGTGTACTCGACAACGGGTAACAGCGACAGGCCGCGGGCGGCGGCGCCGGCGACGATCGGGTCGAGCTGCGCGAAGCGGGTCGGGATCCCGCCGCCGTCCTGGAACTGGCTCCGTGCCCCGGCCGGGACTGCCGACGCGCTGGCGTAGGGCTGGATCTGGGACCAGTTGATCTCGACCCGCAGGCTCTCGACGCCGTTCGCCACCGCCGCGTCGAGCTGCCGATCGAGATTTACGGCGCCGGTCAGGACTGGACCGCCGAACGTGACGCCGACGAGCTGCCCGGTGACGGCGCGCGACCCGGAGGCCGGGGCGGCGGTGCTCGGCGCGGCCGTGCTCTGCGCGGCGGTCGCGTGCGCGCCGCTGCTCGTGTGGCTGGTGCCGCCGCACGCGCTCAGTCCGATGGCAGCAGCGGCCGCCAAGCACCAGGCGCGCCGCGTCATCGCCACCAGGGCCGGCGCCTGACCTCTGCCACCGCCGCGGCCGGCTCGATCAGCTCACCGAGGTGCTCGGTCAGGTGGTCGAGGTGCTCGCACAGCCACACCGCCTGGCGCGATCCGGCGTGCCTCGCCACCGGATCCTCGCCCAAATCCGGCGGCGTCAATGGAGTCACGCCGTTGCCCCGGTGCGGCCGTGCAACCTGGGCCGCCAGCCGTTCATAGAACTCGTCGAGGGCATCGCTGCGGCGGCCCAGCGTGGCGAGCACGACGGCCGGTTCGTAGCCGGTGTCCCGCGGCAGCGTGGCCACGGCGTGTGCCGTCAGACGCAGCCGCAGACTGCCACCCACGAGGCGCCAGAGCTGCTCCTTGGGCACGTGCTTGGTTCCCTGCTCGGCGATGAAGCCGCGCAGTGCCTCCTCGAGCCGGAGTCCCGCCTCCATCGCGGGTTTCGAGATGGGCGGCGAGTCGCTGCGCATCCCGGTGGCCCAGCGGACGGCATGAGACAGGTACGCGGCCCCGGCCCGATACACCTCGGCCAGGTCATCGCCGACCACCCCGGATACTCCGCGCGGCCAGAACAGTACGCCGACGGCCACGCTGACCAGACAGCCGATCGCCACGTCCTCGATCCGCAACACGCCGACCGACCAGCCCACGGGGTTCAGCAGGTTGAACAGCACCGCCACGGTCACGGTGAACGCCGCCTGACCGACGGCGAACGGCGCCGTGCCGGGCGCGTAGGAGGCGATCGCCACGGCGATCGGGAGCGCCACCCACAGCGCACCGGAGGTCGTGCCGATGGCCTCCAGCAGCCCGAAGCCGATGACAAAACCGATGACCGTGCCGAGCAGCGCCCTGAGCGCGGTCGCGCCCGTCGCCGACGCGTTGGTGCGCAGTACGGACAGCGTCCCCAGCACGACCCAGAAACCGTGCTGGACGTTGCTCAGGTCGGCCACGGCGACAGCGGCAGCGAGCGCCACGGCGCCGCGCAGGCTGTTGATGAACCACACCGAGCGCAGCGATGCGTGGCGGCTGAGGACGGCGCGATATTTGGCGAGTCCGGTCAGATGCCGTTCGTCGCCCGGCCCGCGGTCCGAGCTTCCGAACCAGCGAGCGCGCGCCTCGGCGAGCCAATCCGGCCCGGCCAGTCGAGCCGAAACGACGGCGTCGGCGGCGATGGCCAGCACCGTCACGGCGATCGCGTTGACGTGGAAGGAGAGCTGCGCCTGGGCGCGGAAGTCCGGGCTCCCGGGTTCCAGGCCGGCCAGCTCGTGCTTGCAGCTGTGCCGGCGCGCCTCGAGCTCGTCGACGGCCGGCCACTCCTTGCCTCCGGCGAACAGCTCCGCCGACTGGCGCAGGACGACCGCCGATTCGAACAGCAGCTCACGTGGCGTCAGGGCGGCATCGCGCAGATCGCCCCGCTCGTGCACGCTGTCGACGAGCAGCGCCGTACACCACTCCAGCAGCTCGACCGAGTTGGCCAGCGCCTGATCGGGCACGGCCAGCCCGGTCGGTCGCAGCGGTGCCGAGTTGAACTGCGCGAACAGCTCGTGCTTGGCCTGGATGCACGCCTCCAGGCGAGCCGGGGTGGACGTGCCGGCCAGGACGGCGTCGAGCTCATCGGCCAGGGCCATGGCCGAGTTGGCGAGAGCGCTGCGCAGACGACTGCCGGCGCTCGGGGTGACGAACACCAGGACGGCCGCCGTGCCGACGACCGACGCCATCCACCAGCCGGCCAGGCGGTCGGGGACCATGCTGATCGTCCCCCCGGGCGATGCGGCCGGGAGGACGTAGATGAGCAGCGCGGCGATGACGCCGGACGCGGCATTGGGTCCCGCGATGCCGGCGAAGAACACGGCAAAACCGACCGGCACGGTGACGAGCGCGGCCAGCAGCGTCGAGGACGACACCGCGGTGCCGATGAGCAGCAGCAGGCTCCCGGCGAGGGCCAGGCCCAAGTGCGCGAGCAGTTTCTCTCGCCGTCCGCCGGCGAAGCTTGCCAGGACCAGCGTCGCGAACGAGCCGAAGGCGGCAAACAACGCCATCTGCAGGTTGCCGATGACCTTGTCGGTGAGGACGAACAGCGTCGGCATCACGACAGTCGCCCGGGCCGCGCGGATGGCGGCCGCCTTCGACCAGGTCGGCCGTATGTAGTCGATCAAGGCGTGCAGGTTCAGGCGGTGCGGAGAGCCTGCAGCAGCGACTTCACTCGCGCCGGTGTCCACGAGGCGCGAGTCTAGAGGTCGATTAAGCGGTGGGGCTGGCCGTCTCCCGGGCCTGAATCCAGCGCGAGCTGCACGGGATCTTGGTCCGGTCGCAGCGGTGCGCGTACGTGCGCGCGATCTCGGTCACCTCAGTCAGCAGGTCGTCCTGGAGACGGATCGGGTCGAGTCCCAGATCGACGAGCTGGCGGTTCTCGGCGTAGAGCTCGTTCTCGGCCGGCTCCTTGCGCGGGTTGTCGAGAAAGTCGATCTCGGCTCCGGTCAGACTCGAGACGAGCTTGGCCAGGTCGATCACGCGATGACATTCGGTCATCTGGTTTTAGTATGTGAGTCGTTTAGGGTTTGTGTGT
>JBJMLD010000045.1:0-13204 GCA_045805545.1 Solirubrobacteraceae bacterium | reverse complement strand
TACGCCACTGCCTGCAGGTGCTCGTTGGGGTCGACCGCCCCCAGGCTCTCGACGACCTCGAGCGTGCCGCCCAGCACCTGGGCGATGTACATGTTCATCCGCACGTGGTGCTGACCGGGCACCACCTCCGCCGGGCCGCCCGGGCCCTCGGCGATCTTCGCATGGTCGAGCGCCGCGACGACGGCAGTCTGGTCGAGCGAGCCGGCCTCCGTAACGGCGGCCTCCCAGAGCTTGATGCCCCGGTACATCCCCGTGCACCCGCTTCCACCGGTGAAATGGGGGCCGTCCGGGAAGCGTGCGTTGTAGCGGTCGAGCAGCTGCTTGCTGAACGGGTCGTTCACGGACTGGTAGTAGTCCATGCACGCATACAGCCCTTCGATGTGCGCGGCCGGGAGCGCCGCGGCGAGGTTCTCCTCGAAGTACGTCGTGATGACCCGCCCGCCACGCTCGATGTAGCCGGACTCGGAGAGCGCCGCGAAGAACGGGAAGCACCCGGGAGGCACGGTCGTGTTGAACACGACATCCGCGCCGCTCGAGTTGATCCGCTCGACCGTCTCGCCCCAGTCAGCGTGATCGATGGGGAAGTACTCCTCCCCCACGATCTCGCCGCCATTGGCCGCGGCGACTTCGTGGACCTTCCGGTTCATCACGTGCGGCCAGATGTAGTCCGCCGAGGGCAGGTAGAACGTCCGTGCTCCGGTCTGCTGCATCACCCATGGGATCAGCGGCTCGATCTGCTGTGCGGGAACGGCGCCCGTGCAGAACAGCAGCGGGTGGTACTCCTGCCCCTCGTACTGCTCGGGATAGATGTAGAGGGTATTGCCCTTCACGACGGCCGGGCCCTTGATGGCTTGCCTGGTCGAGCTGAAGATGCCGCCCAGGAGCACGTCGACGTGGTCGTCCTGGACGAGCTTCGTGGCGCTCACCGCAGCCTGCGCATCGTCGGAGGCGCTGTCCTCGATAACGAGGTCCAAGCGACGGCCGAGCAGGCCGCCGGACGCGTTGATCTCGTCCACGACGAGCGTGGCGACGTTGGCCTGGCCGGCGCCCATGACCGACAGGGCACCGGTTTGGTCGGCGATCACGCCGATCTTGATTGCATCGTGCATGACGTTCCTCCTACGCCTCGCAGCGGCTGCCGAGCTCTGCCACCTGCGGCCGGCCCTTGTGCCCAGCCTCCTGCATGATCGCCGGGACTGCAGGGTCGGAGGCGAACTTCTGCCAGCCGTCGAGATCCCAGTCGAAGATGACCCAGACCCGGTCGCCTTCGTTGGGGTCACGGAACACAGTCGCGCCCTTGGAGCCGTGCTGCTTGCGCTTGTCAGCACCCTTGGTGGAAAAAACACTCGCGAAGCGGTCGTAGTCCTCGACCGTGGTGGTTGCCAGGATCATCCCGGTCCTCCTTATGTTTCCGGCGTCTCCGAACGACACCGAGGTTGAGGCGAGTATCTGCTCGACGGCGCTCGACGGACATCGGGCAATTGCCCTATAGCCGGATCGGTCGCCGCATGCTGGTGCGCACGACCATCGGCCGCGGTCCCATCGGGCTAGCCTGACGCGCCGACTGGCGAGCGGACCTCACCGTAGTCGTAGAAGCCCCGCCCGGACTTCCGCCCCAGCCGGCCGGAGGCCACCATCCGCTTCATCAGCGGTGGCGGAGCGTACTCATCGCGCTTGTACTCCTCATAGAGCGAGTTGCAGACGGCGTAAAGCACGTCCAAGCCGATGAAGTCACACAGCGTGAGTGGTCCCATCGGATGACCGCATCCGAGCTGCATTCCGGCGTCGATGTCCTCGCGTGTCGCAAAGCGATCCTCATACATGCGCACGGCTGCCATGAGGTAGGGCACGAGCAGCATGTTCACGATGAACCCAGAGCGATCCTTGGTCCTGATCGCCTGCTTGCCGATTTGAGCGATGAGTTGCTCGGCGGACGCAAGGGCGTCCGCGGATGTGTCAAGTCCGACGACAACCTCGACGAGCTTCATCACCGGCACCGGGGAGAAGAAGTGAAGTCCCAGGACCCGCTCCGGCCGGGTCGTCGCAGCCGCCAGCTCGGCGATCGGGATCGAGGAGGTGTTGGATGCGAGGAATTGCGCCTCGGTCACGATCGCGTCAAGTCGCACGAACAGCCCCCGCTTGACCAGGACATCCTCGATGACGGCTTCGATCGCGCCGTCGGCCGGCGCCAGGTCTTCGATACGCGTGGTGAAGTGGATGCGTTCGAGCACCTCGTTTGCAGACGGGACATCGAGTTTGCCGCGGGCCGTCGCCGTGGCGACGGATCTTGTGATGTTCTCCTGCGCTAGGTCCAGTGGCGCTTGCTCTGGTTCGTAGAGCAGAACATCCCTGCCGGCGACGGCCAGCGATTCCGCGATACCGGAGCCCATGAAGCCCGCTCCCGCCACCGCGATCAGCGACGGCGTCATCGCCGCACCATGCTGACGCACTTCATGGCTCGCATCAGAACGCTGGCCGTTCTCGGTAATCGCCCCACACCTGCTGCAGCGCATGCACCATCTCGCCCTCGGAGACGTCTGCGCGGGCGGCGTCGAGCAGAAGCGGCATCAGGTTGCGCTCGCTCGCCGCAGCGAGCTTCAGTTCGCTGAGCGAGCGCTGTGCCGCGACGCCGTCACGACCGGCCTTGACCGCCTTGACCCGCTCGACCTGCTTTCGCTCCAGCGTCGGGTCGATCCGCAGAATCGATGTTGCGCCGTCGTCACCATCGGTGAACGAGTTGACGCCAACGACGATCCGCCGCCCGGAGTCGATCTCCCGTTGGAGCTCAAACGCGGCATCGGCGATCTCGCGCTGCGGATACCCGTCCTTGACCGCCTGCACCATGCCACCCAGCTCATCGATCTTTCGAAAGTACTCATAGGCCTGCTCCTCGATGCGATCCGTGAGCGCCTCGACGAAGTACGAGCCGCCGAGCGGATCGATCGTGTTCGCCGCGCCGGTCTCATGAGCGATGATCTGTTGCGTCCTGAGTGCGATCCGCACCGCTTCCTCGGTCGGGAGCGCGAGCGCCTCGTCGAAGCTGTTGGTGTGAAGCGACTGGGTGCCGCCGAGCACGCCCGCCAGCGCTTCTATCGCCGTTCGCACGATGTTGTTCAAAGGCTGCTGCGCGGTCAACGACACGCCGGCCGTCTGCGTGTGGAAGCGCATCAGCAGCGAGCGCTCGTCACGCGCGCCGTAGGTGTCCCGCAGCTCGCGGGCCCAGATCCGCCGCGCCGCCCGGTACTTGGCGATCTCCTCGAAGAAGTCGATCTGGGCGTTGAAGAAGAAGGAAAGCCGCGGCGCGAACGTGTCCACGTCGAGGCCGCGGGCGATCGCATGCTCGACGTACGTGAGCCCGTCCTTCAGCGTGAACGCGAGCTCCTGGGCCGCCGTCGCTCCGGCCTCGCGGATGTGATACCCGGAGATGCTGATCGGGTGCCAGCGCGGCATCTCCGAGGAGCACCACTGCACCATGTCAGTGACCAGCCGCATCGCCGGATCGACGGGAAAGCACCACTCCTTCTGGGCGATGTACTCCTTGAGGATGTCGGTCTGGATCGTCCCGCCGAGCCGCTCGCTGGGCAGACCCTGCCGCTCCGCCGCCACCACGTAGAACGCGAGCATGATCGCCGCCGGAGCATTGATCGTCATCGACACCGTGACCTGATCCAGCGGGATCCCGCGAAACAAGGTCTCCATGTCGCGCGCGGTGTCGACCGCCACCCCTTCGCGTCCCACCTCACCGAGCGAACGCGGATGGTCAGAGTCGTGCCCCATCAGCGATGGCATGTCGAACGCGGTGGAGAGGCCCGTCTGGCCGTGATCCAGCAGGTACCGGAAACGCCCGTTGGTCTCCTCCGCGGTCCCGAACCCGGCGAACTGCCGCATCGTCCACAGACGGCCGCGGTACATGCTCGAATACACACCGCGGGTGAACGGGAACTGGCCCGGCATTCCGATTCGCCCAGGGTCAGGCAGGTCTGCCTCGGTGTAGAGCGGCTTGATCTCCTCGCCGGAGAGCGTCGTGAAGGCGGCGTCGCGCTCGGATGCCAGCCCGTACGCGGCCCGCCATTCGTCGTAGGACACAGGGACCTGAACCTCGGAAGTGGCCATCGCTTTAACGGCTGAGGACCGCGCAGGCGCTGACTCCGGGCGCGCCGTACACCTGGGTGAACCCGACTCGCCGCGGCCCCGGCGCCTGACGCTCGCCTGCCTCGCCGCGCAGCTGAAGCACGACCTCGTGCACCTGGCGCAATCCGGATGCTCCGATCGGCTCGCCATTCGCCAAGCAGCCGCCGTCGGTGTTGATCGGGAGCCGTCCGCCGATCTCGGTGGCGCCGTTCTGGATCAACGACTCCTGCTCACCGTGCCCGCAGAGTCCAGTCTCCGCCAGGTGCATGACCTCGGCGCCTGACTCAGTGTCCTGGAGCTGAGCGATGTCGACGTCCTCGGGCCCGATTCCAGCCGCCTCGAATGCCGCGGACGAAGCCTCGGTTGTGGGCGACGACGCGGACTCGATCGGAATCGACGGGCTGAATACCTCGAAGGACCCGAACCGCCGGGTCCGGAAGGCGACCGAGCGCAGGAACACCGGTGGGCCTGCGCGTCGACGGAGCTGATCGCCCGTGGCAAGCACGAGCGCGACCGCGCCCTCGCCGGGCGAGCAGAACATGTATTGCGTGAGCGGGTTGTTGACCATTCGCGAGCCCAGGATCTCCTCGTCGGAGAGCGGTCTGCGACGCCAAGCGTTCTCGTTCAGCGCGCCGTTTCGGAACGCTTTCGCAGCGACTTTCGCGAGCGTCGAGGAGCTGATTCCGTGCTCACTCATGTAGCGCTGGATCTTCATCGCGAAGAACTGCGTGGTCAGCATCAGCCCGGTCTCGCCGTACCACGAGCCGAGCCCCCAGTCCTCCGGCAGCGGGTTGAACGCCCCCGGTGGGTGCTTGTCGAATCCGAGCACGAGGGCAAGCTCGGCGGAGCCGGAGGTCAGCATCGCGTGCGCGGTGGTCAGCGCGGAGCCGCCGGTCGCGCAGCCGTTCTTGACGTTGATGAACGGGATCCCGGTCAGCCCGAGTGCGGCGACGATCGTGTCAGCGTTGCCGGCCGCATCTGACCCGCCAGCCGCGAAATCGACATCCTCCCAGCGCGCGTCGGCGTCGGTCAGCGCCGCGCGGGCCGCGTGGGCAGCCATCTGCAACCCCGACACGCCAGGATGGCGCCCGAACGGGTGAATTCCGATCCCGATGATCCCGACGTCGTCGCCGGCGCTCATCGCTCGAGCTCCCCGCGCGATGCCTCCAGCTCCTCGACTGCAGCGAAGGCGTAGGTGACCCGGCCGTCCTCGCCCGGCGCGGGAATCAGCGTGAGCTCCATCGGCATACCGATGCGTAGACGGGCCGGGTCGGCAAGCGTGAGCCGGGTCTCGACCCGCACCTCTCCGGGCAGCTCGACATAGCCCACGCCATAGGGCTCGAACGAGTCAGGGTCATCCACCGGGTAGGGCGGCGATTTCGGCGGAAAGTGTTGGATCGTCCAGGACCACAGCGTGCCCTGGCGAGCCAGGAGTCGTTCGCGAACGGCCTGCGAGGTGCATCGCGGACACGATGTCTGGCTGGGAAACGTGACGACCCCGCACTCCTCGCACTGCGACCCGATGAGGCGGACTTCGTCGCCTGCCTCGACGAACAGCCCGTCCGCGATCGATTGGGCGCTGGTCAGGCTCATGCCGCGAGTGGCGCGCGACGGGCGGCGTCGGGAGCTACACCGACCATGGCCAGGATCCGCACCACGTAGAAGTCGGCCGCCCGGTGCAGGGCGACGGATCCATTCGGGCGATACCAGTGCCAGATGCTGTTGTAGAGGCCGAGAATCGCCCGCGTCAGCAGCCGGGGGTCGCCATCGGGGATGGCGCCCTGTTCCATCGCTCGGGCGAGAAACGTGGCCCAAGCGAACTCCAGGTCACGAATCCGCTCCCTGACCGCTTGGCGGGCCTGCTCCTCGCGCGGGGACTGACGCTGGAGCGCGAGGAGACCCTGCTCGGCTACGAGCACACGATTGCGCTGGATATCGCGATCGGTCAAGCGGAAGCAGTCGACCACGATCGCGACCAGGGCGTCGAGATGGACCGGGTGCTCTGCCGCGAGCGTCTCGAAGCGGCCGTGGAAGCCCTGAATCGCTTGATCCATGATCTCGAACAGGCAGTGCTGCTTTGACTCGAAATAGTGGTAGAGGGCGGTGGGGCCAACCCCGACGTCGGCCGCGATGTCGGCCCACTTTGTGTCTTCGTAGCCGTCGCGCCCGAAGCGATCGGTGGCGGCGGCGAGGATCTCCGCTCGTTTGGCGCCGTCGGGACGGCGTTCGTGACCGGACGATGCACGCTTTTGCTGAGCCGAACTCATTTCAGGTAGAGTACCAGACGTTCCGCCGACCGTCGCGATCCCGAGCGAATCCGGACTCGGCAGCGCAGAAGCGCGACCGTACCTGAAGCCAATTCACGTTAAGGAGTACCCGATGCGAGCAGTCCAGCTGGTGCAGTGGATGAGCGAGCCCGAGTTGGTGGAGGTCCCGGTGCCCACACCCGGACCTGGGCAAGTCCTCCTACGCGTGGATGCCGCCGGCCTCTGCCACAGCGATCTTCACCTGATGGAGTGGCCCGCGGAGATCATGCCGTTCGACCCCCCGTTCACGCTTGGGCACGAAACCGCGGGCACCGTCGCGGCGCTCGGGCCGGGGGCAACCGGTGTGGCCGAGGGCGATCGCGTTCTCGTTCACTCCCGCTGGGGCTGTGGACGCTGCCGGCCTTGCGTCCAGGGCGAGGACAACCTATGTCAGCGTAGCCCGGCCGAACTCGGAGGTCACGGTGGCGGAATAGGCTTCGATGGCGGTCTCGCCGAGTACATGCTGGTGCCGGCCGCGCGCTATCTGGTTGACATCGACGGTCTCGAGCCCGAGCGCGCGGCGCCCCTGAGCGATGCCGCGCTGACGCCCTATCACGCGATCAAGCAGGCGGGCCGCCACCTCCGGCCTGGCGCCACCGTCGTCGTGATCGGGGTCGGCGGTATCGGCCACATGGCGGTGCAACTGTTGCGCGCGCTTACTCCGGTTCGGATCGTCGCAGTCGACCTGCGGACCGATGCGCTCGAGCTGGCCCGTGGCGCCGGCGCCGAGCTGACACTGGAGGCGGCCGAGCTGACGCCCGAGCGGCTGCGCGCCGAGCTCGGCCTGGGCGGCGCGGCAGTCGTCTTCGATTGCGTGGCCTCTGAGGCGACGCTTCAGCTGGCCGCCGGCGCGGTGGGGATCGGCGGACACATTTCCTACGTGGGCCGCGGCGGTGGCTCGCTCGCCGTGAGCCCGGCCACCCTCCCGTTCGAATGCTCGGTCAGTCTGCCGAGCTGGGGCAGCATCCCGGAGCTGAGTGAGATCGTCGACTTTGCCCGCTCGGGCCTGATCGACGTCGAGGTGCATCGGGTCGGGCTCGAGGACGCCGTGAAGACTTACCGCCAGCTTCGGCGGGGTGAGATCATCGGCCGCGCAGTGGCCCTGCCCGGCGCGACGAACGGCACAGTAGCTTTTACCTGAGGTGATCTCAGTTCACACGACGCTGAGAAGGCATATACCCGCCATTTTGCTTGACACAACGCAGCTTGCTCACTATCCTGAACCGAAGTAAGGTCAATATCCGCGACGATGCGAAGCACGAGGAGAGAGCCGCACAGCCATGAGTGTGCTGACTGACCCCACCACCTATCCGATCTCGGCGTCCGCCGCCCGCCAGCTGGAGCGCCCGCTGTTCGGCCATGTGGTCGACGGCAAGGTCGTCGCATCGCTCGACGGCGCCACGATGCCGATCATCGATCCGGCCACCGGGGAGCCCGTCGCGACGGCCGCCTCCGGGTCAGAGGCGGATGTCGAGCGGGCGGTTCGCTCCGCACGTGAGGCGTTCGACGACGGTCGCTGGCGTTACCTTGCGCCGCTCGAGCAGGAGCGCCGGCTTCGCAAGCTCGCGGACCTTCTCGCCGAGCACGCTGACGAGCTAGCCGACCTCGACGTGATCGACTCCGGTCTGCTCCGCATGTATGCCGGCTTCATCGCCCAGTTCGCGGTTGACGGCGTCGAGTACTACGCCGGCTGGCCGACAAAGCTCCACGGGAGCGTGCCTCCGGTGCCGAACGAGTTCATCGTGCGTCAGGTTCGCGAGCCCGTTGGCGTGGTTGGCGCGATCGTGCCTTGGAACGGTCCCACCGCGGCGGCGGCATTCGGTGCCTTCCCTCTCTGCGCCGGCAACAGCGTCGTCCTGAAGCCGGCCGAGCAGACGCCGATGACGGCGGTCGTCGTGGCGGAGCTGGCCCTCGAGGCCGGCATTCCTCCGGGCGTGTTCAATGTCGTTCAGGGCACCGGCGAGACGGTCGGCGCAGCGCTCGTCGCGCACCGCGAGGTTGATGCCATCTCCTTCACCGGCTCGGTACAGACGGGTTCGGCGATTCAGGCCGCGGCCGCCGCCCGCGTGAAGCCCGTCTCCTTGGAGCTGGGCGGCAAGAGCCCGTCGATCATCTTCCCTGACGCCGATCTCGATGCGGCCACCCCCGCCGTGATGATGGGGGTCTGGGGGGCATCAGGTCAGGTCTGCACGTGCAACACACGCGTGCTGGTGCACGAGAGCGTCTACGACGAGCTGCTTGATCGAGTCGTGCAAGGATCGAGCGCGCTGCGCATCGGTGGCGGCTTCGAGCCCGCGGTCGAGATGGGGCCGGTCGTCTCGGCGGCACAGCTGGAGCGGATCCAGCGCTACGTCCAGATCGGCCGCGACGAAGGAGCCGAGCTCGTGCTCGGCGGAGAGCGCCACGGCGACCGCGGCTACTTCCATCAGCCGACGATCTTCGCCTCCGTGCGTAACGACATGCGAATCGCCCAGGAGGAGATCTTCGGTCCGGTCATGTCCGTGCTCAAGTTCTCATCCGAGCAAGAGGCCTACCGGATCGCCAACGACGTCGAGTACGGGCTGGCTGCAGGTGTGTGGACGAAAGACGTCGACATCGCAAACCGCGCGAGCCGAGCGCTGCGCGTCGGGACGGTGTGGGTCAACACCTACCAGATGGTCTACCCGTCCGTCTCGTACGGCGGCGTCAAGCAGTCCGGCCACGGCCGCAACCTCGGCGAGGCCTCGCTTGACGACTTCACCGTGCTCAAGAGCGTCTGGACCAAGGTCGGCTGACTCTCCCTCCCGCCAATATCGAACACAGGACCCAACCATGACCACTTCCCTCAGCGCCGATCCCGCGCTCCGAGCCATCCAGGACCGCATCGACATCTCCGATGTGCTCTACCGGTACGCGTCGACGATCGACGAGTTCGATCTCGACGGCCTGCGCTCCACGCTGAGCGACGACATCTGGGCCCAGTACGGCAACGCCGAGCCGGTGCTCGGCGGCGACGCGGTGGCCGCGTGGATCGGCGAGGCGATCGAGCCCGTGATCTGGCAGCACCACCTGCTGTCCGTCTACCACGTCGAGGTCGACGGCGACGACGCCAAGGCGCTCGTCTACCACACCTCGCACCAGGTCTTCCGGGACGAGCCGGAGAGCGCGAAGGTGTTGGTCGGCCGGTATCACAACGAGCTCCGGCGCGAAGCCGACGGCTGGAAGATCTCCCGACTCGTCCTCGAGCTCCTGTGGGGCGAGTCGAAGATCGACGCGACCGGCTACTTCGCGCTGGTCGGAGGCCGCGGACCCACCGACTGAATCGATGGCCAGCAGCGGCATCCAGCGTGCCGCGGAGCCGTTCGACCTCGGCCGCAGCCTAGTCCTGCGCAACCGGCTCGTCGGAACCGCGCACGGCGCCGGGCTCGTCGTCGACGGGCTGGCGCAGCCCGCCGATGCCGAATACTGGCGGCGGCGTGCCGCCGGTGGCGCGGCGATGCTGATCGTCGGCGGGACGGTGACCGCACCGGAGTCGACCTGGCGCCGGCGCATCGTCACCGAGGCCTGGCGCGAGGACGCGCTCCCGGGAATGGCGTTGCGCGCCGACGCGATCCGCTCCGAAGGGGCGGTCGCCGCGTGCCAGCTCGTCCACCTGGGACGCGAGACGACCGGAGCCGAGATGTGGTACCCGCCCGTCGCGCCCTCAGCTGTGCGCTCGCCCCGCGAGCCGACGCGCGCGCGCGTACTGAGCGACGACGACGTCGAGGAGGTCATCGACGGCTTCCGGGTCGCCGCTGTCAATGCCGCGCAGGCGGGCTTTCAGGTCGTGGAGCTGCACGCCGCCCACGGGTACCTGCTGGCGCAGTTCCTCTCCCCGGCGACGAACCGGCGAGCCGGCTCCAGCGAGCCCGCCGGCCGCGCACGCATCGCGGTGCGCATCGTCGAGTCGATCCGTGCCGCGGCGCCCGAGCTCCTGATCGGCATCCGCCTTTCCACCGAGGGCGGCGAGGAGGCTGGGCACACGCTCGACGGCCTCTGCCAGCTGCTGCCTCATATCGCTCCGGCAGTCGACTACGTCAACCTGACGGTCGGGGTGCGGACGACTTACGTCAAGGACATGGCAACCGAGGAGCCGCCGCTGCTGGGCGCCATCGGGCAGGTGCGGCCGCTTGTCGAACGCCCGCTGCTGATCTCGCAGGCCTTCCGGCGCAGCGATCAGTTCGAACGCGCCCTCGCCTCGGGTGCCGATCTCGTCGGCCTGGCGCGGCCGCTGATCGCCGATCCCGATTTTCCCGCCAAGCTTCTGTCCGGACGCGAGCGGCAGATCCGGCCCTGTGTGTCCTGTAACGAGGACTGCCGCGCCTTCGACCCGGTGCTGCTGTGCTCCGTCAACCCGGAGCTCGCGCCGCCCGGGATGGCGCGCCGGCCCGCCCTCCCCCGCCTCGTGCAACGCGGCGCCGACGACGTGCGCGGGACGGTGGCGGTCGTGGGCGCCGGACCGGGCGGGCTCGAGTGCGCGACCTCGCTGGCCGGACGGGCCTCGGTCGTGCTGTTCGACGAAAACACCGTCATCGGCGGCCACCTGGCCGTCGCGGCGGCGGCGCCGCACCGCCGCGGTTGGCAGGCGTTGCTCGATTTCTACGAAGGGGCACTCGACGCTGCACCCGACATCTCCGTGCGCCTGGGTGCCGTGGCGACGGCCGCGGAGCTGGATGGCTTCGACGACGTCGTGATCGCGAGCGGAAGCGAGGAGGTCCTCCCCGCGCTGCCGGGCATCGAGCGCGCCATGTCCGCGTCAGCGGCGCTTCGTGCCGGCACCACCTCGATCACGCCTGGCTCGGATGTGCTGATCGTCGACGACGGCTTCGGTTCGTGGTCGGGCGCCAGCGCGGTCGAGCTCGCTGTCCAGGCCGGCGCGAAGCGGATCACGATGGTCACGCCCGGCGCGGCCTTCGGCTCGAGCCTGGCGCCGGAGGGCCGGGTGCAGCTCCTGGCCAGGCTCCGCGGCGCCCCGGTTGAAGTCCGTCCCCTGACCGCACTGGAGGCGCTGAGCGAAGGTGCTGCCGAGCTCCGCAACACGCTCTCCGGGCAGACCGAGGTCCTCGCCGTCGATACGGTCGTCGTAGTCGGCGAGCGCCGTCCGCGCGAGTGGAGTCGGCTGGTGCCGGCGAACTCCAGCGTCCGTGTGATCGGCGATGCGGTCGTGCCGAGGCGCGTGGCCCACGCGATCTCGGAAGGACGAGCGGCCGCCGAGGCGATCAGCCAGGCTCCGGTACGCGACACCTTGAGAGCCTCCGTATGACGTCCATCGATTCCCAACCGCGGGCCGCGGTGATCGGCGCCGGACCGTCCGGCTTCTATGCCACCGACCAGCTGCTCGAGGCTGGATTCGCGGTCGACCTGATCGACGCTCTGCCGACTCCGTTCGGACTGGTGCGGGCCGGCGTCGCTCCCGACCATCCGAAGATCAAGTTGGTCACGCGGGTCTTCGACCGGACGGCCGGCAAAGCCGGGTTCCGTTTCTTCGGCGGCGTCGAGCTCGGAACCGACATCTCGCGCGGCGAGCTGCTCGAGCGCTATCACGCGGTGATCTACGCGATCGGCACAGCGGATGACAATCGCCTCGGCATCCCCGGCGAGCACCGGCCCGGCTCGTACGCCGCGACCCGGTTCGTGGCTTGGTACAACGGCCACCCCCACGCCGCCGATGAGGAGTTCGACCTCACGGCTCGCCGGGCCGTCGTCATCGGTAACGGCAACGTCGCCGTCGACGTGGCCAGGATGCTGGTGCTCGAGCCCTCCGAGCTTGCTTTGACAGACACCGCCGATCACGCGCTGGGCGAGCTGGCCCGCGCTGGAATCGAGGAGGTCGTCGTGCTCGGGCGCCGAGGACCGGCGCAGGCCGCATTCACCAACCCCGAGCTGCGAGAGCTGGGCGAGCTCACCCGCGCCGACGTGCACGTCGAGCCCTCCGAGCTCGAACTCGACGAGCACAGCGCGCGCTGGCTCGAGGACGAGGCCGACGCGGCCACGCGGCGAAACGTCGAGCTTCTGCGTGACTTTGCCCGGCGAGGGTCGGGTGGCCACAGCCACCGGATCTCGCTGCGCTTCCTCCGCTCCCCTGTCGCGCTCTTGGGCGAAGGGGAGCACGGCCCGGTCGCGTCAATGCAGGTGGTGCGCAACCGGATCGAGCCGGATCGGCACGGCGGCCTGCGTGCCGTCGCCACGGGTGAAGTGGAGGAGATCGAGTGCGGCCTCGTGCTGCGCTCGATCGGCTACCGCGGACGGCCCGTCGACGACGTGCCGTTCGACGAGCGGCGCGGCCTGATCCGCAACGCCGGCGGCCGCGTGTGCGACGAGGAGTCACGCTCACACCGCGGCGAGTACGTCGTCGGATGGATCAAGCGCGGCCCGAGCGGCGTGATCGGGACGAACAAGAAAGACGCCGCCGACACCGTGGCCAAGATCGTCGAAGACTCCGAGACGGGCGCGCTGCGCGAGCCGGGGAGCGAGGCGGGCGACTGGATCCTCGAGCGCGTTCCGAGCGCAATCAGCTGGGACGGCTGGCGCGCGATCGACGAGCGCGAACGACGCGCCGGCGAGCCCCACGGGCGGCCGCGCGTGAAGATCGTCCGCGTGCCCGAGCTGCTCGCCGCCGCCCTGTAGGTCCGCGCATGCTCGATGGGAAGATCGCGCTTATCACCGGCGCCGGTCAGGGCATCGGTCGCGCGATCGCCGTCGAAATGGCTCGCCAGGGCGCCGGTCTCGTGGCGGTCGCCGATCTCGAT
>JBJMLD010000044.1:0-17145 GCA_045805545.1 Solirubrobacteraceae bacterium | reverse complement strand
TGCCGGCGCCGGGCCGCGCCCTCAAGAAACGCTTATGAAACCGCCGTACCATGCCGGAAACATGACGGTCGACTACGAACGCCCACCGCGGGTGCTGGTGGTGGAGGATGACGACGCGATCGCACAGGTGCTCCAGCGCAGCCTGCGCATGGAGGGCTACGACGTGAAGATCGCCGGCGACGGGATCAGCGCGCTGGACGTGAGCCACGCCTTCCTCCCCGACCTGGTCATCCTCGACCTCGGACTGCCCGGCCTGGACGGGATCGAAGTGGCCAAGACGCTGCGCCAGTCCGATGACGTGCCGATCCTCGTACTGACCGCGCGCGACGCGGTGGAATCGCGCGTCGCGGGCCTCGACAGCGGCGCCGACGACTATCTGGTCAAGCCGTTCGAGCGCCAGGAGCTGCTGGCCCGGCTGCGCGCCCTGCTCAGGCGGCGTCCGCCGCGCGGTCAGGCGACGATCACCGTCGGCGATCTGAAGCTCAACCCCGACACGCACGAGGTCACCCGCGGCGAGCGGACGATCGATCTCACCCAGCGCGAGTTCGAGCTGCTCGAATACCTGATGCGCAACGAGCGCATCGTGATCTCGCGCCAGCGCCTGCTCGACGAAGTCTGGGGCTATGACCCATTCTCGATGACGAACACGATCGAGGTGTTCGTCTCCAACCTCCGGAGGAAGCTGGAAGCCGGTGGCGAGGCTCGGCTACTACATACGATCCGCGGCGCGGGCTACGTTCTCCGCGTATAGGAAGGTCCCGATCCGCTGGCGGCTGGCCGGCGGCTCTGCGGCCCTGACCTTCGTGATCCTGGCCGGGTTCGCGGCCATCGTCGGCGTGCTCACCACGCGGCAGGTGCGCGGCCAGTTCCACGATGAGGTCAATACGGCGGCCGACCAGCTCCGCTCCGGCCTGAACCACAAGCTCCAGTTCACCGGCCTGAACCTGAACTGCAAGCACACGTCGGTGCGCCTGAGCGACTACGCGAGCGTCGAGCACGCCCAGATCCGGATCTTCGACCAGGGCGACGAGCTCTGCACCCAGGACCAGGTGCGGATCAAGGGCGCCAAGGCCGGTCCCCCCTCCCCCCTGTTCGGCGTCGCGCCGCCGACGAGCGACGGCAGCTACTCGCAGGACGGCTACCTGGTCGCTGTGCGGACGCTTACCGCGAAGCCCGAGGGCGAGCTGACGTTGCTCTACGCGCGACCGCTATCGGACACCGAGCACACGCTCTCGCGCGTGCGCTTCTTCCTCATCCTCGGCGTGCTCGGCGGCACCGTGCTGGCCCTGCTGGCCGGGCTCGCGACGGCCCAGCGCGCGATCCGGCCGGTCAGGGAGCTGAGCGACGCGGCGCGCGAGATCGAGCGCACGCGCGATCCCCGCCGCCGCGTCCCCCACCCCGAGGCCGACGACGAGGTGGCCGAGCTGGCGCGCACCCTGGAAGGCATGCTCGGGGCGCTCGATTCGGCGCGCGCCGACACGGAGGCGATGCTCGATCGCCAGCGCGAGTTCGTGGCCGACGCCTCGCACGAGCTGCGCACACCGCTCACCAGCGTGCTGGCCAACCTCGAGCTGCTGGCCGAGGAGCTCGAGGGCGAGCAGGCCGACACCGCCCAGGCCGCGCTGCGCTCGACCCGGCGGATGCGCCGCCTGGTCGGCGATCTGCTGCTGTTGGCCCGCGCCGATGCCAAGCGCGACCAGCCGCGCCGGTCGACCGACCTGGCCGGCGTCTTGATGGAAGCGGCCGGCGAACTCGGCCCGGTGGCCGACGATCACGACCTGACGATCGAGGCGGGTCCGGCGGTCGTGTTCGGCGTACGCGACGACCTACACCGGCTGACGCTCAACCTGATCGAGAACGCGTTGCGGCACACGCCGCCGGGTACTCACGTCCGGGCCTCCACCGCGACCTTCGAGAACTCCGCGCTGATGATCGTCGAAGACGACGGCCCCGGGATTCCCCCGGAGATCGAGCAGCGGATCTTCGAGCGCTTCGTCCGCGGCGGGCGCGACGGGGGCCGCGGCTCGGGGCTTGGGCTGGCCATCGTGCGGGCCGTGGTGGAGTCACACGGCGGCACGGTGACGCTCGACCAGCCGGCCAGGGGCCACGGGACCCGGTTTCTGATCACGATGCCGCTCGAGGGCGAGCCCGCGCACTCGGCCCAGACCGAGCCGAGCGAGCCGGGTGCCACGACGAACGGCCAGGCTCAGACTTCGACCACGACGGGCAGCACCATCGGCCGGCGCCGGAGCCGGTCGTAAACGAACGCCGCCAAGTCATCGTGGAGCTCCTGCTGAAGCAGGTCGATCTCGCGCACTCCGCCGTTGGCCGCGCGCTGAAGTGAGCGGTCGACCTCTTCGCGGATCTCCTCGACCAGCCCATCGGCCTGCTCGACGAACGGAACGCCCCGGAAGATCACCTCGGTCTCGGCCACTGGCTGTCCGCTCTGCTCAGAGATCGTCGCGACCACTATGAAGATGCCGTCGGCCGAGAGCATCCGCCGGTCGCGCAGCGCGGCGTCGCCTGGATCGCCGATGTCGACGCCGTCGACGAAGATCATGCCCGACTGCTCGCGCTCGGCCCAGCGGGCACCGTGCTCGTCGATCTCGAGCGGCAACCCGTTCTCGCCGCGGAACACGTCGTCGGGGTCGATTCCCACAGCGTCGGCCAGCTCGGCATGCAGGTGGATGCGCTTGTGGTCGCCGAGGATCGGGAGCACGTAGCGCGGCTTGACCAGGTTGAGCATCAGCTTGAGCTCCTCGACGTAGCCGTGCCCCGAGGCATGAATCGGGGCGTCGCGCGGCGTGATCACGTGGCAGCCGATGTGGTAGAGCCGGTCGACGGTCTCGTTGACGGCGCGCTCGTTGCCCGGGATCGGCGTGGCCGAGAACACGACGGTGTCGCCCTCGTGCAGCTTGATCATGCGGTGATCGTTGTGGGCCATCCGGCGCAGCGCGGACAGCGGCTCGCCCTGCGATCCGGTCGAGATCACTATCACCTTGTGGTCAGGCCAGTCCTCGACCTCCTGGGGCGGGATCAGGATGCCCTCGGGGACGTCGATGTGACCGAGCGAGCGGCCGATGTTGACGTTCTTGCGCATCGAGCGGCCGACCAAAGAGACCTTGCGCCCGAGTGCGGCGGCGGCGTCGACGACCTGCTGCACGCGATGGATGTTGGAGGCGAAGCTCGTGACCACGATGCGGCCATCAGCGCGCGAGAACACCTCTTCCAGGTGCGGGCCGATCGTACGCTCGGACGGCGAGAACCCCGGTCGGTCGGCGTTGGTCGAGTCGCCGCACAGGAGCAGCAGGCCCTCACGTCCGAGCTCGGCTAGGCGCGAGACGTCGGCCGGCGAGCCGTCGACCGGCGTCTGATCGAACTTGTAGTCACCGGTGACCAGGACGGTGCCGAGCTCGGTGCGCAGCGCCACCGCGGCGGCGTCCGGGATCGAGTGAGTCATATGGATCAGCTCGATGCTGAACGGGCCGGCGTCGATCGTCTCGCCGGGCACGACGTCCTCGAGCGGGGCGTCGCGGAGGTTGTGCTCATCGAGCTTCGAGCGCGCCATGGCGATCGTCAGGCGCCCGCCGTAGACGACCGGCGCGTTAGCGCCGCCGAGCTCCTTGAGCACCCACGGCATCGCGCCGATGTGGTCCTCGTGTCCGTGGGTGACGACGATCGCCTCGATGTCCTCGGCGCGGTCGCGCAGGTAGGTGAAGTCGGGCAGGACGAGGTCGATTCCGAGCATGTCGGTGGTCGGGAAGCGCAGGCCGGTGTCGACCACGACGATGCGGCCGTCGTACTCGACGACCGTCATGTTCTTGCCGATTTCGCCCAGCCCGCCGAGGGGCAGGACCCTTAGCGTCTTGCTCACGCCCGGGCGGCTTGCAGCATGCCGTGACGCTCCAGCATCGCCCGGATCGTCGCGGTCTCCCGCTCGTCGAGCTCGACGTACGGCAGCCGCGGCACGCCGACGTCGAGGCCGAGCAGGTTCAGCGCCCCCTTGGTGCTGCACGCCGCCGGCGCGATGGCCATGTCGCGATAGACATCGGTGAGGCTCGCGTCGATCTCGTGCCGGCGCTCGGGCTCGTCGACCATCCGCCGCATCTCATCGCCGAAGATGTGGGCGGCGACGAGGATCCCGCCCGGCTCGCCCATGTCGAGCACGTCGGCCAGCATGTCGTCATTGCCGGCGTAGATCTGCATGCCGTCGACGTGGTCGAGATTGTCTGGGTTGGCCTGCTTGACGCCGACGATGTGCTCGAGCTGAGCCAGCTCGGCGAGCAGATCGTTCGGCATGTCCGACCCCGTGCGCTGCGGGATGTTGTAGAGGAGGATCGGGAGATCCGTGGCGCGCACGACCTCCTCGTAATGGCGGATGATCCCGCGCCGGCTCGGGCGGTTGTAGTACGGGTTGACCGAGAGCAGGGCGTCCGGTCCCAGCTCGCTCGCCCGCTCGGTCAGCATCACCGCGTGGCGGGTGTCGTTCGAGCCAACGCCGGCGACGATCGTGCAGCGGCCCTTCATCTCGTTGACGGCCAGCTCGATCACCCGCAGATGCTCGTCGTCGTTCAGCGTCGCGGCCTCCCCGGTCGTGCCACACAGGACGAGCCCGTCCGAGCCATGCTCGACCAGGTGGTTCATCAGCCGGACGGCGGCAT
The DNA here is from genome assembly GCA_045805545.1 of Solirubrobacteraceae bacterium. Taxonomy (GTDB): domain Bacteria; phylum Actinomycetota; class Thermoleophilia; order Solirubrobacterales; family Solirubrobacteraceae; genus Palsa-465. Next base: position 12,484 of record JBJMLD010000044.1, on the reverse strand, counting down.
CCTCGTCGAGGCGCCCGTCGGCGTCAAAGGGCGTGACCATTGCGGTCAGGATCGCGCCAAGATTCGCGGTCATCGGCACGGATTATCGCAGGGGCGCCACCCGCAGGGCGGCCGCGGCCGCGCCGCCAGCGCGGGTCAGTCTTTGGCCGCGCCCCAGCCGAGCACTGAGAGTGGACGCATCACTCCACTCACGCCCTCTTCGCGGGCCGGTGGTGGCACGGTCTCGACACTTGGCTTGGGAGGCTGTGAGACGACGTGGGTGACGGGCGCCCCGGTGAGCTTGATGATCCGCTCAGGCAGTCCCGCATGCAGCCACTTCGAGAACTTCATCGGCAGCGTTGAGACGATGATCTCGTCGAAGCGCTTCGGGTCCCAGGCCTCGGTGACCGCGCCGACGGGATCGGGATCACACACGCTGCCCTCTGCCTGCAGCCCGGCGGCGCGCAGATGCTCGAGCGCGCTCGACAGTTTCTCGATGGCGGCCTTGCGCCCCCCGCCGAATGGCGTGGCGGGGATGATCAGGTTGAACTTCGTCGGCTCGCGCTGCGCCTGCGCTTTCAGTGCCTCCAGAAGCTCATCCGAGGTCGCGGTCACATTGGCGACCACAAGCACGGTCTTGGTCCACGCCATCACGGCCCTCCCTGCTGATGCACAAAACTGTTAACGCTCACAACATACCGCGGTGAACGCACGCCTAAAACGGTCTCGGGCCAACTTTGACGGCTTCTTAACGCGCAACCGCCCGCAGCTGCGCCACGGCGTCCTCGAGTCGATCGTCGCCCCAGAACAGCTCGTCGCCGATCGCCACCGTTGGCACCCCGAACACCCCCCGCCCGTGCGCGGCATCCGTGGCTTCGCGCAGGACGGTTTTTATCCGTGGGTCGGCCATCGCGGCTGACGCGGCCGCCCGATCCAACCCGGCCTGAGCGGCGGCGTCGAGGACGTGAGCGGAGATGCTCAGCTCATGTCCTTGCTGGAAGGCGGCGCGCATCGCGGCGTGCGTGAACTCGCGCCCGCGGCCCTGCTCGAAGGCGTACGTCGCCACCCGCATGGCGCCGAGATAGTCAGTCGGCCACGGATCGGGCCAGAGAATCGGTGGCAGTCCGTAGGCCCGGGCCCGGCGCTCGATTTCGGCCATCCCCGATTGCCGGCGCCGGTAGTCGCCGAGGGCCCAGGAGCTGCGGCCGGTGAGCTTGAACAGGCCGCCCAGGAGTACCGGCTGCCAGCGGACCGGCTCTGGGAGCAGGGCCGGCACGCGCTCGGCCGCCAGGTACGCGTAGGGCGAGCCGACATCGAAGTAAAAGGTCACATCAGTCATGGCAGTCATGGCGCTTTGAAGCGTTCGTTATACTGAACGGTGCGTTTGTCATGGTAGCCGATCAGACAAATGAGGTGCAGCAGCTGCTGGCGGCGAACCTGCGGCGGCTGCGGATCGCCCGGCACCTGTCTCTGTCCGAGTTGGCGCGGGCGACGCAGATGAGCAAGGCGACGCTGTCCGGGGTCGAGAACGGCCGCTCTAACCCGACGGTCGACACGCTGGCCAGCCTGGCCGGCGCGCTGCGCGTGCCGCTGGCCGAGCTACTGGAGAACCACGCTCCGGACGACATCCGGGTCGTGCGCGCGGCGTTGTCGGCGACCACCGGCGAGGACGGGGTGCGACGCCGGGCACTCGAGGCGATCGAGCCGGCCGGCCATCTCGAGGTGACCGAGCTGGCGCTCGATCCCGGCGTCCTCACCGAGCTCGAACCGCAGCCCCCCGGCAGCCGCGTCCACGTGTACATCGTTCAGGGCAAACTGATCGCTGGTCCCGTCGAGCGCGCCACCGAGCTGGCGAGCGGTGACTACGCCACGTTTCCCGCCGACGTCCCACACATCTACGAGTCGCGCCGCGGACCGGTTCGCGCGCTGCTCATCACGGACCCGGGAGCGAGGCGATGACGATCCGCCCACTCGATCGGAGCGACCGCGCCGCCTTGGCCTTCGTGTTCTCGCGCCTGTCGGCGCAGTCGCGCTATCAGCGCTTCCTGTTCCCGCGCCGTGACCCCTCGCGCGCCGAGCTGGAGCAGCTGATCAAGATCGACCACTGGCATGCCGAGACCGTGATCGCGTTCGATGACGTGCCGCGCCGCCCGCTCGGCACCGCACGTTATGTACGCCTGAACGAATTCGACGTGGCCGACATCGCGGTCGAAGTCGCCGACGAGTGGCAGCGGCGTGGCGTCGGCCGGGCGCTGATGCGCGAGCTTCGCGCCCGCGCATTGCGCGCCGGCATCCGCCACTTCCAAGCCACGATGCTGAGCGAGAACCGCGGCGCTCGAGCGCTAGCCGAGGAGCTTGGCCGGACCGAGGTCACCGGCGTCGATCACGGCGCGCTCGAGCTAGTCATCCACCTCTGAGCCGGGGCGCCAGGGCGCGCCGCCTCTAACTTTGCTGCGCCGCCAGGGCGGGCGAGTCCTTCTCGCCCTTGCCACGCACCAGCGGGCCCTTGTATGGACCCGGCTTCGGCCGCGGCTTGCCGCCCGGGAAGGCGAGCCGGAGGATCGAGCGCTGCACCATGCCGAGCTGCTGGTGGAACGGGCCGGTGTTGTACGGCAGGTCATAGCGCTCACAGATCTCGCGGACCTTCGGCGCGATCTCCCCATAGCGCGTGCTCGGCATGTCGGGATACAGATGGTGCTCGACCTGGTAGCCGAGGTTGCCGCTGATTACGTGGAACAGCGGACCGCCGTCGATGTTGGCGGCTCCGGTCAGCTGGCGCACGTACCAGCCGCCCCGCGACTCGTCCTCGGTCTCCTCCTGGGTGAACGTGTACGTCTGATCGGGGAAGTGTCCGCAGAAGATGATCGCGTAGGCCCACACGTTGCGAATCAGGTTGGCCACGACGTTGGCCTGCAGCGTGCGGATGAACGGTTGGCGGAACGACTTGCGCGCCGCCAGTTCGCGCACCACACCTTTGACGGTCGAGCCGTTCTTGCGGCGCAGTTTGCGCGCGGCGCGCTTGGCCTGGACCTTGGGGTTCTTGGAAGCCTTCTCCGAGTGCTCGCGCACCGCGAACACACCGCTCTCGATCAGCGTCATGAGGAGCCCGCTGATCAACGGCCAGGCGATGTAGTCCTTCTGGATCTGGGTGCGGGCCTTGCCGGCAATCCCCTTCAGCTCCTTGCGAACCTGCTTCATGTCCTTCTCGCCGGAGCGAATCGCCTCGAAGTCCATGTCGTGGAACGCGACGCCCCATTCGAACAGCCAGGCCAGCAGGATGTTGTAGATCGGCTGGAGCAGATAGAACGGATGCCACTTCTGGTTCGGGTCGATCCGCATGATCTCGTAGCCGAGATCCTTGTCCTTGCCGAGGATGTTCGTGTAGGTGTGGTGGACGAAGTTGTGGGAATGCCGCCACGCCTCGGCCGTCGAGGCAGTGTCCCAGTCCCAGGCCCGCGAGTTGATCACCGGGTCGTTCATCCAGTCCCACTGCCCGTGCAGGACGTTGTGGCCGATTTCCATGTTCTCCAGGATCTTGGCCATGCCGAGCGTGCTGGCGCCGAGCAGCCAGGGAATCCGCCAGCGCGAGGCGATTAGCTCGAAACGCCCGATCAGGGCCAGCCGCCGCTGGAGCCCGATCATCGAGCGGATGTAGCGCGCGTCGCGGTCGCCGAGATCGGCCTTGACCTGCTCGTGGAGCTGGTCGAACTCGCGGCCGATAGCTTCGATCTGGTCGGGGGTGAGTCGGTGCAGCGGGTTCTCAGAAGTGTCGATCGCGACGTGGCCATTGGTTCGGTGGCCGTTCTCGGTGACGGTTGCCATGCGGTTTCCTCGTGAAGTCGGTTACAGGTCGATCTCGATCGGTCCCTCGGGCGCGCTGATGCACGTCCTGATCACTTCGCCCTCCTGGCCATAGACCTCGCCGTTGCGAAGGTCGCGAACGCGCCCGGAGCTAAGTTCGCCCACGCACGTATGACAGATGCCCTCTCGGCACCCGTATGGCAGGTCGAGTCCTGCCTCCTCCCCGGCCACGAGGATCGGCATCTTGCCGTCGGACTCGGTCTCGCAGTCGGAGTCGAGGAACTTGATCGGTCCCCCTTCGCCCTCGCCGGCCTCGCCAAGACCCAGCTTGGGCTGAAAGCGCTCCATGTGGAGCATGTCGCAGTCGCCGTGGGCGTCCCAGTGCTCGCTGAACGCGTCGAGCATCTCCGACGGGCCAGATAAGTAGGTCTCGCGCTCGCTCCAGTCCGGGCACAGGCGGTCGAGATCACCTGGCCCCATCCGGCCGTGCTCGCGAGTCAGCTGCTCGTGCAGGGTGAACCCGCCGTATTTGTCCGCCAGGGCCCGGAGCTCCGGGCCGAAGATCACGTCATCGGTGTGCCGGGCCGAGTGCAGGACGGCGACGTCGTTGACTTCGTCGCAGTGGTCGAGATGCCGGAGCATGCTCATGATCGGGGTGATCCCGCTGCCGGCGCTGATGAACAGCAGCTTCTCCGGCGGGTCCTCCGGCAGGACGAAGTCGCCCTCGACGCCACCGAGCGAGACGATCGTGCCGGGCCGGCCGCGGCGGACGAGGTACGGGGAGACCTTCCCCTCATCGACGTTCTTGACCGTGATGCTGATCAGGCCGTCCTCGCGCCACGGGTCGGAGGTCAGTGAGTACGCGCGCCAGTGCCGGACGCCTTCGATGTCGAGGCCGATGCGCAGGTACTGCCCGGGCTTGTGTCCCGGCCAGCGGTAGCCGGGCTTGATGTGCACCGTGGCCGCATCCTCGGTCTCGTGCTTGATCTCCTCGATCCGCCCGCGCAGCTCGCGCGTCGACCAGAGCGGGTTGATCAGCTCCAGGTAATCGTCGACGAGCAGCGGCGAGCTAAGCGCCCCGAGGGCCTTCAGCACCCGGCGCTGGATCGGATGAACGGCGGGGGGAGCACCTTTCTCCGGCATCTACTCGTAAGTAATATCCAGCCGGGTACCTTCCCTAACACGTGTCGGCAAACGCCGCAAGATCAGGCCGCAAAGGGGGAACGCGTGGCGTGCCGCGGGCGGTTCGCGAGCAGCTGATCCTCGATGTGGCCGGACAGGTGTTCGCCCGCAGCGGCTTCCACGCCGGCTCGATGGATGAGATCGCTTCCCTCGCCGGCGTGTCGAAACCGATGCTGTACGCCTACTTCGGCTCCAAGGAAGGCCTGTACCTGGCCTATATCGACCGCAACGGCCGCGAGCTACTGGACCGGCTGCTCGGCGCGGCCGGCACGCATCAGTCGCCGGTCGAGCGTCTGCGCGCGCGCATCACGGAGTTCCTGGCCTTCGTCGAGGAGCACCGCGACGGGTGGACGGTGTTGTTCCGCGAGGCCGCCTCGAGCCAGCCGCTCGCCGATCAGGTCGCCGTCCTGCGCAGTCAGATCACGGACGCGGTGCGGCGGATGCTCGACTCTCCGGTCCCTCCTGCGCTGGACGACTCCGATGCCGATGCGATCGCGCACATGATCGTCGGGGCCGGTGAGTCGTTGGCCAACTGGTGGCTCGATCGTCCTGAGATCGGCCGCGACGATGCGGCGGAGCGCTACGTCGAGCTCGTGCAGGCCGTCGTCGGGGCCGCGCTACGGCGCAAGGAGGCGGGGCGGCCGCGCGCCGGCCGCGGCTAGAGGAGCTTCTCGAGTCCGACCGTCGGCGACTCGCTGAGAGAACCCACGCGGCGGATAGCGAGCAGCACGCCCGGCATGAACGACTCCCGGCTGAGCGAGTCGTGGCGGATCGTCAGGATTTGGGCAACGTCGCCCAAGATCACTTCCTGGTGGGCGACCAGCCCGGGCAGCCGCACCGAGTGAATCGGGACATCGCCGCCCATCAGCGCTGCCGTCCGAGCGGCCGTGCCGCTCGGCTTGTCAAGCTTGCCGTCGCGGTGCAGCTCGATGATCTCGGCGCCCGCCATGTGCTTGGCCGCCTGGGCGGCGAACTGCATCATCAGCACAGCGCCGATGGCGAAGTTGGGAGCGATGAAGATGTTCGCGCCGGTGGCGCCGCTCAGCTCGGACGGGTCGAACCCGGTCGTGCCGATGACCACATGCACGCCTCTTGCCACGGCGCGTCTTGCGTTCTCGACGGCGGTCGCGGGGATCGTGAAGTCGACCAGAACCTCGGCTTGGTCGAGTACCTCTTCGACGCTCGTGCCGAGTGCCGGGTCGGCCTTGCCGGTGAGTGTCATGTCCTCCGCGCCTTCGACGGCGCCGCACACCGTCTGCCCCATGTGGCCTGCGGCGCCGGCGACGGCAACCTTGATCAATGCACGGCCTCGGGCTGCGGCTCGATCTCGACGGCGCCGAGCGCTTCGTCGAACTTCGCCTCCTCAGGCCCGATCCCGGCCGCCGAGAGCCGCTCCGCGGGCCACAGCTCGGCCACGAGCCCGGCCAGATCGTCCAGCGACACCGCCTCGATCCGCTCTACGACCTCATCGAGCGACAGCAGCGGCGCACCGGCCAGGATCTCCGAGCCGAGCCGGTTCATCCGCGCGCCGGTCGACTCCAGCGCGAGCACTACGCGGCCCTTCAGGTTCTCCTTGGCGCGGGCCAGCTCGTCGTCACTCGCTGGGCTCTCGCGTAGGCGATGGAGCTCGCGCGCGACTACCTCCATCGCCTCGCCGAGGTTGTCGGTCCTCGTGCCCACGTACAGGCCGACCTGGCCCGTGTCCTGATAGGCGCTGGTGAACGAATACACCGAGTAGGCCAGGCCGCGCCGCTCGCGCACCTCCTGGAACAGCCGGGAGGACGACGTGCCGCCGAAGATCGTGTCGAGCACGCGAAGCGCGAACCGCCGGTCGTCGTGGCGGGAGAGCCCGACGCCGCCGAGACACACGTGGTACTGCTCGGTGTCCTTGCGCTCGAAGCGGCGCTGATGCGGCGTCTCGCCCGGGGCCGGATCCGGACGGTCGATGTGCACGGCCGGATCGCCGCCGACGCGCTCGGCCACCAGCTCCACGAACGCCTCGTGCTCGATCGCGCCCGCGGCAGCTATGACGATGTTCGAAGGCACGTAGCGAGTGGCGTGAAAGCGCCCGATCTCGGACACCGGTGTCTCGGCGATGACCGGCGCACGCCCGATGATCGCCCGCCCCAGCGGGTGAGCGCCGAACACGGCCCCGCCGAGGACGTCGAACACCTTCTCCTGCGGGTCGTCCTCGTACATGGCGATCTCCTCCAGGATCACCGCGCGCTCGGACTCGACGTCGTTCAGTGCCGGCCGAAACACCATGTCGGCCATCACGTCGATCGCTTCGGGCACGTGCTGGTCGATCACCCGGGCGTAGACGGAGGTCGTCTCCTTGCCCGTGCCGGCGTTCAGCTCTGCTCCCATGCCATCGAAGATCTGGTCGATCTGGAGCGAGGCGTACTTCGATGAGCCTTTGAACAGCAGGTGCTCGAGCAGGTGCGAGAGGCCTGCTTCGGAGTTGCGCTCGAAGCGCGACCCCGTGCCAATCCAGAAGCCAAGCGACACGGACCGGACGGAGGGCATGGCCTCCGTCACGATCCGGACGCCCGACTCGAGCGTCGTCAGCCGGTGCTCTTGCGCCACGAGCTCTGACCTGGGTGGCTAGGAGCGCGGTCGATCGGGATCGCGATCGCGAACCCGACCGGCATCGCGGCCGCGGTCGCCGTCGCGCCCGCGGTCAGCGTCGCGCGGTCCACGGTCACGCCCGCGCGGACCGCGGTCACGGCCGTCACGGCCGCCACGGTCACGCCGCGGGGGGCCGCTGTCGCCGCTGCCGACGGTGGCCAGCTCGTCCGCGCTCTTGCCGGCGATCTCAGGATCGTCGGCCAGGCGCAGGCCGATCCGGCCACGCTCGCGGTCCACCTCGACGACGCGCACGCCCAGCTCATCGCCCTTCTCCAGCACCTCTTCCACGGTGGCGATGCGCCGGCCGGGAGCGACGTTGGAGATGTGCAGGAGACCGTCGGTTCCCTTGGCCAGCTCGATGAACGCGCCGAACGTGGTCGTCTTGACGACCTTTCCGGTGAACTCATCGCCGACCTCGACCTCCTTGGTCATCGAGCGGATCCGGTCGACGAGGGCGTCCCCGCGCTCGCCGTCGGCCGCGTAGACCAGGACCTGGCCCTCGTCGTTGACGTCGATCTGGGACTCGAACTCCTCCTGGAGGGCCCGGATCGTCTCGCCGCCCTTGCCGATGAGCAGGCCGATCTTCTCGGGATCGATCTTGATCGAGGAGATCCGCGGAGCGTGCTTGGACAGCTCGGTCCGCGGCTGATCGATGACCTTGCCCATCTCGCCGAGGATGAACTCGCGGGCGATCTTGGCCTGGGCCAGCGCGTCGCGCATGATCTCGAACGTGACGCCCGTGATCTTGATGTCCATCTGCAGAGCGGTGATCCCGTCCTGCGTACCGGCGACCTTGAAGTCCATGTCGCCGAGGTGATCCTCGACGCCGGCGATGTCCGTGAGGATGATGTAGTCATCGCCCTCCTTGATCAGGCCCATCGCGATACCGGCGACTGGAGCCTTGATCGGGACACCGGCGTCCATCAGGCTGAGGGTTGAGCCGCACACCGAGGCCATCGAGCTCGAGCCGTTTGACTCGAGGATGTCCGAGACAACCCGGACGGTGTAGGGGAACTGCTCCTGGCTCGGGATCATCGGCACGAGTGCCCGCTCGGCGAGCGCGCCGTGGCCGATATCGCGGCGCTTGGGGCCGCGCATGAAGCCAGCCTCCCCGACGCTGAACGGCGGGAAGTTGTAGTGGTGGAAGTAGCGCTTGGCCGTCTCCAGGCCGAGCGTGTCGAGCCGCATCTCCTCACGCGTCGTGCCTAGCGCCACGACCGACAGGGCCTGGGTCTGGCCGCGCGTGAACAGCGCGGAACCGTGGCCCCGGGGCGAAATGCCGACCTCGATATTGATCGGGCGGATCTCGTCGGCCTGACGACCGTCCGGACGCCGCTTGTGTACGGCGATCCGCTCGCGGATGATCGACTTCTCGAGCTTGTCGAACGCGAGCTGCGCCCGCTTGCGGTACTCGGCGTAGGTGTCGGCCTCGGGATCGCCGGAGTAGTGGGTGAGCACGGCCTCCTCGACCGCCTTGGTGGCGTCCTGGCGCTCGAGCTTGTCCTCGACCTGGGTCGCTTGGCCCAGCGCCTCGCCGTGCGAGGCCTTGATCTGCTCGAGGAGCTCGGGGTCGGCCTGCGGCACCTCGACCTCGATCTTCGCCTTGCCGGCCTGAGCGGCCAGCTCGCGCTGGATCTGGCAGAGCTTCTTGATCTCGGTGTGCGCGATGTCGAGCGCGTCGAGGATCTCCGCTTCGGGGATCTCGCTCGCGCCCGCCTCGACCATCAGGATCGCGTCGTCGGTTCCCGCCACGATCAGGTCGAGCTCGGTGTTCTCACCGAGGTCCTCCTCGTTGGGGTTCACGACGAAATTGCCCTCGACCTTGCCGATCCGCACGGCGCCGACCGGCGTCGGGAACGGGATGTGCGAGACCATCAGCGCCGCGGAGGCGCCGTTCATCGCCAGCATGTCGTAAGGGTTGACGTGGTCGACCGAGATCGGCAACGCCACCAGCTGGGTCTCATAGCGCCAGCCCTTGGGGAACAAGGGCCGGACCGGGCGGTCGATCAGGCGCGCGGTAAGCGTCGCCTTCTCCCCCGCGCGTCCCTCGCGCTTAAAGAAAGAGCCGGGAATCTTCCCGGCTGCGTACATACGCTCCTCCACATCCACAGTCAGTGGGAGGAAATCGACATCGCGGAGATTCCCCGCGGTGGCGGTACAAAGGACCATCGTGTCGCCCGAACGGACGACTACGGCGCCGGAGGCCTGCTTGGCCAACTTGCCGGTCTCGAACGAGATCTCTGCGCCTGCGATCTCGACAGACACGCGCGTCACGGCGTCAGACATATTCAATTCCCTTCTTCTCTCCGCCCTTCGGTCGGCGAAGTGCTTCGTTTCTCTTCTTTTCGTTCCGAACAGTGGGGATGGTAGCGGGCCGCACGGCCACACCGGCTGCGCTTGGGTGCGAGTCGCTGGTTGGTCGGCTTGGCGCGCGAGGTGTGGCCGTGCGGCCCCCTCCATCCTTTGGCGCCCGCAGGTTGGCGGCTCCGGTAGCCCGTGTGAACCTGATCACATAAGCGGACCGATCGGTCCGGTTCGTGATATCGTAAGCGGACCGCCCAGTCCAGTTTACATCTTCAGGAGCCTCAATGACAGAGAAAATGTCGACGAATCGCTGGCTGATCCTGGTGATCGCCTGTCTTGCCCAGTTTATGGTCGTGCTCGACGCGACGATCGTGAATGTCGCGCTGCCTTCGATTCAGCGCGGCCTGCACTTCTCCCCCGCGGACCTTCAGTGGGTGGTGAATGCGTACACGCTGATCTTCGGCGGGTTCCTGCTCCTGGGTGGCCGGGCGGCTGACCTGCTGGGGCGCAAGCGGCTGTTCGCCGCCGGCATTGCGCTGTTCAGCGCCGCCTCGCTGCTCAACGGGCTGGCGCAGTCCTCCGGGATGCTGATCTTCGGCCGCGGCCTTCAGGGCCTGGGTGGCGCGCTCGTGTCCCCCGCCGCCCTGTCGATCATCACGACCACGTTCACGGACAATGAGGACCGCACCAAGGCGCTTGGCGTGTGGAGCGCTATCGCGGCCGGCGGCGGGGCCGTTGGACTGCTGCTCGGCGGCGTGCTGACCGACCTGGCCTCGTGGCCGTGGATCTTCATCGTCAACGTCCCGGTCGGCATCGCCGCGCTGGTGCTGACCTTCCGCTACATCCCCGAGAGTCGCGTTGAGACCGAGCATCGCTCGTTCGACCTCGCCGGAGCGGTCACAGTCACGTCCGGGCTCGTCGTGCTGGTCTACGCGATCGTCAAGGCCCAGGCCTTCGGTTGGGGCTCGGCACGGACGATTGGGCTGATGGCCGCCGGCGCCGCGTTGATCGCCGTGTTCGTGGCCATAGAGCGCCGCAGCGTGGCTCCGCTCGTGCGCCTCAGCATCTTCCGCGTGCGCACGCTGACGGCGGCCGACATCGTCCTGCTGCTCGTCGCCTCGGGAATGTTCGGCATGTTCTTCTTCGCCTCCCTCTACGTGCAGGAGATCCTCGGCTACAGCCCGCTCAAGGCGGGGCTGGCGTTCCTGCCGATCACGGTCGGCATCGTCATCGGCGCCGGCATCGCGCAGCAGCTGATCAAGCGGATCGGCGTGCGCAACGTCTCCCTCGTGGGCATCGCGCTGGCCACGGCCGGGCTGGTCGTGCTGACCCAGCTGCCGGTGCACGGCAGCTATGTCGGCGATCTGCTCACCGGGCTGATGCCGCTCAGCATCGGCATGGGCCTCGTGTTCGTGCCGATCACGCTGCTCGGCACCGGTGGGGTGAGCGAGGACGACGCCGGGCTCGCCTCCGGGCTGTTCAACACCGCGCAGCAGGTGGGCGGTTCGCTCGGGCTGGCGATCCTCTCGACGCTGGCCGCGAGCCAGACGTCGAGCCTGCTGGACGCTGGGCACAGTGGCAGCGCCAGCGTGCTGGCGGCGAGGGTCTCCGGCTACCACGTGGCCTTCGCCGCCGCGGCAGTCATGCTGGCCGCCGGCGGGGTGATCCTGGCTGTCATGGTCCGCCGGAGCGATGAGCGTCAACTCAACACCGACTTGGCCAGTGCGGCGGTCCCGGCATAACGGCGGCAGCTGTGACCGGGATCGGCGAGAATGTGACCGCGATGTCTGGAGAGGAGAGGCAGCGCCGGGCCGACGCCGAGCGAAATCGCCAGCGGCTGCTCGACGCCGCCCAGGAGCTCTTCCGCGAGCGGGGTCTCGAGGTCGGCGTCGGGGAGATCGCTGAGAAAGCCGGCGTCGGGCGAGGCACGCTGTTTCGGAACTTCCCGACCAAGGAGCACCTGATCGCCGCGATCGTGGTCCTCCGTATGCGAGACGTCTCCGAGCGCGGGGTCGCTCTGCGCGGCGCGGCCGACCCGGAGGAGGCGCTGTTCGAGCTCCTCGAGCACATGGCGGGCGAGCAGCAGGTCAACCGCTCGCTGTTCGAGGCGATCGCCGACACATGGCTGGCCAACGACGAGATCCGGGCCGGACATGTCGACGTGGTGCGCGCGGTCGAGGGTTTGCTCGAGGGAGCGCAGGAGGCGGGTCAGGTTCGCCGGGACGTCAGCGCCATCGACGTGCTGATGTTGTTGAAGGGCGTCTGCGAGGCCGCCTACTCGCTCTCCCAGATCGAGCCGGACATCATTCAACGCCATCTCGATCTCATCCGGGCGGCCCTGGCGCCGGACGCTAAGCCGGCGCAGCTGCGCGGACGGCCGCCGACGCTCAGCGACATCGAGCAGGCGTTCCCGGATGCCGAAGAGCCGCCGGCCGTCGCTGCCGGCACCGCCGGAACCGCCTAGGTCCGGCTAGTCCGGGTAGTCCGGCCTGACCGCGTAGCCGCCGAGTCCCTGCTCGAGCAGCCCGCACCCGCGGTCGACGCGCGTCCGTATCTCCCGCGCCAGCCCGGTATGCCGCTCGCCTGCCAG